>NZ_JBIWAP010000072.1:0-21956 GCF_044760075.1 Kitasatospora sp. NPDC098663 | reverse complement strand
GAGATCGCCGAACGCCTGCTGCCCCAACGCCGACAGCGGACCTGCCCCCGCGTCATCAAACGCAAGATGTCCAACTGGCCCCTCAAACGCGCCCAGCACCGCAACTGGCCACCACCAATACCGGCAACAGTCACAATCACCCAGCCGGCAACAACCTAAAGTCACCGGCATTGGGCCTAAGCCCGCTCCATCCCCGCGAAGGCGACGTCGGCGACCAGGCCGCCCCGCGCGGACCGGGCGTCAGTCACCGGGCGTTGCCGCGGGAGCGCCTGCCGTCGGCCCACCGGTCAGGTAGCGGGTGAGCATGGTGACGAGTTCGTCCTCGAACCGTGCGACGTCGACCTGGTCGGGCCCCGCCATCACCCTGTGCACCACCATCTCCACCGTGGAGACGACGAGACGGGCGGCGATGTCGACGTCCGCGACCCGCACGTCCGGATGGTTCCGGAACAGCTTCCGGGCGTAGGCGATCCTTCTCTGCTCGCTGTCGGCGACCCGCTCCAGCAACTCCGGCGCGCGGGGCCCCTGTTCCATCATCACCCGGAGCAACTGCGGGTCGTCGCCGTGGTTCGCGATCACGTTGTGCACATGGAAGCGCATGATGCCCTCGACGGACTCCGGCAGCAGTTCGTCCTGGTCCAGCGGGCCGGCGGCCATCCCGGCGTCGAGATGCCGGGTCAGCAGCTCGACCAGGATCGCATCCTTGTTCGGGTAGTACTGGTACAGCGACCCGATCGACACCCCGGCCCGCTCCGCGATCCGGTTGGTGGTCCCCGCCGCGTACCCGTACTCGGCGAAAACGCGAGCAGCGGCGTCGAGGACGCGCTGCCGAGTGAGCTCGGCCCGGACCTGACGGGGCTGTTTACGTGGCTGAAGTCCGCGGCGATCGGACGTCATGGCACCTCCTGCGGGCGGCCGTGAAAGCGAGTAGCGCACGACCTGAGTAATTGCTCACAATAGTGCCATGAACTGCGGCGATGCGGAGCCGAGCACCCGCTGCCGCGTACCGGATCCCGATGGAGGAAGGCACCATGACGCATACCCTCACGCGGCCCCGCCGGGTCTCCCTGGACGAGGTCCTCGCACGGCTCGGGCCGCCCGGGCCGATGGTCGAGGCGAAACTGAAGGATCGTATCGACGACTACTTCCGCCACTTCATCGCCCATTCGCCGTTCCTGACGATGGCCACGGCGGACGCCTCCGGGCGCGCCGACTGCTCGCCCCGCGGCGACTACCCGGGCTTCGTGAAGGTCCTCGACGACCACACGCTCGCCCTCCCGGACCGCCCCGGCAACAAGATCGCCGACTCCTTCCGCAACCTCGCCGAGAACGACGGCGTCGGCCTGTGCTTCCTGATCCCCGGCGTGCGGGAGGTCCTGCGCGTCAACGGCAGCGGCTACGTCACCGACGAACCCGATGTGCTGGTCAGGATGCGCACCGAGGCCAAGCAGCCGGAGCTCGCGATCGTCGTCGGGGTGGCCGAGGCGTACTTCCACTGTGGGCGGGCGCTGATTCGCTCCCGGCTGTGGGACCCCGACAGCCAGGCGCTCGCCGAGGGAATGCCGTCGATGGGGGAGATCGCGGCCGCGCAGTTCGGTGTCGACGTGGATGCGGGGCTCCTCGAACGGTCCCTTGAGGACGGCTACCGAAAGCTCTACTGACCAGGCGCCGCGAAGGCACCGACCCGACGCGGCGATGGGCGCCGGGAAAAGCACCGAGAAGCCTCGCACCGGCTCGCCCGACCACCGGCCCGCCCCGCCACCGGTCCGCCCGGCCACGACCAGGCCGCATCGGCCCACAGAGGAATCACCCATGCAACAGACCGTCGTCGAGCACATCGACCGGGTCGCCGAGGACGTCGTCACGCTCACCCTGCGCACCACCGCCGGGGAGCTGGCGCCCTGGGCCCCCGGCGCCCACATCGACCTGTCCCTGCCCAACTGGCTGACCCGGCAGTACTCGTTGTGCGGGGACCCCGCCGACCGGGGCGCCTACCGCGTCGCCGTCCGGTACGACCCGCTCAGCCGGGGCGGCTCGGAGTACGTCCACCGGTTCCTGCGCCCGGGCCGCCCCCTCGGCGTCTCCCTCCCCCGCAACCACTTCCCCCTCGTCCCCGCGCCGCGGTACCTCTTCCTCGCCGGCGGGATCGGGATCACGCCCCTGCTGCCGATGCTGCGCGCGGTGGCGTCCGCCGGACTTCCCGCGACCCTGCTGTACGTGGGGCCGTCGGCGGACCGGATGCCCTTCGCCGACGAACTGCGCCGCTCCCACCCGGACCGGGTGCGGATCGTGGAGACCGGAACCCAGGGAAGGCCGGACCTCGGCTCCCTCGCGGCCACGCTGGACGCCGACACCTCGGTCTACTGCTGCGGTCCCGCGGCCATGCTGACCGCGGCGGAGGCGGCGTTCCCCGCCGAACGACTGCACGCCGAGCGCTTCCAGCCGGTGGCCCGGGTCTTCGGCCCCGACACGGCGTTCGAGGCGGTCTGCGCCCGCTCCGGGGGCACCGTGGCCGTACCGGCCGACGAGTCGCTCCTCGACGCCCTCGCCCACGCCGGGCGCCCCCTCCCCTCCGGTTGCCGCGAAGGCGTCTGCGGCAGTTGTGAGATCACCGTCCTGGACGGCACACCCGAGCACCGGGACGACATCGGCGCCCCCGAGGGCCGCATGTACCCGTGCGTGTCCCGGGCCCTGTCCGCCCGGCTCGTCCTCGGCCTCTGAAAGGCACCGCAACCAGCATGCTGCCCAAAGTGCAGTCACCCAAGTCCCGGCGCATGATCACCCTGGAGGTGCGTCGGACCGCCAGAACGACTCCCAACTTCACGACCGTCACCCTGGCCGGCCCGGAGCTCGAACACCTGCTGCCGACCGGATTCGACCAGGCCGTGCGGCTGTTCTTCCCCCGCGCCGGACAGGCCGGCCTCACGATGCCCACCCTTTCCAACGAGGCCTGGATGGCGCAGGTGCTGCTCCTGCCGAAGGCCCGCAGGCCGTGGGTGCGCAACTACACCATCCGCCGGGTCCGGCCCGAACTCGGCGAACTGGACATCGAGTTCGCCCTGCACGGCGACACCGTCGCCTGCGCCTGGGCGCTCGGCGCCCGTCCCGGCGACCCGGCGGGCGTCTTCGACATGGGCCTGACCTACCTCCCGCCGCCCGACGCGGAACGACAACTGCTCGTCGCGGACGAGAGCGCCGTGCCGGCGGTCCTCGCCATCCTTGAGGACGCGCCCGCCTCCCTGGCCGCGGAGGTCTTCCTGGAGGTTCCCGAGACGGCCGACATCCGCAAGGACGTCGCCGCCCCCGAGGGTGTCCGTGTGCACTGGATCGCCCGGGACGGCTCCGCCGCTCTCCCCGGCCGACTGACACTCGACGCGGTCAAGCAGGCGGCGCTGCCGCAGGGCCGTTCCTACACCTGGGCTGCCGGGGAGTCCGGCCTGGCCACCGGGGTGCGCCGGCACCTGGTACGGGACCGGGGGGTGCCGAAGTCGGACATCGCGTTCTACGGCTACTGGCGACACGGCCGCTCCAGCCCCGGCTGAGAAGGTGTCGGGTGACAGGGCGGCTCGCGCGGTCCTGCGCTCGTCGTCGCGTGCCGACCGGCTGCACCGTCCCAGCCGGGGAGACCGTCCCCTCTCACCGCGGGCGGCCGTCGGGCGCCGGCCCCCGCCCGACGGCCGCCCGCGCCTACCCCGGTTCGACCAGCCCGCACTCGTGCGCGAAGATCACCGCCTGTACCCGGTCCCGCAGATCCAGCTTGGCCATGACCCGGCCCAGATGCTTCTTCACCGTGGGCTCCGCGAGACCGAGTACTGGGAGAGCGACCTCGAGAACCTGGCCGACACCGGGCCGCGGCCGGCCCCGGGTACCCCGCCGAGCGCCAGGCGCAGGATCTCCGTGACCGCCGCGCCGAGGTCGTGCCGGCCCACGTAGATCTTCTCGCCGGCCTACCCGGGAAGAGCGGCTCCGGTCCCCGATTCCCGCAGACAGGCGCGTGTGAGAAAGAGTGCTGTCAGCGCGGGCTGGATCGCACGCGCTGCTCCGAGGTCCGTCGAAGTCCCAGGGGCCCGAGCTCTTCGAGGAGCGCGGACCCCTGAGGTCGGACGCCTGGGCGCGTCAGGCCCCTGCCGTCCGGGCCGCGGCGGTGGCCTGGGCGTAGGCCGCGGCACGGATCTGCGAGGGACCGCAGGCCCAGACCATGATCCGGCCACCGGCCCGCGCCAGCGGCGGTCCCAGGCCGCACGGACCAACGAGGGCCGCCGGACGGCGATTTCGCCCCGGGGCCAGGACGGCAGCAGCCCGGTCGACGCGTTCGTCAGCACCCGGACGGCGGCACGCTCGCGTCTGCTGCGGCCGAAGCCCCGCAGCAGACGCAGCACGTCCAGGGCCGGTGGTGTAGCCCGCAAGTGCGGCCGGATCCCGGCCAGATAGGCTGCGACCTCGGCCCGGGACCGGGGCACCGCGCGGGCGCCCAACCGTTCGGCTACGCACGCCGCCTCGGCCAGGTAGCGGTCGCACTCGGCGGCGGACAGCGGGGCGGCGGCGAAGGCCTGGTAGCCGGTCAGGAAGCAGTACACCTCGGCGATGTGCACCCAGCGGAGCAACTCGGGATCGTCGGCGCGGTAGCGGCGGCCGTCCGGTGCCGTGCCCGTTACCCGGGGGTGGACCCGCCGAACGCCCGCGATCGCCCCGCCAGCACGCCGACCCGACGACGGACCGAACGCCCCGGGATCGGCGAGGCCGCGGGGCCGGCCAGCAGCGCTTCCGGCCCCGGACAACCGCTACCGGGCGTCCTCGGACCGCTGGTCGGGGAGACGGGAGACGATCGCGCTCAGAGCCCCGGAGTAGGTGGTCCCCAGCGCCGTGACCGTACCAGGAAACGGGCCGGAGCCGTGGCGCAGGGCGCTGACGTAGTTCTCCGGCAGCAGGACACGGTCACCGACCTCCAACCGGCCCGGGCCGCCCCAGCGGTAGCCGTAGCCGTCCACGGTCACAGCCTGCGCTCCGCGGTCCTCGAACCGGCGCTGCTGGGCGTCGAGCTGCTCCTCCAGCGTCTTGACCTTCCGCTCCAGGTGTTCGCTGTGGAGCTTGGCCGAAACCTCGGCGGATTGGCGGCCTTGGGCGTAGCCGTCGCGGTGTCCTCGCTCGTAGGCGTCGAGGAGTTGCTTCTCCAGGTCGGTGGTGTGCAGTTTGCAGGCAAAGGCGCGGCCGTAGACCTGAGACTTACACGGTGTCCCAGCCTTGGTGGGCCTGCCGCAGGGGCGGGGGTGCTGCTGATCGAACACGAGGTCCTCCCGAGGTGCTGCCGGGACGCGGGCACCGCGCAGGCGTCCTCGCCGCATCCCGCGCCCCCGTGCGATGAGGATCCTCATCATGCCTTGCCGGGCCGGCGCCGCGGGCACGATCTGGCAACATCTGCGCAGCTCAAGGCTTCTCTTCGCAAACAGATCCTGCGGTGCTCTCCAGGTCGCCGGATTCGGCGTCCACGGCCCCCTCGGGTCGCTGCCGGTGAGCATCCGCAGCGCCGCAGGATGAGGTGTCCGATGCTGGTCCCGTTGCGGGCGACTTCCTCGCAGGCGTCAGTACAGCCGCCTTCGCACTCGTCGTCTTCGAGGCGATGCGCGCGGATCGAGGCTTCCCGGTGCTCGAGCGTGTCCTCGAAGCCGCACCAGGGGACGACGGGCTGCTCATGGCTGCAGACCGGCCGCAACATCCCTGGTTCGCTGGGATTTCGAATGCCCGGCAACGCGCGGGACTCATGGCCCGGACACCACCCGGCAGCACTGACAGGTGCCCTCCGGCCATGGACGCGGCGTCAGCACCCGCCCGTCCAGGGGAGTCTGCCCTGCTCGGTCTGCCTGGGTCCACGAAGCCGACGCGGCCGACGCAGGGACGGGCAGGGCCGGCTACCGGAAGGGAACGGGAACGATATGTAGGGCGTGGAGGGGTTCCCGGGGTGTGGCGGGCAGGACCTCGAACCATGCCTGACCGTCGTCGAGGTAGCGGTCAAGGCCGGTCCAGTTGTTCCAGTGCAGGTCCACATAGCAGTCGACGGAGTCATCGGTCGCTTCGTGGTCAAGGCAGCCGCCGTGAAGTTCGAGGCGGTCCAGTGCGTGACCAGCGCCCTCCAAGTGGGCCAGGGCGGCCAGGGCCGCGCGGCGCAGCGGGCTGGTCGCAACCCAGCGCCGCTCGATGTGGCGCAGGGCCTGGGGTGAACGGGGTCGGGCGTCAGGCAGGGGGAACGCGGTGACGGTGGCGGTGACGGTGGTGCACAGGCGGTGCAGGTCGATGCGGACGGGCCGGGGCAGCAGATCGGCTATGGCCTCGTAGACGGGCAGGACGTGATCGCGCGGTGCGCGGCCGGCCGTGGGGTCGGGGCGGATCCCGGCAAGGCGCTGGCGGGCGAGGCCAACCGGTTCGCCGCAGCGCCACAGGGCGAGCAGGTCGAAGCCGTCCGCTTCGAGACTGCTGCGCATCTGGAACTGGAAGCTGACGCCGCGTCGTCGGCCGTGCAGCGCCTGCCGCATCGGCACGTAGCCGTCCTTGCCGTTGATGGTGGCGTGCAGGGAGTGCCGCAGCCAGCGGTCGTCGGTGGTGTGCTGGACGCAGACGTCGACATCGCCAACCTCGAGTGCGCCGCGGCTGTAGGACCCGAACAGGTGGATCTCCTCGACCAGCGTCAACGGCCACTGGCCTTGTTCGAGCCGGTCCAGCATCTCTTCCAGCACCATGGTCGCCTGCTCGCACTTCATCGCCCGCCCCGCCTCTCCCGGCCCCCTCACGTCCCGGCCTGACCACCGGCCTGGCCACCCTGACTCCCGTTACCGACAGCGCCGGTGGAACCTGCGGGCGCCCGACAGGCGTGGGCCGCCGGATCCCCTTCCCACAGACCCGGGCACAGAGCGCTCCTGCACAGGCTCCGCCAAGGGATGTCAACCCCCGGGTGATCCTCCGGCGGTTCCACTCCGGCGGCACGCATGACCTGGGCCGGGCTGCGGCGACCCGGCCTCGCTGCGCAGCGCCCGGGTCTGGACGGCCGCCCGCCAGGCGCCGGTTGACGGCTCGTAGTGGTCGGGGCCGGCAGGCCCCGGTGCCGTCCCGGACGGGACTTGGCCGGACTCACTCGCCCGGCATCTCCTCCGCCGTGGGCGCGCACCCGGCGCCGGTCATGACGCGCAGCAGCAGGCTGCGGAACTGGTCGCGCTCGGTTTCGGTGAGCAGCGCCAGTGTGCGGGCGTCGACGGGCTCGGTCGCCTGCTGTGCCCGGTCGAGCAACTGCACCCCGTCCTCGGTGATGTGGACCCGCTGGATGCGCCCCTGGGTGGGGTGCGGGCTGCGGCGCACCAGGCCGCGTCGTTCCAGGTCGGTGATCGCGGCGGACATGGCCTGCGCGGTGACCCCGGCCCGGCGGCCCAGTTCGGCGCCCGAGAGCCAGCCCTCGTCGGTGAAGGTGAGCTGGGCCAGGGCCGCGAGTTGGGCCTGGGTCAGCGACAGCGGTTTCAGGGCGCGTTCCACCTGCTGGCTGAGCGTGTTCGACAGCAGCCGGACCAGGAAGGCGGTGCGGGTGCGGGGTGCGACGGGGTGCGGTTCTCGGCGGGGCACTGTCTCTCTCCGGGTCATCGGCGCGGCCTTTCGGTGACCCCCGGGAACTCGAGCACGATCTGGCCGCCGACGCCTCCGGCCTCGATCCGGGTGTGGGCGGCGGCGGCCTGGTCCCAGGGGGTGGGGTGGACGAAGCCGTCCGGCGGCCGGAACCCGGCGGACACCTCGGTCCAGAGGTTATCGCGGTGCGTCCGGTTGGCGGTGCGCACGCCGACGATCGCATGGCTGTGGAGGTACAGCTGCCGGAACCGCAGTGGCACCGGGTCATCGGTGATCGCGCCGGAGACGACGACCACCGCAGCTCGCGCCAGCGCGGGCAGGTAGGCGTCCCACAGCGCCGGGATTCCGAGGTTGTCGATGACGCAGTCGATTCCGTCGTCGCCGGCGGCGGACCGGAGTCGGCCGGTCAGGTCGTGCGTGCCGGAGTCGATCGCCGCGGTCAGCGGAAGGCCCGCCAGCCGGCCCGGGTCCCGTGCGACCGCGATCACCCGGCTTCCGCGGGAGGCGGCCAGCGCGGCGACGGTCGAGCCGAGCGCGCCGCCGGCCCCGAGCACCAGCAGCGTCGTGTCCGGCCCGGCGCCGGCCACGGCCAGCTGCGCCGCGGCGACGACGCCGTTGACGGCCAGTGAGGCCGCCTGGGCCAGGGTGATCCCGTCCGGGATCACCTGGACGTTCACCGCCGGTACGGCGGTGAACTCGGCGTAGCTGCCGGGGCGGTGGATGCCGAGCAGGCGGAATGCGGGGCAGGCCTCCTCGCGGCCCTGCGCGCAGTACCGGCAGCGCCCGCAGGTCAGCGCCGAGGTGACCGCGACCCGGGCGCCGAGCAGGGCGGTGTCCACCCCCTCGCCGACCGCGTCGACGACTCCGGCGTGCTCGGTGCCGAGCACGTGCGGGAAGGTGCGGACCTGCTCGGCGAAGGGAGGCCGGCCGGCCCGCACGGCGACGTCCTTCGTGCGGGAGACCGTCGCGGCGCCGACCCGCACGCGCACCTCGCCGGGGCCGGGCTCGGGATCGGGCAGCCGCGTGGTGCGCAGTACCTCGGGCGCGCCGAACCGGTCGATCACGATCGCCTTCATCGCTGCGCTCCCGTCGGGGGGTTGGCCATCGCGCGGGCGACGGCGGGGGTGATGCCGCCGCTGGTGCCCCAGACGTCGGCGTTCTCCTGGGTGCGCGGCCAGGCGTGCGCCTGCCAGTCGGGGCCGACCTCGATCAGGTCCGAGGTGTACTCGATGACGTTGCCGACCGGATCCTGGAAGTAGCAGAAGACGTTCCCGCCCGGTCCGTGGCGGCCGGGGCCCCAGATGGTGTCGAATCCGGCCTTGCGCATCCGGCCGAGCGAGCGCATCACCTCGTCGGTGTCGCGGACCTCGAAGGCGACGTGGTTCAGCGTGGCCCACTCGCCCGGCGCCAGGACCACGCAGTGGTGCTGGGAGTTGCAGCGCAGGAAGACCATCAGGTCGTTCTCGTAGGTGTCGGAGACCGCGAAGCCCAGCACGTCGGTGTAGAAGGCCTTGGCGGCGTCCAGGTCGGGTGAGTTCAGCACGACGTGGCTGAGCCGGTCCGGGCCGAAGGCCCGGCGGGCGGGTTCGCGGTGCTCCGGCAGGCCGGTGCCGACTTCGAGTACGCGGCCCTCCGGATCGGTGAACTCGACCGTGTAGCCGCCGTCGGCCCGCACGCCGGGTTCGGTGAGCACGGCCGCGCCGGCCGCGCGGGCCTTCGCCGCGATCCGGTCGACGTCGGCGGGCGTCGCCGCGCCGAGCGCGATCCGCCCGAGCGCGCGTCCGGCGCCCGGAACCAGTCGCAGCACGTGGTGTTCGGTGCCGCGGGCCCGCAGGGCGATCCCCCCGTCCGGGGCGGTCGGGTCGGGGACCTGTTCGAGACCCCAGGTCCGCTCGTAGAAGGGCAACAGCTCCGCGGGGTCGGTGGCCGCGATGTCGATGCTGCGCAGATGGGTGATGCCGGTCATGGCCGTTCTCCTCGTTGCGCCCCCAGTAGATGTAAAGTACTTTATAAAGCAGTTGAGATTCTGGCAAGGACCGAGGAGGCCCCGGTGTCCGCAGCAACCGAGATGACGATCGAGAAGAACGTGCCGGTCCCCACCCGGGACGGCACCGTGCTCCGCGCCGACGTGTTCCGCCCCGCGCAGCCGGGCCCGCACCCGGTCCTGATGGTGCACGGCCCGTACGGCAAGGACATCCACTTCGCCGACTTCAACGCCCACGCCTACGGCCTGATCGACGAGCAGGGCCCCCACATGACCTGGGAGACGCCGAACCCCGAATGGTGGGTGCCGCGCGGCTACGCCGTGGTCCGGGTCGACCAGCGCGGCACCGGGCGCTCCGAGGGGAGGATGGCGCTGTTCTCGCCCACCGAGTGGGAGGACTACCACGACGCGATCGAGTGGGCCGGGGTGCAGGACTGGAGCACCGGGAAGGTCGGCCTGCTGGGCATCTCCTACTACGCCGTCGGACAGTGGCACGTCGCGGCGCTGCAGCCGCCGCACCTGGCCGCGATCGTGCCGTGGGAGGGCGCGGTCGACATCTACCGGGACTGGTCGCACCACGGCGGCATCCTGAGCAACCTGTTCACCGACGAGTGGTGGACCCGTCAGATCACCGGCAACCAGAGCGCCCTGCCCGCCGGCGCACCCAACCCGGAGCGTGCCGTGGAGGGCAACGCCGGGCTGCCGGGCGAGTTCCGCGAGCACGCGCTGCTGAAGGCGTACTACCGGGCCCGCGAGGTCGACCTCTCGAAGATCACCGTTCCGGTGCTGTCGTCGGGCAACTGGACCGGCTATCCACTGCACCTGCGCGGCAACGTCGAGGGCTACCTCGGCGCCGGCTCCGCGCACAAGTGGCTGGAGATCCACGACGGCAACCACTTCACGCCCTTCTACACCGAGGAGAGCCGGCTCTACCAGAAGCGCTTCCTGGACCGCTTCGTGGCCGGCGACGAAACGGCCTGGCAGGACGAGCCGCCGGTGCGCCTGACCATCCGCGACCCCCGCGGCTCCTTCGTGCGCGCCGAGTCCGAATGGCCGATCGCGCGCACCGTATGGACCCGCCTGTACCTGGACGCCGAGCGCGGCTCCCTGGACACCGAAGCACCCGCCGCCGAGGCACGCGTCGACTACCCGGCACCCACCGGCGGTGTCACGCTGTTCACCGCCCCGTTCACCGAGGACGTCGAACTCACCGGCCCGTCCGCGCTGCACGTGTGGGTCAGCGCGGACACCGAGGACATGGACCTGTTCGTCACGCTGATCGACATCGACGCCGAGGGCAAGGAGGTGACCTTCGAGGACGCCTCGGGCATCGGGAACCGCGGCCCGGTGGTGAAGGGCTGGCTGCGGGTCTCGCACCGCGAGCTCGACGAGACCCGGACCGAGCCCTACCGTCCGGTGCACCGCCACGACAGCCGCAGCCCGCTCCAGCCCGGGGTCCCGGTCGAGGCGGCGGTCGAGATCCTGCCCACCAGCAGGGTCTTCGCGGCGGGCCACCGGCTGGGGCTCGTGATCCAGGCCGCCGACCGCAGCGACCCCACCCGCTTCCGGCACGACGACCCCGTCGACCGGGCCCACGCCACGGGAACCAACACGGTGCACACCGGCGGCCGCCACCCCTCGTACCTGCTCGTGCCCGTGATCCCGCCGAAGGACTCCTGAGCCCGCAGAAAGACCCCTGGGCCCGCCGAGGCGCTCGACAGCACGGTCGGCGCGGCCGAGCGCCTCGCGCAGAGCAACCTCCGGGCCGGGTACCGGCCGGTCCCTACATCGGAACATCGGAAAGGCCCGCTCATGACCACCGACAGCCAGTTGCCCACCACCACGAAGGCGGTTCGGGTCTTCGAACACGGCGGACCCGAGGAGTTGGTCCATGCCGACTACCCGCTCCCGCCACCGGGACCCCGCGATGTCATGGTCGCCGTCGACACCGCCTCGGTCTCGGGCTGGGACCTCAAGTACCGCTCGGGGCAGCTGTCCGGGGAGCGGCTGCCCGGCCGGCGCGCGCTGCCGATGCCCCAGCAACTCGGCCGCGAGGCCGCGGGCACCGTCATGGCGGTGGGAGACGAGGTGGCCGGGTTCCGGCCGGGGGATCCCGTCGTCGCTGTGGTGCACCCGGAGAATCCGTACGCGTCGCAGACCTACCGGGGCCTGGGCAACCTGTCGACCGGAGTCGACGTGCCCGGCCACGCCGGTCTCGGCTCGTACGCGCAGTACCTGGTGCGTGATCAGCGGCTCTGGCTGCCGCTGCCGGCACACGTCGACCTGGAGCAGGCGGCGGTGCTGCTCTGGCCGTACGCGACCTCGCACCGCCTCGTTCTGGACCGGCTGCGCGTGCGGCTCGGTGAGACCGTGCTGGTGTGCGGCGCCTCCGGAGGGATGGGGGAAGCCACCGTCCGCCTGGCCCGGATGGCCGGCGCCCGGGTCGCCGTGACGACCCGGCATGCCGACAAGGCCGCCCTCCTGAAGGAGACGGGCGCGGACCACGTGGTGGTCACCGCCGATCGGGCGGCGGCTGCGGCCGAGCTGCGGGACTGGACCGCCGGGACCGGGTTCGACCACGCCGTCGACTTCACCGGTGACGCGGACCTCTTCCGACTGGCGGTCGACGCCCTGCGGTTGGGCGGCACGATCTGTCCGGCGGCCGGCAACCAGCGCACGGGCGGGTACCTGCCGCTCACGATGAGCGATCTCACCCGCTTGGAGATGACGGTCGTCGGTGTGCGCGGTGCCCGCCATCGCGATGCCCTCGACGTCCTGGACCTGCTGGCCCGGGGGCTGATCGGCATCCGGATCGCCGCACGCTTTCCCCTGTCCCAGGCCGATCGGGCACACGCGCTGCTGGAGAACAGCACCGACCTCGTGGGCCGGGTCGTCCTCAAGCCGGGGTCGTGACGCTCTCCGGGAAGTGCAGGAGTCAGGGCTGCGCCGGCCACCGCGGCGGCACCGTCCTGACGTCCTGACGTCCTGGCACGGGCTCAGCCGGGCTTACGGCCGTAGACGGGGAAGACGTTGTGCTCGCCGTAGTCCACGTCGCGCAGCTCTCGCAGGACGTCCATGTCGGCGCCGGAGACCTCGAAGCCGACCTGGGCGTTGGAGCGCATGTGCTCGGGGTTGGCCGTCTTGGGCAGCGACACCGTGTCCAGTTGCAGGGTGTAGCGGATGCACGATGCCGGCGGGGACGCCGTGTGCGGAGCCTACGGACCGCCGGGGACGTCCTGCTCGGGTCCGCCGTCGCGGCCGGCGGGGCGCGGGCATGCGGGCGGGGGGTACCCGCCCGCGGTGACCATGCCCGTCTCGTAGGCGATGGCGACCATCTGGGCCCGGTCGTGGGCGTGGAGCTTGGCCAGCAGCCGCCGCACGTGCGTCTTGACGGTCGCGACGCTCAGCCCCAGGTGCGCGGCGATCGCGGGGTTGGGCAGCCCCCGGGCCACGAGCAGGAGGACCTCCCGTTCCCGCGGGGTCACGCCCGCCGGCTCCGGGGCGGGCCGCGGGTACGGCTCGCGGCGTGCGGCGAACTCGCGGATCAGACGGCGGGTGACGGCGGGTGCAAGCAGGGCGTCGCCGGCGGCGACCACCCGCAGGGCCGTCAGCAGGTCGGCGGGCAGGATGTCCTTCAGGAGGAACCCGCTGGCCCCGGCGCGCAGTGCCGCGTACACGTACTCGTCCAGGTCGAACGTGGTGAGGACCAGCACGCGGGTACCGGCGGCGTCCGGGTCCGCGCAGATGCGCCGGGTCGCCTCCAGGCCGTCCATCCCCGGCATCCGTACGTCCATCAGCACCACGTCGGGCCGCAGCCGCAGGGCGAGTTCGACGGCCTGCCCGCCGCCGGCGGCCTCGCCCGCGACGGTGAGGTCCGGCACGCTCTCGATCAGCAGCCGAAAGCCCGTGCGCAACAGCGCCTGGTTGTCGGCGATGAGGACCCGGACCGGCCGGTTCACCGTGCCGCCTCCGGTGCGCAGGGCAGGCGCGCGTGCACCCGGAACCCACCCGCCGCCAGGGGTCCGGCCGAGAGGGTCCCGCCGCACATCGCCGCCCGTTCCCGCATCCCGACGAGCCCGTGCCCGCCACCGGAACTCCTGGACGGCACCCGGAGCGGTAAACGGGACGGTAAGCGGGACGGGGTCCGGAGCGGTGCGTCGTTGACGACCTCGACCTCCACCGCCCCGGGGCCCGTCCGGGACAGGCTCACCCGGCAGGGCGCCGATCCCGCGTGCCTGACCGCGTTGGTGAGGGCCTCCTGGACGATCCGGTAGACCGCCAGCTCCACCCCCGGGGGCAGCGGCGGACCCGGGTCGACGGACAGCTCCACGCGCGGGCCCGCACCGGCCGCGAGCGCCGGCAGGTCCGCCAGGCCGGGGGCGGCCCCCAACTCGGCTCCGTCACCGGGCGATCGCAGGACGCCGAGCATGCGGCGCATCTCGGTGAGCGCCGTGCGGCCCGCCGACCCGACCAGTGCGAGGGTGCGCCCGGCCTCCTGCGGGTCGCCGGAAGCGACCACGCAGGCCACCTCGGCCCGGACCGCGATGACCGTCAGGTGATGGGCCACCACGTCGTGCAGCTCGCGGGCGATCCGCAGGCGCTCGTCCGTCACGGCCTGCCGGGCGGCGAGTTCCGCGTACGAGCGCTGCTCCCTCAGCGCGGTGCCCACCAGCCAGGGCAGGGTCATCATCAACGACGCGAAGACGACGCCCCCCGCGGCCCCAACGGCAACTGCGGCCCCGGAGGCCGGCACCGGGACCGGCCGCGGTGCCAGGGCCGTGGCCGCCGCGACGGCGCCCAGCGAGCAGCCGAGCGCCGTCACGGAGCGGCCCCGGGCCTCCCGCGCCCCCACCGTGTACAGGACCGCCCCGACGGGGAGCCAGAACTGCTCCCATCCGGTGAACGCCAGGGCGAGGACCGCTCCGGCCAAGACCGTGTACAGCACCCGGACGGGCCGCCTTCGCCGCAGCGCGACCGGCAGCCACACCGCCGCCGCCACGGCCCCCGCCACCCAGCCGCCGCGGTGCGTCTCGCCCGCGCCGAACGCCAGGGCCAGGAGCACGGCCGCGACCGTGTCCACGCCGTGCCACTGCCCGTCCCGCAGACGCCCGGCCACCAGCGGCCGTGACTGCCCATCACCCATGCCCGCCACGCTATCCAAGCGGGGCCCGGGGCCCGTCAGCCCGCAGGACGTCATCCCACGGGCGGAGTCATCCGCGCGGCCGATGCCCGCCCTACCCTCCTGGGCTGACACCGGGCTCCTCCCCGCAGGCGAAGCCGCCGGGCCCGCCGGGCGCGACAGTGGAGCGCATGAACCGGAGAACTCTGCTGTCCTCGTGCACCGCACTGGTCGCCGCCACGGCCCTGGGCCCGCTCGCGCCGGCGGCCGTCGCACGCCCGGCGGCCGTCGCACACCCGGGGCAGGAGGAACCCGTGCGGTTCCAACTGCCCGCCCCCGACGGGCCGTACCCGGTGGGCACGGTCGCGCTGCACCTGGCCGACACCGCGCGGCCGGACCCCTGGGTGCCCTCCCGCCCCTGCCGCGAGCTGATGATCAGCATCTGGTACCCCGCCCGCGGCGGCACGGCCCGCACCACCGCGCCCTGGATGCCCGCCGCCGCGGCCGACCGGTACCTGGACCTCCTCGGCGTGCCCCCCGGCCGGGTACACCTGGGGAACACCCACGGCCACCAGGGCGCCCCCGTCGGCGGCCCGCCCGGCCCCCTGCCGGTCGTGCTCTACTCCCCCGGCGCCGACGCGTCGCGCTCGTTCGGCACCGGCGTCGTGGAAGACCTCGCCAGCCACGGCTTCCTGGTCGTCACCGTCGACCACACCTACGACGCGGCGGCGGTCGCCTTCCCCGGCGGACGCGTCGAGACGAGCCCACCCGGCGGCATCGGCGACTCCGCCAAGGCCCTCGCGGTCCGCACCGCCGACATCCGCTTCGTCCTGGACCGGCTCGCCGTCCTGTACTCGGGCGGCCACCCCGGCGCCCGCCCCGCCCCGCTGCCCGCCGGCCTGCGCCGGGCACTGGACCTGCAGCGCGTCGGAATGCTCGGCCACTCCCTGGGCGGCGCCACCACCGCCGCGACCATGCACACCGACCGACGGATCACGGCCGGAGCGAGCCTGGACGGCGGCGCGGCCGGCCCCGTCGTCACCGCCGGACTCGACCGCCCGTTCCTGGTCGTGGACACCCCGGGCAAGGGCGGCATGGACAACAACCCCGCCCTGCGCACGTTCTGGTCGCACCTGCGCGGCTGGCGCCTGCACCTGACCGTACGGGGAGCCGCACACCAGTCCTTCGGCGACGACGAGCTGATCCTGCCGCTGATCGCCCCGCTCCTGGGCATGTCACCGCCCGACCTGGAGGACGAGGTCGGAACGATCCCCGGCCACCGGGCACAGGCCTTCCAACGCGCCTACCCGCGCGCCTTCTTCGACCTCCACCTCCGCCACCGCGGACAGCTCCTCGACGGCCCCTCCCCCGACTTCCCCGAGGTGGCCTACGCCCGGTGAACGCCCCGGCTCCGCTCCCGGCCGCCGAGCGCGCCTGGGCGGCCGGGACCTCTGGGACCTCGACCACGGGGAACTCGACCACGGGGAACTCGGCCGCCTCACGTGCGGTCGCGAACGACCAAGTCCCGCCCGAGGCGTCAGAATCGGCGACTTCCGCTGGGTCGCCGAGGTGCTCAACCACGTGGTGTTCGCTCAGCCGGACCACGAGGCCGCGCGGGAACTGCTCGCCGACACCTACGAGCAGCTCGGCTACGGTGCGGAGAACGGCACCTGGCGCTGCGCCTACCTCTCCGGAGCGTACGAGCTGCGCCACGGCGGCTTCGGCACCCCCGTGTCGCCCGTCACGCCCGACGTACTCGCCCAGCTCACACCGGAACAGGTGCTCGACGCCCTCGCGGTCCGCGTGAACAGCCGGCACTGCTGGCGCGAACACCTCGCACTCGACCTCGACCTGACCGACACCGGCACCCGCTACCGCCTGGTGCTGCACAACGGAGTGCTGACCTGCACCGCCGCCGCGCAGACGGCCCCTGCCGACGCCGTGCTCCACCTACCGGCTACGGCGCCACCCGCCATCGCGACCGGCGGAGCGGATCCCACCGCCCTCGGCGAGACGACGCCGACGCCGGTCCGCCTCCACGCCCCCGGCGCCGATCCCGACGCGGAGGGCGGGGCGGTCGTCCGGGCCGACGCTCAGGTGCTGCCACGATGGGTCCATGAACATGCAGGAAGCCGGCGGGTTGACGGTGCGCACGGCGGATCCCCCCGCGCGCACCAAGCGGCAGGAGGCGGCAGGGCTCCCGCCCCGGGTGTTCCGGGATCACCGACCTGGGGCGTTCGGCATGACCATCGGTCAGATCGGCGTCCTCTGCCTCGATCGTGCCCGGCGTCCGCCGGCCGGACTCGAAGCCGGCGGACGGCGGGCACGGCCGCGGCGCGCGTGCCGTAGGGCCCGGGCGGGCGCTACGCGGGGCCGCCGCCAGCCACCGCCGGGCGGCCGCGCAGCAGGGCCCGGGTGGGCAGGCCGGTCGCGGCGAGGCAGAGCAGCACGGCGCCGGCGGCGAGCGGGAGCGCCAGGCCCGGCGGGACGTACGGCGAGGTGCCCGCGACGGCCCGGGTGACCGGCACGAGGGTGAGCCAGGAGATGACCGCGCCGATCGCCAGGCCGGTGGCGGCGACCAGCAGGGCCTCCCAGCGCATCATCGAGCGCACCTGGCGCCGGGTGGTGCCGGCCAGGCGCAGCAGCGCGACCTCGCGGCGCCGGTCGAGTGCGGTCATGACCAGGGTGTTGGCGGCGGTGATCGCGGCGAAGCCGCCGAGGACGGCGGCCATCACGGTGTTGGCCCAGGCGTTGAGTTCGGTCATCAGGTCCGCGTGGGCGATGAAGGCGGCCCGGTCGGTGACGGTGGCGCCGTCGGCCAGTGCGCGCAGCTGGGCGGCCACGGCGGCGCGGTCCGCGTCCGGGCGGTCGGTGACCAGGACCTGGCTGTCGTAGCCGGCGCTGACGTGGGCGGCCACGGCGGCCCGCGGCAGCAGGGCCCGGCCGAAGCCGAGCCCGCGCTCGTAGGTGGCGACCACGGTGGGGTGCGCGGTGGTGCCGTCGCCGAGCCAGATCGGTACCCGGTCGCCGACCCGGGCGTCCATCGCGTCGGCCAGGCCGGTGTCCAGCGCGACGGTGTCGGCGGTGCGG
Source organism: Kitasatospora sp. NPDC098663 (assembly GCF_044760075.1). Lineage (NCBI taxonomy): Bacteria > Bacillati > Actinomycetota > Actinomycetes > Kitasatosporales > Streptomycetaceae > Kitasatospora > Kitasatospora sp. NPDC098663. The sequence goes on along the minus strand of NZ_JBIWAP010000072.1, from coordinate 4,161 downwards.
CCGAGGTCGGCGAGCGAGCCCTGCCGTACCCCGAGGTCGAGCACCTTGGACAGTGCCGCCGGGTCGCCGTCGAGGCCCAGCGCGGTGGCGGTGCCGATGGCCTTGCTGCTGCTGTAGAGCACCGAGGTGCGCAGGACGCCCACCGCGGCGTCCACGCCCGCTACGCCGGCCGCCCGTTGGGCGGTGCCGGGGGGCAGGCCGGGGCTGTGGTCGGCGGGGGCGAGGACGTGCTCGGCGGTGATGCCGCTGCGCACGTTCTCGCCGCTGACGTGGCTGATCGTGCTCTGGATGAAGAGCAGGGTGCCGCAGAACGCGGTGACCAGGACGATCGGGGTGATCGCGGAGGCCAGGCGGCGGGCGTTGGCCCGGGTGTGGTCGGCGGCCAGGGAGCCGGGTGCGCCGCCGGTGCGCAGGGCCGGGCCCAGGGCGGCGGAGGCCAGGCGGGCCACCCAGGGGCCGAGCAGGGCGACGGCGATCATGAAGCAGATGACGGTGCCCTGGGCGCTGGCGGCGGCCTTCGAGCCGTCCAGGGCGGAGCTGAGGACGGCGGTGGTCACGCCGCCGGCGGCCAGGAGCAGGCCGAACGCGGTGCGCACCACGCCGGGCAGGCCGGGTTCGACGGCGGCCTGGCCCAGTGCCTGGCCCGGGCGCAGCTTGGAGGGGCGGCGGGCGGCCAGGAAGCCGGCGGTCAGTGCGGACAGGGTGCAGGTGAGGACGGCGGCGAGCATCGGCAGCGGGCCGATGTCGAGGTGGATGCCGGCCGGGATCGCGCCGCGTGAGACCAGTGCGTCGAACCACCAGCGGGCGAAGGCGAGTCCGGGCAGGATGCCGAGGGCGGCGGCGAGGGGGGCGACGAGCGCGGCCTCGGTGGCGATGGTGCGGCGGATCTGTCGCGGGGTGGCGCCGATGGCGCGCAGCAGGGCGAACTCGCGGGCGCGCTGGCCGGTGGCGAGTGCGACGGTGCTCAGGACGACGAAGATCGCGGTCATGGCGGCGTAGGCGCCGAAGCTGCCGCCGACGGCGTAGAGGAGTTCGCGGGCCAGGCCGAGGGAGGGCTGTTCGGCGGCGGCGCGGTCGTCGCCGGTGAGGACGTCGGCGCCGGTTCCGACGGCCTGGCGGACCTGGGCGGCGAGGTCGGTGGTGCTGGTGCCGGGGCGCGGCTGTACGGCGATCGCGTCGATCAGGCCGGGGTGGCCGCCGAGGCGGTCGGCGGTGGGGGCGGCGAACCAGGCGGTGGGGCCGGTGGGTTGGGCGGCGGCCAGGCCGGCGAGGCGGTAGGTCGCGGTGGCGCCGGGGGCGGTGAGGGTGAGGCCGGCGCCGGGTGCGAGGTGGGCGGCGTGCGCGGTGTCGGTGTCCAGGACCACTTCGTCGGGGCCGGGCGGGTGGCCTTCGAGGAGGCGGTCGGCGGGGCCGGCGATGCCGAGGGCGGCGAAGTCGCGGCCGGTGAGCGCGGGGTGGCCGTCGGCGGCGGGGAGGGGGAAGGCGCTGTCCGGGCGGGCTGCGGCGACGCCGGGCAGGGCGGCGATCGCGGCGACGGTCGTGGCGTCCAGGCGGGCGCGTTCGGACAGCGGGGTGCTCTGGGCCTGGGAGGTCTCCCCGCCGGCCGTGAACGTCGTGCGGACGGTGGTGTCGCCGGCGACGAGGACGGGTGTGTTCGCGTACCGGGCGGGTGGGAGCTTGGCGGTCAGGCCGGTCTGCAGGAGCAGGCCGCAGGCGGTGATGACGGCGGAGCCGAGGAGCAGGGCGATCAGGGTGCCGGCGAAGGACGCGGGTCGGAACCGGATCGAGGCGCGGGCCAGGCCGTTGGTCATGCCGTGGCTCCCAGCGGGGCGGCCTGGCGCGCGGTCAGGCCGGTCAGGGCCGTCGGGGCGGGCTGGGCGGTCGGGGCGGGCTGGGTGGTGCGGGCGGTCAGTGCGGCCAGGTGGTCGGCGACAGCCTGGGGGGTGGGGCGCTCCAGCCGGTCGGCGAGCGTGCCGTCGAGGAGGAAGAGGGTCTGGTCGGCGGCCGAGGCCGCCACCGGGTCGTGGGTCACCATGACGACGGTGGCGCCCAGGGCGTCCACCGCGTGCCGCAGCAGGCCGAGCACCTCGTGGGCGGTGCGGGTGTCCAGCGCGCCGGTGGGCTCGTCGGCGAAGACCACGTCGGGGCGGGTGATCAGCGCCCGGGCGATGGCCACGCGCTGCTGCTGGCCGCCGGAGAGCTGGCCGGGGCGCCGGGCGTGGTGCTCGCCCAGGCCGACCTGGGCGAGCAGTTCCCGGGCCTGCCGGGTGTCCTGGCGCCGGCCGGCCAGGCGCAGCGGCAGCAGCACGTTCTGCTCGACGGTGAGCGAGGGGAGCAGGTTGAAGGACTGGAAGACGAAGCCGATCCGGGTGCGGCGCAGCCTGGTGAGCTGGTTCTCGTTGAGGCCGGTGATGTCCTGGCCGCCGAGGCGGATCTCGCCGGAGTCCGGGCGCTCCAGGCCCGCGGCGCACTGGAGGAAGGTGGACTTGCCGGACCCGGAGGGGCCCATCACGGCGGTGAAGGTGCCGTGCGCGAGGGCGAGGTCGATGCCGCGCAGGGCGTGGACCGCGGTGCGGCCGCTGCGGTAGGTGCGGTGGACGCCGCGCAGGTGGATGGCGGGGGCCGTGGTCGGGTCGTTCGGGATCGTGCTGGGCTCGGGCGAGCGGCGTGCCATCGTGGGGCCTTCCTGCATGAAGTCGTCGGTGTGATCCACGCTAGGAAGTCGGGTGCAGGCGAACCATGGTGGCCGCTGGTGGGGTGGGGGTGGGGATATCCCCACCGGTCGGAGCCCGGCGGTCGGGGCGTCGACGGGGACGGCGGTGTGCGTGAGGCTTCGGCACCTGAGCGGACTTGACGGTGTACCGGCTCACTGCCGACGGGTGGAGCGAGCGCGGTTCGGCCCCCGGGGCGGGTCGCGGCGGCGGTCGGCACCGCCGACGCCCGATCGACTTCGTTGCCGGAAGGCGGACTTGGCCCGGACCCCGCCGTCGAGGTCCTGGATGACGTGGTTGCCGTCCACGTTCTCGATGGTGGTGGGTGACGCTGTGTGGGGTCGGCCCCCGTCCGACCATCGCGTACACGAACCGGCTGCGCCGCCGGAGGACGCCGTGGCGGTGAGGTGGCTCCGGGGGAGCGGCGCCCTGGTCGGCAGGAGGTGGCCGGCGGTGCGCGCGGGTCATCCGCCCGGGCGGATCCACCTGCGGGCGAGTTCGGCGACCCAGGTGGCGGCCTCGCCGGGAGCCGCCGGGGGCGCGGCGACGACGACGAGTTCGGTGACGCCCGCTGCGGCGAGCCCGGGCAGGTCTTCCGGGGTGGCGTCGCTCGGCGCGACGGCGACCGTGAGGTCCCCGACGGCGCGGCCGCGGCGGGCGCACGCGTCGGCCAGGACGGCGACGCGTGCCGGGATGTCGGCCACGGGCACGTTGAAGCCGTACCAGCCGTCGGCGAGGGCCGCCGCACGGCGCAGCGCGGCGTCGCCGTTCCCGCCGACCAGGACCGGCAGCCGGGCGCCGCGCAGCGGCTTGGGGTTGACCCGGATCGCGTCGAAGCGGGTGAACTCCCCCGCGAAGGAGGCCGGGTCGTCGGCCCAGAGGGTGCGGATCGCGGCGAGGTACTCGTCGGTGCGGCGGCCGCGTGCGGCGAAGGGGACGCCGAGCGCGGCGAACTCCTCGGCCGACCAGCCGACTCCGACGCCGAGGCCGAAGCGGCCGGCGGACAGGACGTCGAGGGTGGCGGCCTGCTTGGCGACCACGACGGGGTTGTGCTCGGGCAGCAGGAGCACGCCGGTGGCGAGTTCGATCCGGCTGGTGACGGCCGCGGCGAAGCCCAGGGCGAGCAGCGGGTCCAGCCAGTCCGCGTCCGCGGGGACGGCGATCCGGCCGTCCGCGGAGTAGGGGTAGCGGGAGTCGGGCTCGTCGACGAGGACCACGTGCTCGCCGCACCACAGCCGCGCGAAGCCGTGCGCCTCGGCCGCCACCGCCACGGCCCGGATCACCTCCGGCCGGGCGCCGTCGCCGATGCCGAGCGCGTGCAGGCCCACCCGCATGCTCCACCTCCTGGCGTCGACCCTAGATGAGTGATGCGAAGGGTTAGTGGTCGTAGGCGGTCAGTGAGCGCATGACGGGCTGGCCGGTGTGGTCGTTGTGCCAGATCGCGCAGGTC
>NZ_JBIWAP010000071.1:0-22021 GCF_044760075.1 Kitasatospora sp. NPDC098663 | reverse complement strand
CGCGCACTGTGGGCGGCGTCCGGGATCGACCCACAGGCACCCGGCGTCTTCACCGAGACCGACGCAGCACGGGCCGTCGCGGCCCTGGTGGAGCAACTGGGCACGCACCGGGTCTGGGAACGCTTCCCTGCCGGGGCGCACTGAGCCTGCCGGTCGCCGGGGCCGGCTGGAGCAGGCGCTTCGGTCGGCCCCGGGGCGGCGATGCTGCCGCGACGTACGGCCGATATGCCCGTTTCGCGCGCCGCGATGTGGGACACAGGCCGGAAAGGGCCTCAGCACGCCCCCGCGAAGCGAGGAGTGATGATGAAGGCCTTGACCTGGCACGGCAGGCGAGATGTCCGCGTCATCAGCGTTCCCGATCCGGTCATCAACGATCCGACCGACGTGGCCATCAAGCTGACCACCAGCGGACTGCGCGGTTCCGACCTCCACCCCTGGAAGTCGCCGGGCGTGGCCCGCCACTTGATTCCGTTATCGACCAGGTAGTGGATGGCGTCCAGCATCGTCCGGTGGCAGTCCGCCTCCGGCTGCCCGCCCCGTCCTTGAAGCCATCCCGGCACCGGCGGCAGCGACCGCACCACCGCCCACTCGGCGTCCGACATGTCGGTGGGGTAGCGACGCTCGCGCATCCCGTTGTCGCCGGCGTTTCCGAACCGGTGAGCCAGGCAGTCACACTCGAGAGTGTCCGGACTGGACTCCGCTGCCGCAACTGCGAAAAACAGCAGCACCAGGGTCTCCTGGACCGCTCGTTGGCGTAGACACCCTCCGAGCTACCACGAAGCCCTGCTTTCATGCCCGCCACCCACCGCGATCACCCGATCGAGACTCCCGTTCGACCAACGCTCCTCAAGATCGGAACAACAACAGCCACTCAGGCCTTCAGGGCGCCGAGCGGCAGGTGCCGGGCCGGCTGCTCGGCGGCGAAGAAGTCCAGCAGCAGCCGGCTAACCAGCTCGGGCTTCTCGATTGGCGCCGTGTGCGAAGTACCGGGCAGTACGGCGAGTTGGGCGTCTGGCAGCGCCTTGACCATGGCGGCGCTGTGCTCGATCCGGACGCCGTCGTCGTCACCCTGCATCACCAGCACCGGGATGGGCAGCCCGGTCAGGGCGTCGAGCCCGATGTCGGGCTCCTCGCGCCACATCTGTAGCCACTTCTCGAAGACGACCGGGAAGTGCCCGGGCCCGTCGGGTGAGAGCGGCTCGTGCTGCGGGCGGAACATCGACTCCAGTAGACCGGTGTTGGCATCGTCAACCATCGCCAGGTCGGCCTCGGTCCCGCCGTCGCGGCAGACTCCGGTGCTGATCAGCACCAGCTTGCGGACCAGGTCCGGGCGGCCCGCGGCTAGTGACCTGGTTCGGAGATACGTGAGCAGTAGCGGCAGATCCGGTCGATGATCTGGTCGGCGGTCTTGGTCCACTTGAACGGCTTGGCGCTCTCGTTCCAGACCTTGATCCAGCCTTCGACACTGGCCTTGAGATCGTCCAGCGAACAGTGGACCCCGCGTTCGAGGCAGCGCCGCTCCAGTTCGGCGAACCACCGCTCGACCTGGTTGATCCACGACGAGTACGTCGGCGTGAAGTGCAACTGGAAGCGCGGGTGCGCCAGCAGCCAGCGGTGCACCACGGGAGCCTTGTGGGCCGAGAGGTTGTCGCAGATCACGTGGACCGCCAGACCGGGCTCGGTCTGGCGGTCGATCTCGTCGAGGAAGTCCCGGAAGTCCACCGCCCGGTGCTGGGCCGATACCTTCCCGATCACCTTCCCGGTCGCGACGTCGAGTGCCGCGAACAGGTCCAGGGTGCCGTGGCGGACGTAGTCGAAACTGCGGCGCTCGGACACTCCGGGCAGCATCGGCAGCACCGGCGCGGTCCGCTCCAGCGCCTGGATCTGCGGCTTCTCGTCGACCGCGAACACCACCGCGTTCGCCGGCGGAGCCAAGTAGAGCCCGACCACGTCCCGGATCTTGTCGATCAGCAGCGGATCCGGGGAGACCTTGAACACCTCGGTGCGCCAGGGCTGAAGGCCGAACGCGTGCCAGATCCGCAGCACGCTGGACGGCGAGATGCCGACCCTGCGGGCCAGCTCTCGCTTGGACCAGTGCGTGCCACCCTTCGGGACCTCCTCCAGGGTCCGCACCACAACCTCCTCCACCTGGGCGTCGGTGATGGTGTGCGGAACGCCGGGCCGCGGCTCGTCGGCCAGACCATCCAGGCGGTCGCGCAGGAACCGTGCCCGCCATCGGTTGACCGTCCCCCGGTTGACTCCCAGCCGGGCGGCCACCGCGATGTTGCTGCCGCCCTCCGCACACGCCAGCACGATCCGCGCCCGCGTCGCGAGCCCCTGGGCGGTCCTGCGACGGTTCGCCCATCCCTGCAAGGTCAGCCGCTCCAGGTCGGACAGGACCAGCGGCTGCAGTCGGTTGTCACCCATACCGTCAGCAGACCGCCGAGCCGGCGTTACGTCACCACCCGCAGCAACAACCACGCCAAAACTAAAACGCAACGCACCTCACGTGGCGACCGCAGATCTCAAGACCAGGTCGCTAGTCCACCACCCCCTGCTCGCTGAGTCCATCGCGCACCGGGGTCGGGTCACGGGACCGTCCCCTCTTCACCGTGCGTGCTGGAGGAGACTCGCGATGCCCAAGTACAACCGTTCCCAGAAGGCCGCCGCCCGCAGGCGCAAGGCCGCTACCGGCATGTCTCTGTCGGCGGCCGCAGGCGGCACCGGCCACCGGCACCAGGGCCCCGACCTCACCGTGCTGAAGACCCTGCCGCACGCGGCAGGCCGGCCGGTCAACACCCGCCTGGCCGCTGCCGTCGTGGCCGCGTGCCGAGCCGGCTGCCGGCCCTGCCAGGCCTCTGCGATCCCCGTGCTGGTCGCCGACCGGCCGACCGTCGCGGCGCTCGCCAGCGCCGCGTTCGACAACCCGCTCACGCGCCTGGTCGGGCCCGGCATGTTCGTCTCCGAGCCCACCCGGGCCTGGTGGGCGGCGGCGCACGACGCCGGGAACGACCCGGACCGCGCCCGGGCGGGCTTGGTCCTGCTGAAGGCGATGACCGAGACCCAGGCCACCGAACTGCTGAACGACGCCCTCGAGTACTGGGCCGCGGGCGCCCATCCCGACGACGAGCCGGACGCGCCCGGCATCCAGGTCATCACCCTGGACGATCTCGGCATCGACCCGTCCGGCCCCGAACCCGAGGGCGGCATCTACGGGGTGATGCTCCAGCAGATCGTCCTGCCCGGCCACCCGCCGCTGCCGATGCTCACCCTCTACCCCGAAACCCCGGCCGCCGGCCTCGAAGACCTGCGCCGTCGCACGAGATCTCCATCGATCCGCGTGCCTACCGGTGCTCGGACCTGGTTGCCCAGCTCGCCGACGAGTGGCTGAAGCTCGTCCACTCGACGGCGCTCCGTGGCGGCGGCCGACGCTATGCCTACGCGGTGACGGGGCTCGCTAAGTTCGTCGACGAGCATGTTCCGTCGCTGGGCCTGGCCCCGGAGGAGGTTCGGCTGGACAGCGAAGCGGTCGATCTTGTGCAGGTCATGTACGCGTGGGAGGCATCCATGCGCCAGGAGTACGGGCTGGAGTCCCCCGTTCCGTACTCTCGGACGACCGCCGTGCTGGCCTTGGTCGGGAACCGGGCTGCTGTCGATGCGGCGGTGTCCGAGGATCTACGGCTTCGAGCTCAGGCGCCCGCGGCCTACCGGAGGCCGCCCATCGAGCCGTTGGACGAGTACGACAACGCTGAGCGGATCGCACTGCGGGACGCGGCTCGGGCTGGCCTCCGCGCGCTGGAAGAGCGCCTGGCCCGGGGACGGGAACTGCTGGCGGCCGGTGTCGATCCGCGGGAGGGCGGGTGGAACGAGCCCGCCAATCTCGTGTGGGCGGCCAGGGCGAGGCTTCTCAACTCCCAGGTCCTCGAGGAGAACCTGCCTCATGCCCTGAAGTGGTGGCCGCAGCCAGTGCGTGACCTGATGCCCACAAAGTCGCCTGACGGTCGTCCTGTCCTGCCTCCCGGGGTCCGCTCACTGAGCAGTGAGGTCGCACAACTGCTGTTCCCGGACGACATGGACCTGCATCCATTCCGGGTCCTTCTGCTGCTGGCCATGACGGACACCACGCCGGAAGAGCTCAACGATCTACATCTGGACGATGTGGAGTTCGTTGACGGCGGGGTGCGGGTGGTCCAGCAGAAGAACAGGGCCAACCGGGTCCGCGCAGACCTGCACCCGGAGACCGAGGAGAGCGTCGAACCGGCCCCGGAAGCCGAAGAGGGAACACTTTTCACCGGCGCGGGCACGTGGGACGTGCCGGGGCTGTTCCGCCGTCTGATGGCGGCGACGGCGCTCACCAGAGAGGCCTTCCCGGAGGCTGACCCCTGGTTGTTCCTGGCGGTCATCCGCGACCAGAAAGGCACCGGGTTCACCGCCGAGGTGTCCTCGTTCGCACGGCAGGGCTGCCGCTTCACCCACTGGATCGGCGGTCAGAGCGACGCCGAGGGCAGGCCACTGAAGATCTCCGAGCCGCACGACGTCAGGCGCCTGCGCAAGACGGCCAAGGTCGTACGCGCGACGGTGTTGGGTGGCACGGTCAGCGACTTGGCCGGCGACGACCACCACGTGGAGGTCTACCGCGGTCACTACGCGCACGGAACTACGGCGCACGTCCTGGCGGGCCACGCGATCAACCAAGCCCAGCAGTGGGTCTTCGGCCGCACCGTCCAAGCACCCGTGATCGTCACCGAAGAGGCCGAGGCCCACCTCGAGGACCCAGAGGTCGCCGCAGACCTCGGCTTGGACGCCGCGCAGGCCAAGGCGATGCTCTCGGGCGAACAGCGGCCGACGCTTCTTCGTTTTCCCCGACCTGGCCGAGTCGGACGACGACCCCTTCGGCCACGTCGGGCTTCACGAGACCAACGCCAGTCAGCAGGCAGCGCAGCCCGGTACCGCCGAGGTCCCCGCCAATCCCGAGAGCAAGGGAGGGCTGGTAGGTCAGCTGATTGGCCTGCGCGGTAAGAGCGTGGTGCTGACGCCCGACGGGAAGTCGGCCACGATGATCGCCGACACCCTGGGAGTGCCGCACACTGAGCGATTCCGGCCCGGGAACACCCTGGACGGCCTCCAGCCGTTCAAGACCGCAGACCACGGCATGCTGCTCGCTCCAAGCCGCTTCGACGGCATGATCTCCCCGACGAGTCGTGCAGCATCATCCTGCTGCACAACCTCCCCGACACCCTTCACTTCCAGGACCAGTTCCTCCAGAACCGGCTACGCGCCGGCCGTGTCGCACTGGAACGGGTCCGCACCCGCGTCATCCAGGGCGCGGGCCGCTGCACCCGCGGCCCGCGTGACTTCGCGCTGGTCATCGTCACCGGTCGCGAACTCCAGCGCTTCCTCTCCCGTCTCGACGTCCGCGAGGGACTCCCGCCCGAGCTTCAGGCGGAAATCGCTTTCGGCCGCGACAACAGCCAGGTGCCCCCATCGGATCTCGTCGCCCTGGCACGTAGCGCTCTCGACCGCGACCAGCTGTGGCAGGAGGAAGCCGAGCCGTACATCGTCGAGCGCCGCTCCGAGTGCGTCAAGCAGGTTCCCGCCTATGTGGGAAAGCTGGCCGCCAGCGCCGAGCACGAGGTCATGGCATGGCAGGCCGCCTGGCTGGAAGACTGGGATACCGCTTCCCGCGGCGCGGTACAGGTCCTCGACCTCCTGCCCGGGGACGAGCTGCGCCCGTACCAAGCGATGTGGGCCTACCTCGGGTCGGTCTGGGCTCGGTTGGCCACCGGCGCGCCGGGTGCAGCGGCGCGCGCCGAGCAGCTGCTGGAGCGGGCCCGGAAGGCCGCCATCGGTACCACGTGGCTGCGGGAGCTAGAGGGCCATGCGGAGGCCGAGCCGGAACTCAGTACCGTGGACACGGAGGCCGTGGCGGCCGTCGCCGAGGCGTACCGGTCGTCCCCGAAGCTGAAGACGGCCGCCAAGTTGGACCTGTTCGTCAACGAGATGCTGGCTAACCTCCGCGAGCAGTACTCCGTGAAATACGAGGCGGGCCTGGTCTCACTGGGGGAGTTGCTGGGTGCCCGCTCATTCAAGCCGCTGGGCCAGGGACGCACGGACGCGGCGTGGCTGTGGCCGTCCTGCTGGATCACGGTCGAGGCCAAGAGCGAGCAGAAGTCCGAAGGAGGCGTCAGCCTCAAGTACATCCGGCAGTCGAACAGCCAGCTCCGGCAGCTCGCCGGCGACGAGCGGGTCGACGAGCCGCCGAGCGGCAGTATCAGCCTCGTCGTCTCCCGTCGCTGGATGGTGAGTGACCTGGCAGTGCCTGCCGCGGAGCACCACCTCTACCTCGTCTCCCCGGACACGATCCTCGCGATCGCCGTACGGACGGCACAGGCATGGACCCAGATTCGCAACGCCGCCCCCGCCGGCGTCGAAGGCGAGGACCTACTCGCCGTAGTCGCGGAGGCCCTGCGCACCAGCCTGGTGCTGCCTTCCTATGTGACGGAGGCAGTGACCGCAGACCCCATCCACCCGTAAGGGCCCGACCGGCTCGCTCCTGGTCGGGCACACGCCTACCGTGCTCCGGGCAACCCCGTGAAAGATCGCGCCAGACCTGCTTGTGAGGCTCAAGTACCTTCCCTGAAGTCCGCCTGCGAGGGTTGGCCCCCGGAGGCGGACTGGGAGTTGTCGACTGATGGGCTGGCGAATGCCAGAACGTAGCTCCTGCTTACCTGACCAGCCTCAGGACAGGCCGCTGATCTTCAGGGACATCCAGCATTTCTCGGACACGTGCAGGCTTCCAGCCGAGTTCCCGCGCTAGCTTCTCTATAGTTAGGCCGCTGTCTTCGGCTGCAAGCTGAAATGCCTGGCGCAGGAGGACTGGCTGTTCACCAGCAAAGCTGCTAACGGGCTCGGGGGTGAAACCGGGCTGTCCATCCAGTGCCCGCAAGCGTTGATAAGTTCTACTGGTTGTCGCGTCCGAGATCAAGCCCAGCTCCCGGCAGCGGTAAATAAGGGAGTGGATCGAGACTCCCCATGTGCGGCGGAGGTCGGCAAGCTGCGCAAGGTCCATACGCCTGGGCAGCAGAGGAAGGATGCTTTCCCGAGGGGTGAGGAATTCTGCAGCAAACGCATCAGCTTCCCGTTCCTGGCGGCTGTCGCCCGTCGCGTCCCCGTGCAAGACCAGGTGCCCAAGCTCATGTGCCGCACTGAATCGGTGACGGTAGACGTCATCGGTCCGGTTGTACGTCAGGACTACCAGCGGGCGCGGGGCACGGGTGGAGAAGGCGTCGACGGTTGCCGCCGAGGTGTCAGCGCTTGGCGGCAGAACAACCACTATGCCGTGGGACTCCATCCGTCGAACGAGATGTGTGACGGGGCCGGTTCCCAGGCCCCACCGACGTCTCAATTCACGTGCTGCGGAAGCGGGCTCAGCGGGAAGGTCTTCCCCTGGATGGACCTCCCCGCCGGCGAATCCGGGGAGGTCCACAAATGGCATCTGAATGCGCTTCTCCAGCGCGAAAGTGATCTCCCAGATTTGCTCAGCGAATGCCAGGGATCGCTCTCTTTGTGCTTTAGGTGTGCTTCGCAGGCTCCGGAAATGCGCCATGGACGAGTCGAGCCGATTGCTGGGCCTGCCGGCCAGGAAGAACTGCATCGGAACATCTAGGAATTCGGCAAGTCTGGGAATCAGTTCCGGGCGAGGCTTTGATACTCCTGTCTCGTACTGTCCTACGGCAGCAGGAGTAACACCCAGATAGGCCGAGACATCCTTCTTCGTCATCTCCGCCAGTCGCCGGGCCTGGGTCAGGCGGGCAGGGTCGAACCCGTCACAGATGGCGCGTGGAGTGACTCCGCGCTCCTCCATGCCTGGGATCAGATCTTGCTTACTTCTCATTGTCTTCGTTCGCTCGGGGCTCGATCGGCTGCTCTTCGGTCTCAGGGGCCAGGTCCAGCTTCACATCGCTGTCCGGGCGGGACGACAGGAATACCGGCGGCTCCTCACCCTGGTCGAAGCTCGTGAGCGTCTCGGACACGGTCGCACCCTGCTCCGGCACGGAGTGCAGCTTGATCTGCCTCGTCGCCTGGTCAGGAACGGGCAGAGCCTCGGGAGTGGATGCCCACTGGAGGGTCGTGCCGTCGATCCCCAGAGAGGCTACCCCCCAGTAGGACTCCAGCAGGTCACCGACATTGCAGGCGAACGGCACCAGTACGAGCTTCGTGTCGGGCGGCAGATCGGCCAAGCCGACCCGCAGAGCGAGGACGTCATCCTCTGTCTCGAACCCGTCGAACTCGAGAGCCTCTTGGAAGGTGTCGGGAGCGGTGCCGAAGTTGGCCAGCAGTTCCTTGATCAGAACCGAGGTATGCGGGATCCGGGCAACCCGGACATCCGCCTGCGTCTTGGCATACCGGAACGGATAGATCAGCCCCTTGCCGACCAGCACGAGTTCGAAGCCGAAGCCGCGGGGCTTGACCAGACGGGCGCCGGGAATGGTGATCAGCTCGTCGGCGATTCTCTCGAACTGCCCGGTGTAACGGGCCGCGCCGTACGGGTGAGCCGGCCGGACCCCAGCTTCCTCCTGTGCCGCGCGCGCATTGGCGTGCATGTTCCGCAGCCCCTGCCCGAGTCCATTCCGGACCTTGTCTGCGTTCTTGTCGAACAGCTGCTGCTGCCACGGCACGGCCTCGTACATGCGTCTGATCCCCTTTCGGACAGGAACTTCTCAGCTGAGCAGATCACGATCGTCAGCACTTTAGTTGATCTACGGCACATTGCACAAGTGCTTCAGGGGGTGGGCGTGTCGGGCTGTGGCGCAGGAGCCGCACCGGCCAGAGGCGGCCGGTCTGGTTGGCCGGCCAACGAGGCGCCCAGTCCCTCTGGACGCTGCATGTGCGTGCGCGCGTCGCCGGTCCAGCCCCTCTCAGGGCTTCGCGGAGTCGCCGGGTACGGTGCTGACTGGACACGGCCGGGCGATCGAGGGGCCTGGCAACGACGGCGAAACGGGGGCCCATGCGGAACCAGTTCGGGGGCGGCTGCGCCACATGCTCTGTGTGGGTGTTCGAGGGAGGCGGCTTCCTCCACAAGGCAGACGGCGGCTGGTTGGTGAAGTGCGCAACCTGTCATGACCTTGGGGTGCTCTATGAGTCCGAGGAGTTCGACCCGGCAGACATCGGTCTGCACCTGCCCAAGGTGCGCTCGCCGTTGACCGCAAGGTTCGTGTCTCTGCGTGTCCTCGCACTGACCCGCGAGTGCTGGAAGTGCCAGAGGGAAACGACATGCCTGGCCGGCCTGTACCCGGAGAGGCCGGCGCGCGGGTTCAGCTCTCTGCACATGGGCGACGAGGACACGCTCGCTCTTACGCAGAAGCTGCTGCAGCAAGGCGGGCGGCCAGATCTCGCCGCGACGATCAAGAGCCGGTACAGCAGCACCATGGGGTCGTGGTACCTGTCCGTCGGCTGCGTCCACTGTGACGCCCTGCAGGGTGACTTCTACCTGCAGGACGAGGTCACCGAACGTCTCCATCTACACGGGTTGGGCGGCCTGGAGAACCTGTTGGTCGTTGATTGCCCGGTTCTCGACTGGTATCCGGTGATCCACCAGAACAGCGGCGGGATCTGGATTGATTGACAGCCAGCGGCCAGATGACTTCCCGTCAGGTGGCCGTCCCCGGGGATCCATCTGGCCGCTGACAAGGTAGCCAGTCCAGGGCCAGGCAGCGGCTGGCACCCAGTCCGCTCACGCACGCGGACAGGCCATCCGATTCAGACTCCTCCCAGGACATCCATCAATGACAGCTGCCCCTCGGACGAATCTCGTACCTCCGTGCGCGGCTTGCGGTTGTGTGGAGATTGCCCCTCGCGATTCTGTCCCGGCCAACGAACGAGCCAGGGCACCACCTGCAAGTCGTGGCCACAGGACACACACCACACGTGTTCCCCCCAGCGTGCCGCCATGTCCGAGTGAGTTGTCACGAGCTGGCCGCAGCCGACGCATGGCACCCCGGGACGCTGCCTGGAGCTGGCTCTCTGCTCTTCATACGCCACAGCTGCGGGGAGCGTCCGAGCTTTGCCCCTCCCGGTTGGCGCGGACGGAGCACGGGTCCCATCGAGTCGAGCACTGACTCCTTGCGAGGAGTGGACAGTCCCTGCAGACGAGGTAGCGGCATGCGGACTTGGGCGGCCTGAGGGTCGGCGTCTCGAATCCGCACGGTCCCACGCTTGGCCCCATGCTTCGAGCGCAGCTCCACGAACTCCGCACGCTTGAGCGAAAGTGAGTACGAAGTCGCGGCGAGGCGGAGACTTCCGGTTGAGGACGCGGCCGACTGTCGCATGCGGAAGTCGGCCAAATCCCCCTACCCGCTCGCTGAGTTCCCTGTATGGCCGACAGCCGTCCTTCGCATAGAGGGCCAGTAAGGCAGCGTGCAGGTCGGCGAAGTTGTCGATGACGTGGATGTGCACAGCTTCGCGCTTGCCTCGGGCATCCTCAGCAAGTGCCTCACGCCGGGCTCGCTTCCAAAGCCGCTCCGCCTCGGCCAGGTCCGTTCCGCAGGCTTCCGCAAATGCGAGGACCACAGCCAGCTTGGGCACGCTGCCGCCAGAGGCCGCACGGGTGAGGGTGTCACCGCTGTAACGGGTGCGCTCGGCGAGGCGCGTATAGGTCAGCCCAGTGCTCTCGCGCCGGGCACGCAGCCACGACGCGAGAGCCTGAAGCGACTTGCCACACGCGCCGATTGGATTCTCTCGGCGCCCCATGGTTATGACTGCCCGCACCTCGATGCCGCAGGCTCCAGCGCCCCCAGTCGCAGCCGTCGCAGCAGATACGCGCCGAGCGCGCAAGACTCGGCGATCAGGACTGACGCCGCGTGGGATTTAATGCCCGTCGCGGCCAGTGCAACGCTTGACACCAGTACCACGACGATGACGATCGTCTCGCGGTAGCCGAAGGGCTTGTCATTCTCTGCGCAAACGGCCTTACTCAAGCGCCGATTCATAGTCCAGCCTTCCCGTTCTGTGGGCTCCAACATCTAGGCCCTGAGCTGCGGTTGCCGACGTCGCTCAGGCCTGACTCGATGGTGGCACCAGGCTGAGAGGAATCCCAAGTTTGATCTTGCCCACCGCCACTTTTTCCGCACGCGTGTCTCAGACTGGGGCGCTCCCCAGGCTTGCACTTGATTCGTGCGTTTGCGCTGGTCGTGTGCTTGGCGCAATTGGATTCCCGCAGCCTTGTCCCGTTAGGAGTTGACCCAGCCGGGCGTCGTCATCCACTGTGGCTTGAGAAGACTCCGGGATCGGCCGTCAGCCGGTTCCGGCCCCCGGGCGCTGTGGGCTCCACCCAGGATTCGGGGAACCGAGGGAGGGTCACGTTGCCGCGAGGACCAGCTCTCATCCCGTGCCGCACACAGTTGACCTGTGTGCGGCACCTTCAGCTCTAAGCACTCAGCCGTTACTGCACCATCGGCGTGCGCCGACCACGGCTATCGGATCCTGCAGTTGATGTGGGGGACACAAAGCCTGAACCAGAGGTCAGACGAAGCGGGCGCTACTCAAACAGTCGATCACGCTCTTGAGCCGGCCGCCGACATGCCGCTAAGGTCGCCAAGCGCCATCTCACGAACTGGATCTCTGAAAAAAGTCTTCAGAAGCTGTTGTCGTACCGAACTTGATTGGCGTGTTTCCGCAGCTCAGGCATGATGTCGGCGTCGGCGAGGCATGCTCGGGCCGTTGGGTTGTCTCGCTGGTGGAGGTGCCGGGATGGCGTCGGTCGTGGGTCTTCTTGAAGAGCGGGAACTGGCTGCGCGGGAGCGCGTGGAAGAGCTTCGGGAAGTGGCCGACCGGGTGCTCGCCGAGCTTGCGGAAGCGGAGACGACCTGGCACGAGTGGCTGATCGCCAGGCAGCGCGTCGACGAGGTCCTGTCCGTGCCGCGGCCGCCGGAGGCAGGTGGGGCCGGTTCTGGAGCCGGTGGGCCTTCAGTGTCGGAGCCCGCCACGAAGGCGCCCGCCGAGGTTCCCGCGCCGAGGGCTGTTCGAGCGGGCTCGATCGTCCCGGTGTGGCGTCCCGCGCTGTCCGTGGACGTGCTCGCTCCGGACTACCGGCGCATCCTCGCCGTGCTCGCCGGGCAAGGGGCCGGCCGGGACGCGGTGATGACGTGCCAGGAGATCGCTGCCGCACTCGGGTTGGAGCAGGACCCGGCCAGCGTGGAAGGGGTCCGGTCGAAGATGAAGCGGCTGGCGGACCGGGGCTGGGCGGTCGAGTCCGCCCCGGGCCGGTTCACGCTCGCCGCCGGGCCAGCCGCCGCGTCATGAGCATCGTCATCGACCACAGCACCATCTGCTCGTGGACGGCGGGCAGTGTCTCGTAGTCGCGCACCAGGCGCCGCGAGCGCATCAGCCAGCTCAGGGTCCTCTCCACCACCCAGCGCCTCGGCAGCACCACGAAGCCGGAGACATCGTCGGTCCGCTTGACGATCTCAAGGGCCAGTCGCAGCTTCTCCATCGCCCAGATGACCAGGCGACCCGCGTAGCCGCCGTCGGCCCAGACCAGGACGATCTTCCGGTAGCGGGCCCGCACGCGCTCCAGCAGCGGCATCGCGGCATCCCGGTCCGTCACGTTCGCGGCGGTGACCATCACGGCCAGTAGCAGCCCGAGGCAGTTGACCACGATGTGGCGCTTGCGCCCCGGCACCTTCTTCGCCCCGTCGTATCCGCGTGAGGCCGCTGGTACCGAGGCCGCCGCACGAAGGGACTGCGCGTCGATCACCGCGGCGGTCGGCTCCGGGTCGCGGCCGGCGTCCTCGCGGACCAGGCCCCGCAGTCGGTCGTGCAACTCGGCCAGCAGGCCCCGCGCGTGCCACCGCCGCACGAAGGCGTAGACGCGGTCCCAGACGGGGAAGTCCGCCGGCATCGCCCGCCTTATGTGGAATCTGATTTGTCAAGGTTCGTGGGGCTCTGCGGTCAGTCGAGTGATGGATCGGCCAGTGTGACCACTCGGTCCAGGACCGCTTCGAACCCGAGGACGAGATGGGCCTGGCTTCCGCCCTCGGACGTCATCATCACCGGTTTGCCGAGCTCGCGCCCGATCCGTGCCAGGAGGCTGCAGAGCGCGTCAACACCGGGTTGCCCTTGGAGTTCGCGCAGATCGACGTCGAAGTCGATCTCATCGACGGACATGAATCGGAAGATCGCGAGGACTCCGGACTTCGGCCAGACCCTCAGCTCCGCGATCTCGGAGTCAGCCGGACGGCCGAGCACGGCGGCGGCCGACGGCAGGGGCAGGTCCGTGGAGCCCTCGGAGTACTGCCACTGCCAGTTGCGTGCCTGGATCAGGTGGAATAGGGCCTGCCAGTCCGCGACCGAGGCGTCGGGGACGAAGACGTCGGGAAGGGCACCCATGAGGTCGGGATTGAAGAAGTTCTTGACCTCATCCCAGAGAAGATCCGGCATGCCGTCATAGTGCCTGGTCACGGCCGCGAGCGCAGGTCGATTACGTTGCCGGCCTCTGGTTCACCATGACGATCGGCAGCAGCGTTGCTCCGGAGGGCTTTTCGATCTGCCGGGGTGTCGGTGCGGCCGGGGTGGGGACGTCGGCGAGTCGTTGTAGGAGGCGGTCGAGAGCGGCTTGGCCGTCTTCGACGGCGGCCTGCTCGTCCTCGGTGAGCGGGATGGCGGCGTGCATCTTCTGCAAGTTGGCTTTGGCTTCCAGGAGTTGGGCTTTGGCGGAGTCCTTGGGTGTGTAGAAGTCGCAGCGCGCGCAGGCCATGCGGTGTGGGCACTGTTCGAAGAAGGTGTAGGTGCAGTAGCCGTGGCCGAGGTCGTAGTGCTGCCAGGGTTCGCCGGCTGCGGCTGCGGCTGCGGCGGCGCCGGAGGCGACCGCGTCGCGGTCGACGAGGACTTCGACGGTGCGCATGTTGCGGGAGAAGTAGCCGGCGTCGTCGTAGGCCCTGGTGAGAGTGGTCGGACTGATCTTCGCGTAGAACTGCGTGGACTGCGGTGAACGGTGGCCGAGCCAGGCCTGCAGTTCGAACAGGGTCCTCGGCTCCTTGGCGTTGTAGAGCTGGCTGGCGATGGTGGAGCGGGCCCGGTGACTGGTGATGTTCCCGCGGACGTCGGCGGCGGGGACGCCGGCCTTGCGGCAGAGCATCGGGATGACGGTGTTGTTGATGTAGGCGGATGAGACCTTGCGGGCCCGGACCGCGAACAGCAGGTCCACCATTTCGCCGGTGCGGCGGTCGGTGAACGTCGGCTGACCTGGGCGGAGGGCCTGCCAGGCGTCGAGGGCCTGGCCGAGGATCGGGTCGACGGGCTTGGTGAACGCGGTGCCGGTCTTGTGGGTCGGCACGTCCAGCAGACAGACCGCGTCGCGGACCAGGACCTGCTTCGAGTGGCCCGGGATGGCCCCGCCGTCGTGCTGCCAGCGGATGCAACCCACGCGCAGGCGTGAGATCTCATCGCTCCTCTGTCCGGAGAACAGCCAGGTCAGCGTAACCGCGCGGACCAGCTCCAGCGGGTAGAAGTTCCCGGCCTGGGTCTGCGGGAGGTCGCTGTCCTGCAGGTTCAGTCCGGCCCACATCAGCTTCGCCCAGATCTCGTCAGCGATCACGCGCGGATCCGGTCCGAGCAGAGCCGAGATGCTGCGCGGGGTGCCCAGCGTGCGCTGCGGATCGAACCGCCGCGGTATCCACTCCCACTCCTGGAGATCGCGGAAGAAGGTGCGGACCGCGGTGAGGTGAGCGGCTTTGGTGGGCGCTTCCAGTGGTTTGCCGAGGCGGTCCTTCAGCCCGATGGTGCGCTGGAGGTAGTCGCCCACGTTCATCCGGTCGACGGCTGCGACCCAGGTCGCGCAGGTCTGCCGGGTCCAGGAGGTCGGGTCTGCGGCCTCGGGGTGCTCGGCCTCCAGCCATCGGCCGGCCTTCAGCAGCGTCGCGCGCAGGCCGCCGCGGACGCGGGGCGTGAGCGTGGAGGTGCCGTGCCAACGCTCCACCCAGGCCGCCCAAACCGGTGAACCCCCGCTCGCGCGGGCAGAGTGGTGGCCCGTCAGACGCTGCGGCGGGTCGCAGAACCCCAGCTCGGCGACGGCTCGCTGCATCGCATGCAGCGTATTGCCGCGCGCGGCCGGCAGCAGTTGCCCGCAGCGGACCCGCTCGAACAGATCGGTGCTCAGCTCGTCCAGATGGGGGCTGCGGTTGAGCAGGAACATCTGGCAGGCGACCATCGGCAGCAGCTTGTCGTCGTCGCGGCCCAGACGGTAGCCCCAGCCGGCCAGGACCGCGCGGATCCGGGCGATCTCGCCGTCCACGCGAGCGTGGCCGAAGACGCGCCAGGCCAGGGTGAGACGACTGAAGCTGCCGAGCCGGTAGAAGGCGTTGAAGCCGCCGAGCAGGAAGGCGTGCGCGGCCAGGTGCGGTCGCACGGCGTCGTCCGCCCATCCGGGGGCTGCGTTGCGGAAGCCGCGCTGGTCCTGGCCGAGGAGGCCGGCCCATTCTTCATCGGTCCACGACCAGTAGGAGCAGCGGGTTTCGGCGCACCGCAGCAGCACCACGGCGGTCGCGTCCAGCATCGCCCGGCGGCGGTGCGGCGTGGCCGGTGCCTCCAGCGCGGCGTCGGCGTCGTCGAGCGGCCGCAGCAGCCGCCGGATCTGCCGCCAGCCTCGGGCGGCGGGGTCGTGGCGGGCCAGGCGGCGCAGGTTGTCGGTGCCGAGTTCGACGATGGCGTCCTTCTTAGCGGTCCGGAGCACGGGCGTGGTGTCGTAGCGGGCCGGGTCGATCGGCCACTGCCAGCGGCCCGACTCCTTGGAGCGGTCGGCTGCGGCGGAGGCGGTCATCGGGCCGTCTCCGCGTCGTGGATGCTGGTCAGGGCCTGGATGCGCCAGGCGTGGATGTGCTCCATCCCGCGGGCGAGCTTGTCGGCAAGTTCCCGGCCGGACAGGTGGATGTACTGCAGCGTGGAGTCGGTGTGGCGGTGCCCGGCGAAGGCGGCGATCGTGTGCACCTCCCAGCCCATTCTCGCCAGGTCCGTCAGACACAAATGCCGGGTGGTGTGAGTGGAGAACCGCTCGACCCCCGAGGTCAGCGCGATCCTGCGGACCACCTGGGCGTGGTTGCGCCTCGACTCCGACAGGAACAGCGGCCCGCGGGCCCGGCTGACCTGGGCCCGGTGGGTGAGGTACTGCGACAGCAGCACCCCGGTCGAGGCCGAGTAGGGCACCACCCGCTCCAGCCGGTTCTTCGTTGTCTCCGCCCGTATCCGCAGTGTGCGGTGGGCCGGATCGACATCATCGGTCCGCAGCGAGCACAGTTCCTCGCGGCGCAGGGCGGCGTCGTAGGCCAGGGCCAGCATCACGCGGTTGCGCACTGGCTCGCTCCGGGCCACCTCCAAGACCCGCAGCCACTGCTGTTCGCTGGGGATCCACGGCAGCTTGGTCAGCCGCGGCACCAATCCCCGCTGCTGGCCGCCCGCCCGGCGTCCAGGCGTGTAGCGGCCCCGGCCCACTGGGTTCGACTCGCGCAACCCCTCCTCCATAAGGAAGTCGTAGAACAGGCGGACCGGTACCAGGCGCTGCTGGATCGTGGCGTTCGCCAGCCCCGCCCCCGAGTCGATCGCCACCACGTTCGCACCCCGACGGTGCGGCCGTGACGTCAACTCCCTTACGTAGACGGCGATGTGAGCACAGTTCGCGGTGACCGGGTCGACGTCGTCCCGCTCGCACATCAGCAGGTACTCGGTCAGCCCGCGGGCGTAGGCGTCGATGGTCCTCGGCGCCCGCCCCAGGTCGGCCCAGATCTGCAGCCACACCGCCGCCTGCTCGTGCCAGCCCAGCACGGGCCACTTCTCCGTCAGCAACGTCGTGCCGCTCAAGCTGTCTCCCAAGTCCGTGGTTGCACCGGGGAGACATGATCACCCCGGACAGATTCCACGTAACTTCTAAACTCCTCAAGCGGGCCGGCTACGGCAGAGCCAAACTCGACCTTCTCCGCACCCGAATCCTCCTACGAGTTTGAGCCCACGGAGAATCAACTCATGGACAACCTTCTGAGATTTCTTCACGCCCGTAACATGGCCGACAACCACGCCTATGCCGAGATCGCCTACCGCTTCGGCGGGGACGCTCTCCTTGACAGTCACCTGCCGATGCTCGACCTGGTCGACATGTTGGCTCGAGACCATGAGGCAATGGATTCCTCCGATCCACGCTTCACCGGTCTCACGTACGCCCTCCGCGTTCTCGCACAGTCGTACGTCGAGCACCCCGACTACCGGGCGGAGTGGCGACCATAGGATCGACCAAAGGGAGAGGCCCAGCGCATCACAAGATCTTCGCCAGAGCCCCTTTTTGCGGAGGTCACGGGCGATCCGGCATCGGGCACGACGGATCAATGTGACGGAGCGGGAATTCTGACCGGGCGGCCGATGGGGCCGGAAGGCCCGCGGCCGACCACCGCGCGGACACGGCTCGCGAGCTCGGTCACGGTGTGCGTCCAGGCGGCGAGTCAGGTCACGCCGGTGCGTCAGTGTGCCCTTCCGGCGCCGACGGTCGTACGGACCTTCGAGGCCCTCGTCTCTGCTTCGGCCCGGGAGGCGGCCTCGTCCCTCTCGGCGTTCGGGGTCGCGTTCCCGGCCGCACGATGGCCCTCACCGGGCGCGACCTGAGCCGCCGACACGTCGGCGGCCATCTCGGCCGCGAGGTCGTGAATGTTCTCCCCGGCCTCGTGGGCTGCCTTCTTCACCTCCATGACGAGCCCGACGGACGTCTTGACGACGCCTCGCACCAGCGGCTTGAGAAGACGCTTGACCAGTGGCGAGACGACGAGACCGATCAGGAACGGCGGAACTACGGGCGGCATGGTCTTCCAACCTCTAGACGTATGACAGGGGACCCGGGCACGGCGAACCGCCGGAGCACGCACAGCAGGACCGACGGTAGACCTCATTTTCGGGATTGTCGGCTCACGCCGCGGATTTCCCGCCGAACCGATTTCCTCGCCGATGAGGCCAACCGCCCGGTCCTCCGCCACCGTAGTCGAATCGCTCCCGTCAAAACCAAACATCCCCAACGGGATTCACCCGGCCGAGTGAAATCCGAGTTTTAACCGCTACGAATTCACGAAGGTTTGCCACCCAAGTAGGCCTATCGGCATATTTCTAGCGCAGCAGATCAACTGGCAGGGCGCGTTCTGGGACTGGATCGAGGGCATCGACACCAACCTGCTCGGCTTCGTCATCGTCGGCCTGTTCTTCGCCACCTGGGTCGTCGCCCTGGCGGTCTGGAAGGTGGGCCGGATCGAAGAGAAGTGGACCGCTGGCATGCGTGCCGGCGGTGAGAAGACCGCCGGGTGACCTCGGCCACGTGGGTGCGAGTCCGGCCCTTTCACACCACCGGGCCGGACCCTCTCCGCAGCCTGCCTGCTCATCGCCGCAGGCGGCTCGTCACCCACGGGATGCTGCGCCCGGTGCGAGCGGCGAGTACCGCCAGCGTCGCGCTACCGGCCCGCTCTTGCCGCAGCCACACGACGATGTCGTCGGTACCGACGTGGGAGGCGGTCTCGCGGTCGTTGGCGGAGACCCGGGCGCGCTTGCCTGCCGCCGAGTTGCGGCCGACAGCCCGCAGCGGGATGGCATGCGCGCGCAGGAGATCCCGCAACCGCTCGTTGCCCACGCCCATGGCCCGCGCGGTGGCCTCCTGACTCAGATCGCCGAGAACGTACAGGGCTTGCAAGGCATGCCGCAGGCCGGGCTGGCCAAGTGCGCCAACTCGGGCGGCCAAGCTGGCATCGGCCATCGCGTTCTGGTGCCGCCGCCCTGCGGCGAGTTGCGCCAGCCGTTCACGGGACAGTTCAGGCGAAACGCCGAGCTCTTCGAACGAGCGGCGCGACTCGCGCTGCAACTGCCCGGCGCGCGCCATGTCCTGGCCCACAGCGAAGTCCGCCCGCATCCGGGGCGACGACCTGTACGCGCCACGCTGAGCATCGGACCGAGTGCTGCTCGCAGAACGCGAACTCAGTGGACGTGAGCGCATCAGGCCGAACTGGTCACGGTACTCGGCAGCCGTCATTTCGTGCGCCCGCAGGTGGCATCCCAGCGAGCGGTATCCGCGCCCACAAACGTGGCAGACCACCAGGTCCGCATCGACATCGCGGATCAACCGACCGAAGTCGGGGTGCGCTGGCTCGGGCGACCCGGTCATCGCGCCACCGGAGCCTACGTAGTCAGGACGCTCACCGTGATGCCCAGACGCTCGGAGGCGGACCGCAGTACCTGTTCGCCGAGCACTCGATCGCAGATCAAGGTGACATCACCGTCGAGGGGCCCCGCCGTGCGCGCGGCCTCCCCCTCGATCACCCGCGAGCGGTGTTCGACCGGTTTCTCGCACCACTGGCCGCCCATGCCGCTCGCCCTCAGCGCGGTGCCCTCCTGCGAGCGGCCACACACCACGGCTTGCGAAGGCTGCTCGCTCGGGAGCTCGGTTACACCGGGGCACGGGCCGGCGCTGGCCGGGTTGGGCATGTCGGGGCTCCTCAGCGGTGTTGTAACGGGTGAAAGGAGCCGCAGTCGGGGCCGATGCGTCCTCGCAGTCCTCCCGGCAACGTCTTGCTGCACAGTGGTTGCAACTACAATCTCCATGCAAGTGGTGGGTGGAGCGGGTGTCGGGATCACTGGCGGTACCAGGAACCGAGTCGTCTTGTGAGGAGACCGGAGCCGGACTGGTGCGCCACGGCGTACTGGCCGATCCCACGATGGCGTCGAACCAGGGCGAGCACACGCTTTGCAAGGCCGGACGGCTCGACGGTTGCGTGGCACCGTGAACGCTGCCGCTGGATGGGTGCGGCCCGGACGCGGTCGTGCCCGTGGCCTGGGCGCTCACGAGGTCTGCCCGGGCGGGCGGGGCGACGCCGGTGGCGGTGACCTCCCTGCGCGGCCCTGACCGGCTGAGCCGGTTTGCGGAGAGGCCGCTCACCAAGCCCCTGAGACCGCCGAATGCGGGCACACGGACGCGGCGCGAAACGCCGCGGTGGGCCGTTCGGGTGGTCGTCCCTTGTTCCGGCAGTCCGTCGGCGGAGCGGGTTCGAACGGGAGATGTGCGCGCCGGGAGCACGTACCCGGTGTTGCGGTGCGCACGGGCGGGGTCCGGCCTGGGGGTCGGGCCTCGCCACCCCGCGCAACGCGGGGTCGTGGGGCTGTCAGAGAACGATCAGGCCGAGCCCGAGAAGGCCGTGCCCGTACCCGAGGCCGTTGCTGTCGTGGTGGCCCTGGCCGTAACCGCTGTGGCTGCCGTGGGAGTCTTCGCCGTAGCCGGTGACGTACGAGGCCTGGGCGCTCTCGTTGTAGCTGACGTCCCCGGCCGTAGCCGACACCTGGTGGCTGTAGTCGAACTCGCTGCCCCGCGAGGAGGCGAAAGCGGACCCGGCGGCGGGAACGGCGACGATCCCGGCCGTGAGCAGCATGGTGGCGGCGGTACGGGCTATGTGCTTGTTCATGGTTCCTCAGTTCTCTTGTTGTGGACGGCTGGTGCCGCCGGCTGTGCTCGACGCTAGGCGGTGTGATGTGGAGCCGCGCGTCGGGAGGCCCGAAAGGCTTGAGCGTGGACGGGAAGCGGCTGGCCCTCGTGCCCGGGGGTTCGTGGCCCGGGCCGGGCAGGGGGTGTGCTGGGCGGTGGGCTTGGTTGCCCCGTTCGGGTGGTTGGGCCGGGGTGCGCCCGTCCGCCCCGACGCTGGTGCCGAAGTCACAGGAGAAGGCGTTTGGCGGCAACGGTGGCGGAAGTGTGGTGGCGGTGGTCCTCAGGACGCGACCGGTGTGGGTGCGGCCCGCGGCTGCCGGGGACCGGCAGCAGATCGCGGAGCTGATCGCGGCGGACCAACTGGCCTCCCCTTTCGCCACCGTGTCACCGGGACGGGCATTCGATGTCCGGCACCCAGCCGGGACGGTGGTTGTCGCCCACGACGGCTTCGGTGTGGTCCTGGGCGCGATGGCACTGCACCGCCGGGCGGCTGCGGGGCGTCTGACCGGGGGCGTGTCGTGGCTGCACTGCCGGGAGAGCCCGGAGGTCGCGACCGTCCTTGTCCGGGTGGCGGTTGAGCGAGGCGCGGGACTCGCCGCCGTCACCGCCTTCACCGACCCGGGCCCCGCGGAGCCCGGCCTTCCCGGTCTGCCCCTGCACGACCGGCCGGTGAGCACCGAGGTGTTCGGTGACGCCGGGTTTCGCACGGTGGACCAGTGGCTCCTGCTCCACCGGCCCGGGCGGCGCAGCGCGTCCGAGACCGGCGGTTGCCCGTCGCTGTGGGTCACGCCTGAGGGCGTTCTCCCCGCCCAGCGTCGCCCCGCGCCGCCCGCTCTGGCCCTCGCCGAGTGGCGCGAGCGTCTCCACCGTTCGCTGGAACGCTTCGACCAGACGGGCGGGGGCAGTGCGCTGGCCACCGTCGACCTGCTTTCCCCCGGCGCCTCCGGGCGCTGCCACGTGCTGGAGCAGGCCGGCTTCACAGAGGTCGACCTGCTGCGATCACTGGCGCTGATGTGAGCCCCTCGGGCTGACGGGGGCGGGACACCCGCAAACCGTCGTCAAGGCTCCGGGGCCCAGGCAACCCGCAGGGGTGGAATCGGGGCCGGTCTGGGGGCCTGGACCAAACCGGGGCCGGGCGGGTGCCGAAGACGGGGAGAAGGCGGTCCGGCATCCGGCCGGACCGGCAGGCCGAGACGGGACATGATGGCTGGCGGGCACATCGACACCCGGCTGCTGGAAGAACTCACCGAGGAGTCGCAGGACTTGAACAGCGACGCGTTGCGGATCACGCGCGGCGCGCTGACCGACTTCGAGCAGGCCGGGGTACCGGCGCGCCGCTGGTGGCAGCGCGGCGGCACGCTCGCCGCCGTCGCCGGCGGGTGGGCCTGCTGGGCGCCGCTCGGGCGACCGCGGACTCACCGTCCGCCAGCGCTTCCGCTGGCGACATCATGGCGCTGCAGACCGCCGCGTCGATCGAGAACCTGGCGATCAGCGTCTACCAGACCGCGGCCGGGCTGCCGTTCATCAAGGACGGCA
>NZ_JBIWAP010000070.1:0-22664 GCF_044760075.1 Kitasatospora sp. NPDC098663 | reverse complement strand
CATAATGGGGGGTCTCTCTTTCTGCTCGCTCGTCGTTGTCTACGACGCGACCCGTAGCTCACGGTCCGCGGTGACGTTCTCGAACTCGCCGGCATCCTCGATCGCCCGGTGGGTCTCCGGTGAGATGCCGTCGTCGTCGCCCCCCAGCCGGCGGTTGAAGCTGCTCGATGCGGAGAACTTCAGAACCACGTAGTCGTCCACCCTGCTCTTGCCGAAGCGCACCTTGTGGCCCTTGTGGTCCTGTCGGTAGAAGCGGCCGAAGCTCGTGAGCACGACCGCCTCTCCGCAGCTGACTGCCCCGGTGAGTTCGCCGAGCAACGACTCGTACACCTTGTTCACCACTCGGATCGGCAACTTGCTTCGAGTCGCGACCCGCGAGATGAACTCGCGCTTGCTGACACGAGGATTCGTCTTCTCCATGCCTACACCCTGCCCTGTCATCGCTCATGCAGATGTTTCGCTTAGAAACCAGTCTACCGAAGATAGTCACGAGTCGAGAGGGTTAGGTGGTCTTATCGAGTGCACTCTCGACGTCTATTGCAACTCATTCGGCTAGAGCTCCAGGTCTGGCTCAATCTCCTCTCGGTCGTCTCTTGGCTCGTAGTCGACCGACTCGATGATGCTTCGTGTGTCCGGATCGCGGCGCTGGTTCACGACCCTGTTGTGGGACTCCTCGAACCGACGCTGCGCCGCTACGCGGTGGGCTGCGTCGAGCTTCCCGCCGATGTTGCGCTCCCCGAACTCCATCATCGAGCTCAGCGACGACTTCACGCCGTGCTTGATCGCGTTGACATGCGGCTTGTTCTGCGCCCGCTGCTGCTCCCATCGGCTCCTGTCCTCCGGCGTGACGTAGCCGAACATCCGGGCGAAACGAGATCCGAACCTGACCTGCTCATCCTTATTCTGTTCCTGGCTCATGACCTCTCCTCCTGCTCCTTGTTCGTGCTTTCGGATCGCCTTCAGGCAGGCTGGTAGTCCTCGGAATCGGCTTCACCCTGCGGGCCGGCCTGCTGCTCGGCCGACGGACCCGCAGGATGAGGCCGGGGCTTGCGCCGCTGCTCCTCGAAGAAGAAACCCGGGTCGTCGACCGCGGCCTGCAGCGTCTGCTGCCAGTTCTCTCCGAGGCTCCGCTTCAGCTCGGCCTCAAGATCCGGGTACTTCTCGTTCACTGCCTCCATCGCGTCGACGTACGCGTTGGAGTAGACCCGCTGTTGGTCCTCGGGCGGCAGGCCGTCGATGTCCATGCTCGCGATCATCACCTCGGACTGGTCCAGGCGCCGCTGGAGCATGTCCGGCAGCCCACTGGTGTCCAGCCCCTGTTTCTGCGCGGCGAAGCCGACCAGGTAGCCGAGCATGTTTCCGCCGTAGCCCCCTTGGTCGCCGCGGGCCATCGCGTCGAGCAGGGAGGTCTTCATCGTCTCGGCGAGCTGGACCTGGTGGGCGTTCGCGTCCATGGGCCGGCGCAGGGTGAACATCCCGTCCGCGGGCAGAGGCCGACCCAGCTGGTCGTCGAACTCCCCGCTCCAAACGGTGCGAACACGGTCCGAGCCCGCGATCCGCTCCTCGTGCGCGGGCGCCTTGACGATTCGCCCGTGGGCCACGCCGTTGAACATCGTGCGCAGCTCGGGCTCGTATTCCATCCGCTCACCGATGATCCGTCGCGCGCGCTGGACGATCTCCTGGCGATCCAGGCCGTCTTCACTCATCTGCTGGTGCAGCCGCTTGCGCAACGCCCAGTAGCTGTCGCGGATCAGCCCAGCGTCCGCGCCGGGCTCACGCATCTTCCAGAAGGCGTTCTCCATGAGCGCGACCTCGGTCATGGCTGCCGAGTCCGGAGTGAACATCTCCCTGTGGCCGCGCTCACGGCGCCGCATGGCGTCGAAGCGCTTGCGCCACTTCACCGTCAGGTGGTCACGCGGGTCTGTGCTGCCGACCAGGCGCTCGCGCCGGGCGTCGCTCGGTACGTCATGGAACATCCTCTGCCGGTGTGCGATGCCGCTCTCGGCAGAGGTGATCATGCCGCGGGTCCGGGTGTCGATGCGCTCCTGGATCTTGTCCTTGAGTGGCTGGAGGTAGCTGTCCATCTCCTTCCTGAAGTCCGGGGCGAGCATCCGCATCGTCATCACCATGCCGACGGCCTGGATGATCGAGTTGGCATTCACGCCGCGCGAGAGCGGCTTGAGGCACGACTGCATCATCATCTGCATGTAGACGTGATGCATGACGCCGAGATCCCGCGTCCGCTCGTCGTCGTTGAAGCCGGGCACCAAGAGCTTCGAGTCCCGCAGCGAGGCCATGTACTTCTCGCCGGCGAGCCGGGTCTCCGCCCGGAGCTTGAGCAGTTGCTCGCGCTGATTCAGGCCCTCGCTCTCGTCCTCGGCCCGGTCGACGTCGATCCGGTGCACGCGCTCACGGCCGGCCACCCGTTCCCGGGTCTTCGCGCCGAAGAACCTGCGGGTACGGTCCCGTAGCCGATCGCGCCAGACACGCGCATCGTCGGAGTCCTGCGGTCCCGGCTCGTCGATCACTTCAGCGTCGATCGGCTCGTCCGAGCGCGAGTTCCCGTCGGCATGTGCGCTGCCTTCCGGCCTCTCGGCCTGGGACCGGTCGCCGACCGGAAGCACCTTGGCTGCGCGCCGACGGCTTGGGGGTCCCGTTCCCAGCTCCTTGTGCTGTGCCATCTCAATACCCCATCCCGTAGCCGTCGTCGCCCTGCGGCTGGTCGATCTCGATGCTCGGCGTGTACACCCGACGCGCCGCGCCCACGCGCACGGCATGCGCAGAGCGGCGATGCGCGCCGCGAGTGCGGGAGGCATCCGCGTCCTGAGAGATCACGTCGCGCTTGACCACCGAGTCATCGACAGCGATCACGGCGTTGTCCAGGGTGTGCGTCTCGGCGGAGCCAAGCCGGTCGAGCTGCCGGGACATCTCCGCCCGAGCCTTCCGAGTCCCCGAGGACGCGAACTGCTCGTTCTTCTCGCCGTCGTAGACGCTCTCGCGGTTCCTGGCAGCCTCGACCAGATCGGCGAAGGCGCCGCCATAGGCCATCCGGTCCATCACGGTGCCCCGCAGTGACGCGTCTTCCTCCAAGTTGCGGATGAGGCCGGTCTTCGGGTCCTCCAGCGCACCGGCCACGCGGGCCACATAGTCCGGGTTGACCGTGACCCCGAAGCCCTCCTTGGACTCGTAGAACTCAATGAACTGCTTCTCCCACTCCTCAGCCGTAGCCTGGACTGGCTCACCGTCGAGGAACGCCGTGCGCCACTGGCCCGGGCCGACGTGCTCGATGCTGCGGCCCCTCCAGAGATCGCGGCCGGGGCCCTGGAGCATCGCGTACTTGTGTCGGGCCTCGGCAGCGTCGTGCTTGGCCTGCAGAATCGACTGGGTCACCGGGTAGGTGACCTCCAGGACAGCCTTGAGGTCCTCGCCGCGCAGCGCACGAACGGCGCGCTGGCTGAACGAGCCGCCCAGACCGGTGCCGTGGGCCTTGATCGCCGTGGCGAACATCGAGGCTTCCTGGTCGGCCTGCGTGATGCCAGGCGTGCCCTGCGCATCGCCAAGGTTCCGGGCGTAGTCGGTGAGCTTCTTCTCGTTCCCCTTGGCACCGGTCTCGACACAGACCTCGCGCACACTCTGCAGGTGCGCCTCGGGATCCGAGAACGTCAGCGCCGCACCGAACTCGCCACGCTGCGCCTGGCGGTACAGCCCGCTCAGCTTCTCCGTCACGACCTGATGGGTGAGCGTGGTGTCCTCCGGCTGCTCTGCGCCCGTGAGCGCCTGCAGCCGGAGCCGGTTCGCCTTGCTCCGCGAACTCTGCAACTCCTCAGCCAGTGCGACGTCCTTGGAGAGTGCGACCTGGGTGTCCAGCGACACCTGCATGGCCAGCGGGTGCGAGCCGTCGCCCTTGACCACTCCGGTGTCCAGCAGGTTGGCCGGCACCGAGAGCTTCGCCAGGGCCTCAGCCTTGGCGGCCTCGCTGTGCAGCTTCACCACCGCGACGGCGTCGCCGTCGAAGTCGCCGTCGAAGCAGGCGTCCATCACCGGGTTGATCGCGGCGCCGGTGAGCCGGTCGTCGATCGCTACCCGCATGTAGCGCACGCCGGCGTCACGGAGCACCGGGTCACGCCACACCAGCGCGTGGTCGCCCTCGGCCAGCCCCAGCTGCTCGGCCTTGACCGAGCTGAGCGCAACTTGGTCGACGTCCAGCCGCGGGTCTGAGGTCCACACCATCGTCGCCGAGTCGGTGAGCCGCGAGGCCATCAGCCCGGTCTTGAAGATGTTGTTCTTGCCTGTCAGCACCCGGTTCTGCACGTCGGTCGTGATCGCCTCGAAGGCGCGCTGAGCGCGCGAGACCGACTCACTCATACCGTGGCGCACCTCGGCGCGCTTCTCCGCGGACAGGCCCTGTCCGGCGAGCTGCTCGGCCATGTAGCGGTATCGGCAGGCCTCGACGAAGACATCCTGGTAGCTGCGGGTGTAGTCGTGCGTGACGTAGGACCCGTCCTCGAACTCCTGGCCACTGCGCAGATGCGAGGACATCACCGGCAGCTTCCACGAACTCGCGCTCACCGTCTCGGTCTGCTCCCCGGTCGGATATGTGAGCGGGAACGGAATCTCCATGTCGCCGCCGCGGTCGCCGATGTGGGCGCCGAAGGATTTGCGCATCGCCGTAGTGTTGAGTCCCGGGAGCTGTCCCGCCTTGCGCGGCTGAGTGCGCAGCAGCCCGGGCATCGGGATGAACCGGCGCTCGGGGCGCTCGTCGAGGCCCTCGGCCTGGCCGATCACGCGCAGCGTGCCGTCAGCCTCCATGTCCATGCCGGTCACCAGCAGGTACTCGCGCAGGTTCGACTCGGCCCCGCTGTTGTGGCCGTAGAACTCGTGCATGATCGACGGGCAGTCCTGAGACTGGAGCGCCCAGGCCAGCTGCGAGGAGGCCTTACGGCCCTTGCCAGCACGTACCTGCTGGTCGTCGTAGATCTTCGTCTTCTCGTCGACGGCCATATGGGTGACCACGAAGCGCATCTCGCCCAGGGCGCTCGGCCGCAGTCCCCCGTCGGGGGAGCTCAGGTCGGAGACGTCCCCGCTCATCAGCTCGCGCGCCGAGCCCGCGTTGCGCCGGGAGATCAGGCTGAACGGGCTCATCACCACGTCCAGGCCCGGGTTGACCCGGAACCAGTTGACCTCCTCGACGACATCCTGCTCCTGCGCGTCCTGCAGCGGCATGTCCCGGTCGACGATCAGCGAGATCACGCCCTTGTTGCCGTGCAGATCCGAGATCTTGTCGCCCACGACGAGATCGCGCTCCCGGCCGCCGGCCCCGCGGATGCGGTGGCGCTCGGCGAACTCCTTCGACACCACGATCGGATCGTCGGCCGTCCAGCCGCCGAAGGTCATCAGCGCCGTCTTCGCCGGCGCGGTGACCTCAGAAGACTGCATGATCGTCGAGGCCGTCATCTGCTGGCGGTCGAACGGGTCGTACCGCAGCGTCTCGAGCACGGGGAGAGCCATGAGCGGCGCACGCTGTCCGTCCACGCTCTCGTCCCCCGGTACGATCCGGCCGTCGGCGTCGACCCGGGCCTGAGTGGTCAGGTACCGCACGACGCCCTGGTTGGTCGCGCCACCGGTCATCACCGGGTCGAAGTAGCCGCTGGGCGCGACGACGTTGTTCCGGTCCTTGCCGGTGAGCACCGTCATGTTCCGCCCGCCGGTGAGCCGCCAGGCGTCGAAGCGGTTGTCGTCAGCCGGGTCGGTTCGGTCGCGCTGGGCGCGGTACTCGGCGTAGATCGTCGAGCCTGCCTTGATCTCGTTGGAGTAGCGCACACGGCGCGCCTCGGTCTGCAGGATCGCGGCCGTCCACTCGTCCAGGTGCCCCGTGAGCTCGCCGGTGAACTCGTCGAGCCGGTACGTGGTGGCGCGCTCGATGAAGTCGATCGGGTGCTTCGTGCCGTACAGCTGCGAGTAGACCGCGTTGAGCGAGGAGGGCTCGCCGGTCTCGCTGCGCCCGGCGATGAGGTCGCCGGCGATCTGGTACTGGATGCGCTCGTGCATGAGCTGCTGGTAGCCGCGCAGGCGGGTGCGTTCCTCGACCGAGGTCGGAGCCTCGCCCGGAGTCTGGGCCGTGATCGTGGCCTCGTAGCCCGGCACGACCAGGGCGTTGTTCCCGCTGGCGAAGGCGGTGGTGATCTCGCCGTACTCGCCGACATCGAAGACCTGCCCGATCTCACCCGAGATCGGGCTCCCCTTGCCGTCACGGCGCAGCTTCTCGCCGCTCCAGCGGATGACGCCCTGCTCGTCGATCAGGATCTCGGAGACCGTCGCCGCGTTGCGCTCGATGCTGTCACGGACGGTGACCCCGATGCGCCGCATGAACGCGGATTCGTGATCGGCGATCGGCACGGAGCGCTCGGCTTTGAAGCGGACGAGCCGGTCCTTGAACCGGGTTGTCTGGAAGGTAGAGCCCATCATCTCGTCGGGGGAGATCCCGCAGCGACGAAGCGCCGAGGCGAGGTTTTCGAGGTTCGACCACTGCCCGGTGGGGCTGGTCATGTACCGCGCCACCCGGTCCGGGTTGAAGCGCTGGTCGACCCACTCTCCGTCGATGTGGTGGGGCTGGGCCTCCCAGGTCCCGACGAGTTCGAAGGGGACGTCCTCGGCGTGCTGTCGGACCTTCTCGACGGCGGTGCCGCCGTAGGCGAGGTTGCCCATCTCGGGCACCTCCTCGGGCTGCAGCTCGCCGATCTCCTCCAGGCGTTCCTGGTACATCTCCTCGGTCGCGCCCGGGCGCAGAAGGTCGCTGTTCGCGCCGGTGAGCACATCCCAGTACGAGCGCTGAATCGCGGCGACCTCGGCGTCAGCCGAGTACTCCGGCGGCTCGATCGCATCCAGTTGTCCGCCGGTTCGCTCCAGCTCGTCCTCGGCACGAGCAATGAGGTACTCGACACCAAGGGCGGCCTGCAGGTTCGCCCGAGCACTCTCGACGGCGGCCTTCGCGTAGGCCTCGGCTGGCTCGGCGTCGATGAAGAAGGCCGGTAGCGAGCGGTTCTTCGCGTCCCGGCGCAGCATCACCTTCGCCCCGGGCCGGGGGCCGGACTCGCCGGGGACCGTGTAGTCGCCGACCACGAACATCGACTCACGGTCGACGTGGTAGCTGTCGGGCACATCCACCACTGCGCGGCCGCGGCCGCGTTCCTGGTGCGTCGTGCCGGTCCCGCCGGCGGCCTGCCCCGGCAGATCCGTGCGCTCGACGCGATGGCCCTGGGCGAAGCGCAGTAGCTGGACGGCTTCCGCCGGCGAGGGGGAGTAGACCGCCATGCCGCCGGGGACCCGGTAGTTCGTCGAGTAGCGCAGCACGGTGCCGTTGTCGTAGATCCGGGCCCCGGCGTACTCCTCCTGACGCGTGTCGATGAGGCGGATCTCCATGCCGGTCCCGGCGATCCTCGCCTTGATCTGGCCCGGCTCGCGGTCGCGCATCACCTCGTAGGACACGCCCTGAGCTTTCAGCTCCTCGAGCAGTGCCGCCGAGCGCGCCACGGCGCGCTGGGACATGAAGCGGTTGCGGTCGACGTGGTTGGTCTGCGGGGTCCGGCCGCCGTCGATGACCCACTCGCGCACCTGGTCGTATTCCCGCTGGCTCATCTTGTCCATCAGCGCGGTGAGTCCGGCGGCGTCGTCGCTCGTCATCGCGCGGCCTGCCTCGAACGGCCTGCCATCGTCGTCGATGCGCCAGAGCGCCATGTTTCCGCGCCGCGGGTCGGCCAGGGTCTCCACCTCACCGCCGGCCACGCGTCCGATCGTCTCGTCCGGCAGGTACACCAGCGCAGTCCCGGCGCGCTTCACCGTCGCGCGTTCGGACCAGCGGGGGTCGTAGGGGCTGATCGGCAGCCGGGCCGACTTCGGGTCCACCTGGGCACCGACACCGGTGACATGGGTGAACTCCCGCTGCGACTGCTGGTAGCGCTCGCTCCGCGGGGAACGGTCACCGAACTGCGGCTCGTAGTCGGCCACCCGCTCACCGAACGCCTGGTCCATGGCGGTGAGGCAGTCGGTGACACCCAGCTGCGGGTCGGCCAGCGCGCTGCCCCGCCGGCCGAGGATCTCGTCGACCCGGGCGCGGATCGCCTTGGCCTGGGAGATCGGAATGACCTGTCCGGTCTGCTCCCGGGCCTGCTCGACTGCCTTGTAGTAGACGTACTCGTAGAAGTACCTTCGCAGCCCGTGTGCCTTCTTCACTGCTAATCAAGCCCCTATGAACACTCGGAGTTGCGTCATTGTCCATAGATACTAGCTCGCCTATCAAAAGGAAGCGATAGGCCTATTGAAAGGCCAGTGCCGAGGTGTTCTCTCCTAGTCGAGAGGCGACCTCGGCGCTGGTGATGATCCTTGCCTGGCGCCCCAAGGGGCGCTGGCTACTTCGAGTTCATCTCGATGGCCATGGCCCGGTCGAACCGGCCGTCGGCCAGTACCT
The DNA here is from genome assembly GCF_044760075.1 of Kitasatospora sp. NPDC098663. NCBI lineage: Bacteria > Bacillati > Actinomycetota > Actinomycetes > Kitasatosporales > Streptomycetaceae > Kitasatospora > Kitasatospora sp. NPDC098663. The sequence goes on along the minus strand of NZ_JBIWAP010000070.1, from coordinate 14,200 downwards.
CCCAGCTCGGCAGCGAGGCCAGGTACTGGTAGAAGGCCGAGTGGACCTTCACCGTCACCAGCGACCTCAGGTCCTGTTCGGTGACGTCCTCCTCGGCGAACACCCGCGAGTCCACGTCGTTCACGTGACCGTTGATCCGGCGGGCCGCATTGGCGTACGCGTCCGAGCGGATCCGGCTTATGTACGTCTGGGACCCATCGGCGCTGCGCAGCTCGCCGTCGCCGCCGACCGAGAAGTGCTCGCGGTCCTGTTCCAGCTCGGTCTGCGCCGACTTGTAGGCCTCACCGATTTCGATGTCCAGGCTTTTGACCTTCGCCGAGCCGTCGGGGTTGACCAGCATCTCCTTGCTGATCGTTCCCTCGCCGTAGAGCAGGCGCTGCCGCTCGACGCTGATCGCCCGACTCTCGGCGACCGCGACCCCGACCTCGACGTTCTCGATGAACTGGTCCTCGTCGAACATGCTCATCCCGGCGTACTCGTCGGGGTCGACGACCACCGGGGCGTTGGGGTCCTGACCCTCGTCGACCGTGGTCATCGTGGTGATGACCTCCATGACCTCGTCGGCGTAGACATCCGGGTCCAGGCGCTCGATGTCGACCTCCCGGTAGCCGTAGATCTCCTTGTACTGCGCCTTCGCGTCCGCGGCCCTGACCGCCTGCCGCATACGCTTCTCCAACATCTTCACGAAGTCCGGCTGGTTCATCCGTACGTCGAAGTCCATGGCGCTGGACAGCGTCGGGATCGTCTGCAGCGAGTAGGTGTGTCCCGGGTGCTTGATCGTGTTACCCAGCAGCCGGAACGACATCGGCAGGATCGTCTGGTTGCGGTTCCAGATCGGGGCGTCGCCGGCCCGGAAGACGATCGAGTTGCGCGGTGCGAGGAATGCCATGTCGTTGTAGCTGATCAGCGGCTCCTCCTTGGTGGTCATCGTGTAGGAGACCCGGCCCTCGGTCTTGCCGCCGATGAGCTTGTCGAGATCCTGGCTGATCTGTTTGCTGTCCCTGTACGACCGGTGCGTCTTGCCGCTCATCTTCTCCAGCGTCTCGATCATCGAGTCGTCCGTGGACTTCAGGAACACGATGTTCGAGGTGTTGTGCGTCGGGATGAAGTCGTCGGTGAGGTAGAGGCGACGCTCGTCGGCGACCCGGACACACTGCACCTCGTCATCGCGCACATACTCGACGCTGACCACCCGGTTGAAGCCGCGGGTGCGGTCGCGCCAGCGATCAGCTTTGCGAGCCAAGAAAAACGGGTTGATCTTCGGGAGACGGATGTTCTGCACCCGGTGCGCCGGACGACCCTCCTTCGGCACGGCCTGGTTCGGCGAGGTGTAGACCACCTTCTCCTTGACGTTGACCGCCACACGGCCGCCCAGCGATCGGATGAGGATCTGAACGTCGGCTGCCAGCTCAGCGCTGGAAGAGCAGAACTCCATCTCACCCTTGGTGCTGATCGTGCCGTCGGTGTCCATCAGCCCACGCAGCAAGTCGATGCGCTGCTCCACAGAGCCGAACAGGTACTGCTGCGGAACTGACTTCTCCCACGCGCGCCTACCGGCGACACCAAGGCCGCGCATGAGGTGACGGACGCCGTTGATCGCGTACTTCGGACACGCACCCTCGGTCACCTCATACGGCACGACATCGTAGCCACGGCGACGGATCTCCTCGATCATCTCGGAGTCATCGCAGTAGATGAACACCCCACCCTTGGGGTCGATGTGTGCATCCCCGAGGATCGCACCCAGCACGTAGGGATCGACCGGGACCTCTGCCTCCGGGTAAGCCACCGGTTCGACGGCGATCAAGTCGACATGACGACCCCTGTCGATGCGAGCCTTGAGGTCCTCGGTGCTGATCGTCTCCTGGCGACGCTCCATGGTCGTACCGTCTGGACCGGCACCGACGAAGAGTCGCCGGCCGATCTCGTCCCTGCCTCCGGTGTACTTGAATGCAGACACCCAGCGCTCCACCGGCCACAGGTGGTCGGGGCACGCCTCGACCGACGAGCCGTCACGCAGGGTGAGCCGGTAAACCGGACGCACCTTCTTCGCATACTTGTCGGTCACCTTGGTCACGGTGCCGAACGGCGTCATGACCTCATCACCTTCCTGGACCTCACCCATCGTCGTCCAACCAGTCGGCGTGGCGATCTTGGCGTCAAGCGGGAGACAGTTGCCCTGAACGATCTTGTCGACCGACTCGCCGTAGACGTCGCGCAGCTGTTGCAGGGTCTGCAGGATGAGCGTGAACTGCTGCTCCTGCCCCAGGCCGATGGAGAGCATCGTCTCGAAGCCGTCGATGCCCTTGCCCTCCGACTGCAGGTTGCCGAGCTCGTCGAGCATGAACCGCGTGCGGTAGAGCGGCTTCTGGTTCGACTTCGTCATATACGCCTGGTCGGCGCTCACGTCGAACAACTGCTTGACCAGGATCAGGATCAGCTTCGCGTACTTCATCAGGTGCGGCGGAGTCACCAGGAACAGCGCCTTCGGGGACTCCGAGTAGCGCGCCAGCGTCTGAGTGATCGCCCGTGCCTGGTACGAGACCTTCTCCGGGTTGCCGCCGCCGGAGAAGTCCAGCCGTGTGTCCGGGTAGAGCGTGTCCCCGGGCTGGAAGGAGAGGATCTCACCGTCCCGGGTGCCACCCTCGCGTACCGGCTTGAGCTCACGCATCACACCGTTCTTCACGATCTTCTTGCCCGTCACCGGCTCGACCACGTAGTGGCGGCCGTTGAGCGAGAGCCGGTAGTTCTTCGTGAAGCTGAAGTAGAAGGTCCGCACCAGCATCTTGGTCTGCGGGTTGACCAGCTCCAGTTTGAGCCAGGCCTCGTCGCCGGGGAACTTGCCCTTGAAGTTGTACCGCGCCCATCCCTCACGCCCGACGATCTCCTCGTGCGTGAAGTCCTCGCCCAGGTTCTCGGTGAACATCGGGTCCGCGTAGGCCGACCACACGGCCTGTTGACCGACGAGGTGGTCGCGCTTGACGTAGTTCGGCGCGAAACGCACGCCGAGGCGACGCGGGAAGCTCAGGCCAGCCAGGTCGGTGTTCTGCGAGGGCTTGCCCGAGGTCAGCGTCGAGATCGTGGGGTCGGTGAAGAACGACATGGCGGTGATCGCGATGCCGTACACCGAGGCCAGCATCTTCTCCGCCCCGGCCATCGAGCGCAGCGCGTTGTGGGCGTTGCCCACCAGCGTGCGCATGTTGTTGCGGGGCAGCTCGTCGCTCGCGTTGAAGTACAGGCTGAGCATGTCCTGATCAGCCTTGCCCTCCCACATGAAGGCCTGGGCCGCCGCCTTCTCCTGCTCCTCGGCCAGGGCGTCCTCGTTGTTCTCGAACTCGCCGGCCTTGACCCGCTTCTCCAGCTCGGCCTCGGGGTTCTTGATCTTCTTCGAGCTCATCTGCACGAAGAGCTGGTAGCAGTTGTAGAGGGTGACCTTGCCCCAGAGGTCGTCGAGCTTCTGCTCCACCAGGGCCAGGTCCATGTTCAGCACGGTCGCGGCGCTGCGCAGCTCACGCTCCTCCTCCAGGTAGAAGTCGATGAGTCCGTAGGCCGCGCGCTTGAAGGCGTTGTTGGCGGCATTGGGCCAGACCGGGTCCTCGCTGCCGTCGAGCGGAAAGAAGATCCCGGCGATGTTCTCCACGTACAGTGCGCACTTGGTGAAGTTGCCCTCGCGTGCCGCGTCGGCCGCCAGCCCCAGGATGTTGTAGATGTCGGTCTTCATGGAGTTGATCAGATTGAACTGCACCGGCTCGAACCCGCGGGTGACCAGGGCGACGTAGTTCTTCACCAGCAACTCGCCCTTGGGGTCGTTGATGACCATGTTCGAGGGTTTCTTCTCACGTGACCACATGTCGATGACCGGCTCGATGTATGTCTGGCCCTTACCGGCCCGGGTGATGGCCAGCACCATGGTGTTCACCGGCGCGGTGTCGACCACGTAGGCCCCGGCCGGGCGTTGGACCTCGTACGCCGGGAACGCCCAGTCCTCCTTGATCAGGTCAGCGACGGTCTGGTACTTGTCCGACCCGAAGCCGAGCTTGTCCCGGTTCTGGCCGTCAGGGTTGTACGGGATCAGCCTGGTGTCGTACTTCTGGCGCAGCCCCTTGTCCTCGGGGAGCCCTGATGCCTCGAACAGTTCGTCGCCGAATTCCTCGTCGATGATCGGCAGGGTCTGCGTCAGCGGATTGCCCTCGTCGTCGTCCATGACCTCGCCGGCGTAGTAGACAAGGTGTCCCTTCTCGCCGATGACGTCCTTCGTGGCGCGCTGGGCGATCTCGACGGTGCCCAGGCCCTTCTTCCTGAGCATCATGTGGCTGAGCATCGAGCTGACCTGCACGTTCGAGTGAGCACCGGCGTCGGGGAACCAGTCGTAGTTCTGCTGGATCTCTTCCGGCAGGGCGATGTGCTGGTCGTTGTGGTACTGGTTGATGTCGCTCGTGTCGTTCATCAGGTTCGCCGCGGCGACCTTCCGCGAGAACCACGTGCCGATGATGAGGGCGACCATCAGACCCGAGCCGAGCGTGATGAAGAGCTTGAACCGTGAGACGTCGGCCAGCTGCCCGCCGACAGTCGTCGAGCTCTTCTTGGGCTCAGCCGGCCTCTCGGCACTGGGCCTGCTGTCCTTCGCCGCGGTGTACCAGCGGGGGACCGGGACAGCCTCGGCGCTGGGATAACACCTGGCCTTCCCGTCCGGGCTGCCGTCCTTGGCCAGAGGCCGGTAGCACTTCACGACCGAGCCGCCCGCACCTGTCGTGGTGTCCTGGGCGTAGTACGCGCTCGGCATGCCGGTACTGCGGCCGGGCCTGCCCGAACCCGCGGACGCGCCCGCCGAGAGCACCGCCGTGGCGATGAGCGAGTAGAGCACCCAGACGACGACCGTCACCAGCGTGCCGGCAATCACCGCGACGACGATGCCCGGTCTGGTCGACCTCAGGGTCGAGAACGTGCTGCGGTCGAGCTGCTGGTTGTCGTAGACGTCTCGGTTCGTCAGCGTCTCGCCGGGCAACCGCGCTGAGATCTTGTCCCAGCTGCTCGCCTCCGGCCGTGCCGCCTTCCGCCTGTTCGTGGCCATCGTTGTCCCTTGCTCTCGAGCCTTGCCCGTTCTACTTTCCTGCTGTCCAGTGCGACTGCCTGCGCAGACGCCGACGGCGCATGGGGAACGCGCCCCATGCGCCGCAAGATCACCCCGTCGGACTGACCGGATCGCTCAACGGGTCAAGACCACCCCGACGATGAAGCCGGCCACGCCCATCAGCAGCGAGAGCGTGACGATCATGACGACGAGGATCTTGTTCGAGCGGCTCTGCATCTCGGAGGCCCGCGCCAGCTCGTTGGCGTAGGACTCCTTGTCGGCCTGCATCTCCGCCAGGCGCACCTCATACCGCCTGGCCACGGAATCCTCGACCGTCGACAGCTGCTGGAGCAGGTCGGTGGCCCGCGCCACCTGAGAGCTGGTCTTCTCCTTCTCCAGGTCGAGGTTGTGCTGCCACTCGGTGTCCCGAGCCGTCATCTGCGTGATGGCGTCCTTGCGGCTGCGTTCGAGCTCTTCCCCCATCCGGCGGATCCGGTCGGCGTGCTCAGCGCGCACCGACTCCAGGAGGCCCTGCTGCTCCCGGCGTAGGACGCCGATCTCGTCCTTGGTCCGCAGGTGCTCGGCCAGCGTCTCGGACTGGGCGATGTCGGCCTTGCGGTTGTCGTCGACGATCCGCTGGATCTCGGACTTCCACCGGTTCAGGCGCTTCTCCTCGGCCGCCAGGTACTCCGACTGCCGCTCGGCCAGAACCTCGAAGATCCGGGTCTGCCCGGTCTGCATCTTCAGCGTCGCGTCCGAACGCCGGACCCGTAGGATCTCCTGCTGGTTGTGCGTGTGGGTATCCTCGATGTCCCGTTCGATCACGGCGACGGAGTCGATCTGCTCGCGCTCCATCTTCGAGCGGTTGCGCTCCTTGTACTGCAGTTCCGCCGAGAGCGCCGCCTGCTGGGCCACCTTGGAGGCCTGTGACTCGTAGTCCTTGGCGATCTCCGCCCGGCGGGCCCGGATCTTCTCGTCCTTCTCCGTCTGCCGCTGCTGGTGCTCGGACTCGGCGGCGTCCTTCAGCAGCTTGTACCGGGAGCCCGCGCGGTCGGTGGCCACATCGCGGATGACCTGCTCGGTGTGCGCCGACATGAGGTTGACGTAGAGTGCGCGCAGCTCATCCTCGTGCGCGGAACGGAGCTGCGTCAGGTCGGCGTTGGCCTGCCTGTTGAGCTGGGCGACCTGGTCCCCGAGCCACTCCGTCGCGCCCTCGGGCACAGCGATCTGCACGACCGGTGCGCCGATGGCGAAGGTCGCGTTGAACTCATCGAGCCGGACATCCAGGCCCAGCTCCTCGGAGAGGAACCGGCGGGCGATGACGTCGCGCACCTGGGTCTGATCAACCGGCAGCACAGTGTCGCCGGCCCCCTGGTAATCACCCTCGATGCCGTAGTCGGCGTCGTCCTCGTCGAAACCCTCGTAGCCGGCCACCTCGTCGCCGTCGTAGTCCGGCCCCGATTCGACCGGAGCGGTGCCCGCGTCGTCCTCGTCGAACATGGGAGTGTCCGCCTCCTCGTCGTCGACGACGTCGCTGAAGAGCGGCTCGTCGTCCGGGCCCTCATCAGCCCCTTCGTCCTCGGGGATCTCGTCGAAGATCGGATCCCCCTCGTCCTCCCCGAGGACCGCGGGGACAGTGCCAATGACCCCGGCCTCGGCGACCAGGCCGCTGTGCTCCACCCACGCCTTCTCGCCCAGGGCCTCTTCGAGACTCGTGGTGCCTGCGAGGACAGAACGCGCCTGCGCGAAGGTCGCATCGTTCACCAGATCGACGAGGAGATCGCCGCCGGGCTTCTGCCACACGACGGCCCAGGCGTAAGTGGCGCCGGTGAGCAGCGAGTACTCCTCCACGCGCGCGAGAGTCCCGCCGGTGGGGATGATGCCGACGACCTCCTCTTCGATCATCTCCGCCGTGGCCACCGTGCAGATCTGGTCGGAGCTGATGAGCTCGATGATCGAGCCCTTCGCTTCGTCCCGGCCGTGCCGCTTGCTCAAGCCGCCGATGTCGTCGGCTGCAAGCACGAGCATCACCCAGGCCGTACCGCTGGGAAGGACGAACGGAGTGTTCGACCGCAGCAGCTCGACTGCGGCCGGGATCGCCGTCTCTCTCACCACGGAGGCCAGAAGCTCGTCGGGCTTCTTCTTCCGTTCCTTCCTCTGGCGGACCGATGCCGTTCCCAGAATGCCCATTGATGCCAGTCCCTTCGCTAAAAGAACACAGTTCGCCTGGCTTATGAGATCCTATCTCAGCCCTATCTGAATAGGCAATCAAAGAGGGTAGATGGGCTATCGACTCACTAGTCACTGCTTGCCGTCGTCCTTGACTGACTCATCGCACCGCACTGACCTCGACGAAGGCATCGGAACTCAGCAGGTTCTTGTCATCGCTGACCAGGTCGCCGACGACGTCGATGCGGATCCGTCGCTCCGGGGGGTGCTCGTTGAGGAACGTCGCCACCGCGGTGGTGACCTCATCGGTCAGCTTCGACACGGCCGCACGTGCGCCACCGGCATCGGAGTCGGTGTCGCCCTTGTCCTCGATGAGGTACTGCAGGACCCTCGAGTCGACGTCGACCCGCACGTTGTGCTTGACGAACACCTCCTGCACCATCTGGCGCAGCTTCTTCCGCACGATTCTCTGCTGCGTCGGCAGTGACAGCGGCTGGAAAGGGACGATCGCGTCGATACGGCCCAGCAGCTCGGGCGGGAACCGGTTGTCGCCCGTCGTTGAGGAGATTGAGCGGCGGATGAGTTTCTCGTACTCCATCAGCTGCTTGCCCGAGCCGGTGTCGTCGGCAGCGTACTGCGAGATGCTCTTGTAGATCTCCGAGCCGGCGTTCGTCGTCAGCACGATGTACGTGTTGAGGAAGCTCACCTCACGGTTGTTGTCGTCGTTGAGCCGGCCGTCGTCGAGCACCTGCAGCAGCACGCGCGTGACCATCGCCGAGGCCTTCTCGACCTCGTCGAAGAGCAGCACAGCGTGGGAGAGGTCCCACACACGCTTGGTGAGCTCGGAGCGGAAGGCCGCGAACGAGGTGTCCTCGGCGTACTCCGTCATGTCGAACCGGATCAGGTGCCGCTGGTCGTCGCCGAACAGCAGCTTCGCCAGCTGCTTGGTGAGTTCGGTCTTGCCGACACCGGTGGAGCCCGTGAATAGCAGGCTCGCCATCGGCTTCCCCTTGTCGTTGAGGTCCGCCACCGACAGCTGCAGACGACGTGCCACCGCGCCGGTTGCCCAGTCCTGGCTGAACACCTCCTCGTCCAGCTGCTTCTTGATCTTCGCGCCGTCGACCTTGAAGGCCACGTTGACGTTCAGGGTCTCCATGAGTACGTCCGAGAGCAGGTCCCGGTCCATCGGCCGGTGCGTCAGGCGATGCCAGCCGACCATGGAGTCGAGCACGAGAATCGACTTGCGGGGCTGGGCGCTGGCCGGCATGTAGCGCTGGGTGTACTCGTAGATCTGCCGGAAGATGCGGTCGTCGTAGAACTCGCCCGCCACCCCGTACCGTTCGGCCATGCCCTGGAGGATCTTGATGGTCGTCGCCTGGTCCGGCGGGCTGAGGTTGATGCGCTGCAGTCGCTCGACGAGCGGCTGGTTCGGCGAGATGTGCTTGTGGAACTCCTCGTAGGTCGTCGCCGCGATGATCCTGATGCCGCGGGTTCCCGAGGCAGCCAGGACCGGCTTGATCGCCTCGACGGCGGCGTCGGAGAGCTGAACGATCTGGTGGAACTCGTCGATGAAGAGGACTAGTTCGTGCATCTCGTCCCTGACGAAGTCCTCGGCCTCGTCGAAGAAACCCTTGAGCATCGCGGCCATATTCTCGGCACTGCCTGCCGCGAAGACCATGCGCGCCGGATCCACTTCGAGGTAGAGGCGGTCCTTGTCGACCAGCATCGTGGCCTGGACCAGGGCCGTCTTGCCCGTGCCGGCTTCGGCCAGCAAGAGCGCGTTGCACAGCTCGGGACGGCTCATCGAGGCCAGCAGCTGTGTCATCTCGTGCTCGCGGCCGACGATGTCGCGCTCGGCCTTCTTCAGCGGCTCCGAGAGCTTGGAAAGGAGCCGGTAGCGCTCGTTGAGCTGCGCCTCTTGAAACATGCCGCACAAGACCTCTCCACTGGAGTGCAGATATGGCGGGGAAATGCGAGAAGTCGCACCATGGACTCCGGCGCCTCTCGGGACGTGCTCTGGTTGCTGTCGCTCACCCCCGTGCTCGGGCTCGCGGACCGAGGCCTTTGTCGGGCCCCGCACTGGGCGGTCTGCAGGCCACAAGTCCCGGTGCTTCGCTGAGGGGAAGAGGGCGCCGTCGGGGGATTGACGGCGCCCTCTGAACCGGTGGCCCTCTGCGCAGCCGAACCATGCGGTGTGCTCGTGCGGTCGGAACCGGTCTGACGGCACGGCGGCCATTGAAGGGCTGGCCAGCTGGGCTCGCTAGACGACCGGTGAGGCCGTGAAGTTGTGACTGTGGTACTCACCACAGCACTCGCGCCAGCGAGCTGTAAGACGGCGAGTGCCTCGACGGGGCAGAACTGGTTGGAACGCAGGATTTATGGAGGGATCTCCTGGATGAAGTGGAGGCCCCGGCGCTGTCGGACAGTCAGCCGGACCCTGGAGCTGGACTCCAGCTGATCCCGGACATGACTATTCTGAGCACAGCGCGGTAACGCGCACCTGCCAGGGCACCCCAGTGGTTGGTTTGGGTTCCAGCGCTGGTGGTGTAGCGACTCGGGCGAGTCAGTGGTGGCCGTTCCTGCGCGAACAGGGACGGCCGCCGGTATTTTCAGAAGGGGCTTGACTCAGCCTCAGCCGACCGTGGGCTCGTCGACCTCGACCGCCTGCTCGGGCTCGACAGCCGCGGCCTGAGCCTGCGACTCCTTGGCCGCGGCCTGTGCCTCGCGGGCGGCGCGCATGGACGTGAACTGGTTGTCCAGCGTCTTGTTGTCGACCTTGAACTCGGAGGCCTCGACGGACTTGGTGTTGACCACCAGGCCGGTGCCACGTGTCGCGGGCATCACGTTGCCCTTGAAGCCGTAGATGGTGCCGACCTCGTCGCCGCCCTTGTCCAGGATCGGCTCGGTGTTCGGCCCCGCGGCCTTGGCGATCTCCTCTATCTGGCGGGTGGAGTACGGAGCCCCGTTGTTGTAGTGGACCTTGCCGTTCTCGTCCAGAATCCGATCGGACTTCAGGTGCAGGTCCGTCTGCGCCGGGCCGCGCGGATCTCGAGCGTCGAGCTGGATGTCGGCGTACACCGACTTGCCGTCCTTGGTGGCGCCGTTCTTGTAGACCTTGGCGATGAGGTTGACCCCGGTCATTGCGCCCTTGCCCTTGAGGAGTGCCATGATCTCGCCCTTTCGTCGTCCCGGCCGTCGTTCGACAGGCCGACCATGGTGATCATTCGCGTCGTTCCGACAAGGCCTGTGATGCCATGCGAATGCTCTTTACGCTAATGCCGTATAGGGCATTGGGCAAGCATTCGACTCATCTTTCTCCATCTCTCAGTCCGTGCTGTCTGTCGCTCAATCGAACCAGTCCGTGCGGACTCGAGTGCATCGGCATCGCTGGCCCACGGCATGGGGAGCCCGGCGGACGGCGGCGCGCTCAGCGCACGGCCTCGCCGCAGACGGGGTCGATCGCGTTGTGCCCGTTCTGGGCGGGGCGGAATGTGGAACTGTCCGGGGGTTTGGCCGCAGCGGTCGACGCCACCCGCGACCTGCCGAACCGCACCGCTGCCGCCCGGATCGGCATCAGCGCCAGCGCCGATCGTGAGGTCGAATCCCTTCAAACTTACGTCCATCCCGATCCATCCGCCGAACTCGAGTGACGGAACATCCGTCATTCGGGCTCGTTCCATCCTCCGGCGAGTGCTAGCGTCATGAGTGACGGATACTCCGTCACTCGACTCGGGAGGTCCCTGATGGCGGCGCGCGCACTGACCACGGTCGAGGCCCTTGCCCTCGGCTTCGACTCTTCCGACCCGGCCGCCAGCGCGAGTCGGCACATCGACATCGGGACCATGGCCAATGGCTACCCGCCGGACCTGGTCGTGGCGAAGGTGGAGGGCGGCTGGATCTGGCACTACGGCGAGGAGACCATCCTCTGCGACAGCGAAGCCGAGGCCGACGCCCTGTTCGACAAGGATCTGATCGCACTCGTCCGGGACTGCGCGGACCCCTTCGAGAAGGGCGGGAGTGACTTCCTGTGGGACACCGCCGACGTCCTCATCGCCACGGTCGGCTTCGAGGAGTCCGGCGACGGCACGTACTGCGTCTCGCGCATCGACGGCACGGTGTCGTGGTCCACTCACACGTCGGGGGAGGAAGCCATGGAGACGGCCCTGGAGCTGGCCGCCGGCCTCCCGGACGAGACGCTCTCCACCGACCCGTTGCCGGAGCTTGCCTCCTACGTCGCCCAGGCCCGGGTCTACCTGGCCCTCAGTTGCGGGGAAGGTCTCGCGGGCCCGGACGGCTTCTGCGAGCGGTTCGACGCCGACGAGGACGACACCTGGTTCCCCGACGACCATTTGGGTGTGGCCATGGCCCGGGTCGGTCGGTGGTGGGTGGTCGCGACCAACGACAGCGTCAACGACAACTACCTCGCCTTCTCGCTGCACGAGGACGAGGGCGAGGCCCGGACGGAACTGATCCGGGGCATCGGCGCCTACTACGGGGCCGCCGAGACCGCCTACGACTGGGCGTCCTTCGACCGCAGGCTCTTCGTCCGCGCGACTCCGATCACCGAGGAGAGCGACTTCTACGTCGTCGTGGCGGTCCTCGGCGAGCACGAGCAGGAATCACTGCTGCTGACCGCCGACGGCCAGCGCCAGGCCGTCACGAGGGCAGCCCAGATCCTCTCCCAGTACGCCGCCCGAGAGCCCGCGCCCATCGATGCGTACGGGACCCAGGCGGAGATCCAGTACCAGGCACTGCACCGCCGGGTGCTCCAGGACACCGTCGCGGCGCTCACCGGCTGCGAGGCCCAGCTCGGGAACGCGATCCGGCGCGCCGACCAGGAGGGTCTCTACGGCCGTGGCCGGGACCTCACCTGGATCCAGGTCGCCCATCGCCTCGGCGTCAGCCGGGACACCGTGCAGGAGATCCGCAACGGCAACGCCTGGAAGAGCTGACCCGCACCGGGCCGAACCAGCCCAGGCCGCGCTGTGTAGCGCCCGCGCACGCGGCACTCAGAGCGACCAGCTTCCTCACCGGCACCACCTGCCCAGCTCAGCGCATCGATCGCGCCGGGAGGACGATCCCGGCGGTGAAGGGAACCGCCATGCAGAACGTGATCAGCAGCAACGACGGCGTCGACGTCGCCCAGGAGTACGCCGACCAGGTTCGTGACCTCCTGGACCGTGGCCGCGCCGACACCCTGCGCCGCACACTTTGGACCGACGGCAACGACGCGGACCTGCGCCGCATCGAGATCGTCTGCTACCCCCGGCCCGGCACCGGCGAGACTGCGCTGGCCCTCGTCTACTGGGACGACGACTCCTACGAGGTCCAGGAGGCCGCCGACCAGCCCGAGGCTGAGCAGCACTACCTGGAGACGGTCCGCGTGACCACCGGCTTCGACGTGGATGACAACGGCCGGGAGATTTCCGCCGCCGAGACCGACGTCCCCGGCGTGCCCGGCTACGACGGCGCGTTCCACTCCGCCTACCGCATCGACCGGGGCACCCTCGACACCGAACTGCGTAGCGAAGTGATCGAACACGACGTCAAGGCGCGCAGTGCCCAGACCCTCGCCAACGCCCTGCTCGCCGCCCACCTCGCCTGCCCCGGCGTCGAGCCTGCAGCCTGGCGGTCGCAGGTCTGGACCGGGACGAGCCCTGAGGAGGCCGGCGCCGCGATGCGCAGCGGCCGCCACGCATTCGCCGTCGCCCAGCAGGTCTGACTGCCCGCCACCACCTGGCCCGCGGGCGGGTCGGGCAGCCCGCCCGCGTCTTGAGGCGAGCCGTGACACCGTCATTCAACCTGGTCGACCGCGGATGGCTTCCCGTCCACGACCTCGACGCCGGCACACACCGCGAGGTCGGCCTGCGCGAGGCCCTGGTGCGGGCGCACCGCCTGCGTCTCGCGCTTGCCCCCGGCCAAGAGCTCGCGGTGGTGCTGCGGGTGCTGCTGGCCGCCTACGACTCCGCTGCCGGGCCGGCCGACACCGCCCAGTGGCAGCAGGCCTGGCGGGCCGAGACTCTCGACACCACCCGCATCGACGCCTACTTCGACCGCTGGCGCGACCGCCTCGACCTGTTCGATCCGCAGCACCCCGCCTTCCAGAGCGCCCACCTGACGCAGTGCCGGCGCGGGCCCGGGGTCCTGCACCCCTCCTACCTGATGAGCGAGACCGCGCGGACCTTCTTCGCCCGGGACCGCACCGGTCCCGGAGCATCGCCGCTGCCGGCCGCGCAAGCCGCGCGCCGTCTGCTGGTCCTGCTCGGCTACGACGTCTCCGGTCTCAAGGGCGCTCCCGGCGGTGGCCTGACCTTCGGTGCCCAGGTCCCCCCGGTCGCGGACAGCGTCCACGTCAGCGTCGACGGCTACCTGACACTCAAGGACCTGACGCTGCTGAACCTGCCGCCGCAGCCGCGCGCCCCCCAGGACCGGCCGGTCTGGGAACAGACGCAGCAGCAGCCGGCGGTCGGTGAACCCAGGGCGGCTCTGGGCCGCCTGGACCTGTGGACCTGGCCCGCGCGCGGCATGCGCCTGCACGCCGACGACAACGGCGTCGTCACCGCCGTCGCCTGGCACGACGGCACACGGCTGGAGGGAAAGGCCGCCCAGCGGTGGGCCACGCAGCACACCTTCGATCCGCTCACCGCCTGGCGCACGACGAAGGGCCGCGGCACTACCGCCCCCGTGCGCGCCGCCGACCAGCACGGCATGATCCCGCCGTGGACCGGTGTCCTGCTCATGTCCTCCCACCACGGCCCCGCCGTCCTGCAACACCTGCGCGCCGCCTGCGAACGTGGCGACGTCCCCGGCGACACACCGCTGCGCCTGGCCGTTTCCGGCTTCACGCACGGCAACGATCACCGCACGACGGTGATCGGTGTTCCGGCCGCGTCCGTGGCGATCGGCCCAGCCCGGCTCTGGAGGGAAGATGGCACGCGGCGGCGGGACCTGCTCGCCTGG
>NZ_JBIWAP010000069.1:0-23238 GCF_044760075.1 Kitasatospora sp. NPDC098663 | reverse complement strand
CCCGGACGCGTCCGGGCATGCGAAAGCGGGGCGGGAAGTGAGCGCGCTTGAGTTCTTCACCAAGAGAGTTGAGAAGGAAGCACGCCGCGGAGCCGCCCCGCAGACACAGACACTACCGACCGGCACCGGCCCCGCGCACGGGGATTTCCCCCACACCGCACCGAAGTCCCAGCAGGACAGCGAACAAGCCGCCCCGGCCGGCCACCAGGGCCCCGACCACGTGCCGGTTACCGCCCGGCCGGCTGCCCGCCACCGACGGACCGGCGGCGGGCAGCCGGTAGGCGCCGGCAACCTGCAGCAGCCCGCGGGCGGCCGGACCCGGGCCGGACCCGGCGCCGCCCAGGCCCAGCACGACCGCACCTGCAGGCAGACGATGCCGAGTGAGCGCCACAGGACCACCACTCGGTCACGGTCGTCCAGGGCCAGGAGGACGTCGTAGGCGTCACGAACGTGGGTGTTGAATAGCTCGTGCTTGACCGCGTGGTCAAGGCGCCCGTCCCTCTGGCCACGCATCAGCAGCAGGGAATCGTCAGCCCACGCCCCAGGTGCCGGCCCAGCCAGCGCCGGGTCGCAGCGCGGACGCTCTACCCCCGGTCGTCACGCTCGGGTCGGCCAGAGCAGAAGATGCTGGTGACCGGCGTCACGCAGCGCGTTCACCGCCTTGATGATCGGCGAATTGGGCAGATCGCGGACCACCAGGCTGTACTCGTGATGGCCGCGCAGCATCGTACCGTCGGACTGCACGTGCTTGGCGACCGTCCCGTCGATGTGGACAATGACAGCCCTTGGCCGGCGCGGCGTCCCCATGGCGGAAGGTGCGTTCGTCACGGGCGTTCCGCCATGTGTCTAGGCTGGTGCTCCGGTCTGCCTCCGGAGGGGGCTGGGAAGGGCTCGGGGCCGACGCCGCCGACCCCGGGGGCACGAATGAGTCCACTGCCCCGGACGACTCAGTCGGAGCGGCAGGCCAGGGTGTGATTGTCGGCATCGAACAGCTCGTCGGGCACGCCGTTTTCAGGCATCGGCGGCCTCACCTCCGCTGGCAACGGGCCCCGGCAGCGCCGGGGCGTCGAATGGCGCGGCTTCGATGGAGGGCTCGGCACCCGTCAGCCGGACGGCCTCCAGGACGTGGGCCTCGATGTCGGCACGGGCCTGGGCGACGACCTGCTCACCGGCTTCCACCAGCGAGTCGACGGCGAACTGGGTATTGCTGCCCACATGGGCGACAGCGTTCTCGAGCACGCCGAGCGCTTCCTCGGTGGCCCTCACGCCCTTCTTCGCTTGGATCGCCTCGCGCAGCGCCGCCGTGGCCTCCTTGACGCGGGCGTACATCCGGTTGGTGACCTCCCGGACCTCCCGCAGGTTCTCGGCGGTGCGGGGCTGATATGGGATCTCGGGCACGAAGGCGTCTCGCTCAGTACTCCGGATGGTGACCGGCACGCCACTGCCGAGCCCCATGGAGGACACGAGCGCGCCCCACTGCGCGAGGCTCATCTCGATCTCCACGAGCCTCCGGCCCGGATGGACCCAGTCGTGGTTGAGGTCCCGGCTGCGTACGGCCTCGCGGACGGAGAGCGAGACGGTCTCGGTGTGGAGCAGGTCGGACTGGAACAGCGAGCGGCCTCCTCCGCTTCGTCGTGTGACAACCGCGACGCCGAAGGCGGGGTGGATCTCACCGTCGTGCTCCGCGTCGATCGCTGGTTCCTGGGTCGGGCGGCGGCTCATGCCGGCACCGCCTCGAGCGTCTCAACCTGCTGGGCCTGGTGCTCGCGGTAGAGCCGCGCAGCAAGGTCGATGCAGTAGCAGGTGAAGAGGAAGTGGATGTCGTAGCCGCGCAGGTCCCACTCCCAGGTGTCCTCACCGAAGGTCTCGGAGTTCTCATGCAGCCACTCGCGTGCCTCGTGCTCGCCGTCGGCGTGAATCCGGGCCTCGGCGAGGATCTCGGCAGCACACCCGGCAGGCGACTGCTCGGAGACAGGCCCATCGGCGAGTTCGGACCAGGCGAACTCTGAGTCGAGCTTCTCGAACTGCTCGCCCGAGAGGTCGTCGGCTGCCCAGAGCTCGATGTCGCTGAGTTCCTTCTTCCAGTGCGCCCGGAGGCGCTCTTGCATTGCCGCTTCGTCCAGGCCGCGCAGTTCGTGCAGCCTGAGCAGGAGCGCGAGCTGCCGTTCATGGAGGCGCTGTGCTTCGCCGCCGAGGTCCTCGTGTTCGCCGAGATCGTCCTTGACGTGCCGCAGGAACACATGCTGGTCGTACTTCTTCACCTCGTGTGCGCGGCCGCCGCAAAGCTTCTCGGCCCAGTAGCGCACGTCGATGCTCGGCGCGCCGTCGGAGTAGTAGTCACGGCTCCTCCTGGAGATGGTAAGGAACTCGATCATGTCCAGTTCGCGGGTCAGCATGTAGCCGTCGGCGATGTCGCCGGACGTGGCCAGGTGCCCCGGCCAGGTGGTGATGTCCCAGGACCACGTTCGCGTGCCGGGCTTCTGGATCCGCAGATGGCGGTAGAGACCCTCGTCGTGGAGAACTACGAGCTGGTGCTCGGCGGTCTCGCTCAGAAAGTCCGAGTAGGTCTGGGCGTAGGGGTTGGTCGGTTTGGTCATGGCGGGTGTGCTGCGCTTTCTCTGAGGTGCGGGGGATTTTGTGAATGTGGCGGCGAGCACGGCGGCGTGACGATGCAGGGGTCTCCGTCGGACGGAGACCCCTGCATGTCGTACGGAGGGTCAGCCGACCAGCACGCTCTGCTTCTCCTGGACCTGGAGCGTCGCCTGCAGCAGTGGTCCGGCCGGGGCGGGTGGCCGCCTACTGGCTCCGGCCGAGGGAACGATGGGCCGCCCGGCCCCCGGAGCTCAGCAGCGCGTGGAGCGACATCTTGCGCAGCCGGGAACGGTGCTGCTGCTCGGCAAGGTCGTCGGTTTGCCGCCGGGCCGCGTCGGCGCGCTGGTCCTACCACTACCCCGCGGCGGCAGGGCTTCGCCAGTGGCGAGGTCCCACAACGCCCCGGCTGAGGGCAGCTCGGCGAATGCAGGGACGGCTACGCCGTGGTGTAGGGCAGGACGGCCCGCAGGAGGTCGGCGGTGTCCTCGGCGAACTCCAGGTCGTAGGCGTTGAGCGCGGTCCGGTAGAGCGTGGTCTCGGCGGCTCCGAAGCGCAGCGCGGCCGTCCACCCCTCGTGGCTGTCCGGGGTGTACGTAACCCCGGTGTCGGCGCCGGTCCGGTCGATCCCACTGATGGTGAGGGTCATAGCGTTGTTGCCCGTCAGGGTGACCGCAGTGCTGTCCGCGTGGAAGTTCACAACGGAGGCCCGGCCGTGCGCGGCCAGCGCGGTAACCAGGTGCCGACCGACGTCCCAGGAGTCGTCGTCCTGGTAGTCGTTGTGCCGCATCAATCGGACGGTGACGGCCACGGCGTCAGCCAGCCAGCCGAGGCCGTGGGAGGGCGCGGCCCGGGGCAGGAACCTGGTGCTGTCGTGCCCCCAGATTCCCAGGTCCTCGTCCATGTCGCCAACGTCGCCGACCGAGACGTAGTAGAGATCCTCCTTGTCGGAGGGCATGACGGTGCCCGACGTGCCCCACGGACCGGCGTCGGCCAGCCAGTCGTTACCCAAAAGCGGGGCGGCGGCCCGTGCGATGTCGGAGATGGAGAACTGGTACTCGGTGCCGGGCGCCGGCGCGTAGCGGCCGTGGGGCACGTCGTGCGGCAGCGGGGGCAGCGTGGTCACAGGGTGTAGCCCTTCTGTTCGGGTCCGGCGGTGCTCTCCTCCAGGGAGTAGGCCGGGCGGGACGGTCTTGTGTCGCGTCCAGCCCGGCTGGGGAGGTTGCGGCCGCTGGTACTCAGTGCTCTTCTCGGAGGGCTTGGCCTGGCGATTGCCGGACAGATCTCCCTCGTATCCACTTGCGGTTGTCGCGTTCCTGGTTCTCCGGACAGGCGTAGCGAGCGGAGGTGTCGTGCGTCTCGCCTCAACTCGGGCAGATGATTCAGGCCATGAGCTTCCTGCTGATGCGTGTCGGGGCGGTCAGTACTTCTTGCGTCGGCGCGCTAGACGCCAGCGGTAGAGGGGGCTCGGCACGCGGTTGGACTTCCGCCGGTTGTGCCGGTGGCAGAGCAATTGGCCGTTCCACAGTTCAGTCGGCCCTCCGCGGCTCCAGGGGTGTATGTGATCGGCCTCGGTCCCCTCTGCCGGGCACCGGAACCACAGGAGCGGCGTGTGCTCGCACCGGCCGTTGGCCTGGCGAATGAGTCGCTGCTTCTGGCCCCAGCTGAAGAACCTGGTGGGGTCCCGCCGGCGCCGCTTGCGGCCAACGCCGATGGCGAGGCACAGGATGCCGAGCGCAGCGACGGCCAGGCAGGCGAGCAGCACAGTCGGATCGGGTTGCATGGCGTTCATTGCGGGTCGTTGCCGAAGTCGATCAGCTCACGCCTGGTCGCACAGGACAGGTCCTCGGAGCCGACGACCGTGGCGAGACGGGTCTTGCCGAGGCGAAAGCTGGCTGTCCGGAGCTCACGGTGCTCTGCGCCGAGGTCGCACTCTGAGGCGATGCGGTGCTTGGGCATGGTCGAAAGCTGCTTTCTACACAGGAGCGCGTGAGCAGGACAGCGAACCGCCGAGGAGGCCGGAGTGGCTCCTCGGCGGTTCGGTTGGGGGCGTCCTCAGAAGTCGATGGAGTACTTCGGGCGACGGCGCAGGGTCACCGCGGCGGCACGCAGGTCCTTCTCGTCGTCGGACGACCTGTCGTCCTCGTCACGGAGGTCGGTGAGCGAGTAGGTGCCATCCGGGAGCAGGTAGCCGTCCTCGGACGGGACGGCGTCGCGCATGCGGAACTGCAGTCCGGTGCCGGTGTCCCAGTCGTTGATGGTCTGCAGACTGTCGCTGTTGAACAGATCGACATGACCGCCGAAGACGTCGGTGCCGCCCTTCTTCCAGGTGATGTGCGCCTCGATCCGGGAGCCGGCGCTCTCGCTGCGCTTGATGTTCAGGTCACCGATCACCTCAGCGAACGGCTCGCCCAGGCGCAGCTCGAAGGCGATCGCGCGCAGGTGGTCGAAGTTGATGTCGTACTTCCTTGAGAAGTCGACGATCTCGGCCACCTGGGTCTCGGTCACTCCGGGCACCTGATCGCGCAGGTAGGTGGCGACCGTGTCGGGCTCGGGGTAGGCGAAGCGCATGTGGTAATGGAAGCGGCCGGGGCGGTTGAGCATGTAGTCGTTGACACGGTGCAGCTCGTTGACCGACAGGACGTAGAGGCGCTTCGTCGTGCTCAGCCCGTCGAACAGGCTCAGGAACTGGTTCTGCGACTCGTCGTCCTCGTTCGAGAAGATCTTTTCGAACTCGTCGAAGACGACGACGACTTCGCCCAGGTCGTCGAGGAAGGCGGCCAGTCCCGGCGTGTTGTGCTGCACGAGCACGGTGGGCAGGTGGTGCTTCTCGCGCATCCGCTCGGCCAGGAGGCGGAGCATGAGGCTCTTGCCCATGCCCTTGTCGCCGGAGAGGATAACGCCGAGCGAGCGGTCCATGGCGGCGTAGCCGGTGACGATCCGCTGTACGCGGGAGGCGTGGTTGCCGTAGACGGTCTCTTCGGCGGATGCCAGCGGATCCGTCTGGCGCAGGCTGTAGCCGGCCATCGGGGAGAAGGAGATCGTGTAGGTGGCCACGGGCAGATCGGCGAAGGTCTGCACGGAGTCCCCGTAGAGGCGGAACTCCCCGCCTGAGGAGACGATCGTGGATGCGGGCATGGAGATTTCTCGCTTTCGCAGGGTATGCGGGTGGCGACGCCGCAGAGGCGCTCAGTGGATCGGAAGCACTGTCCGGGCGGTAGCCGCCCTCGTCCGCGTTGCGCACGGACTTGGTGAGGGTGACGGTGGCCGGCATCAGTAGTGTTGGGACAGGCGCGGTCAGGCGCTGCTTGTCGGCGAGCACGATCTCGGGGATGTGGCCGGGCGAGGTAAAGAAGTGCTTTGCTCGGCGCGCTCGATGAGGCTGGTTGCAAGGGCCATGCGGTCGGGGAAGTGCTCGGCGACCGTCTGGTCGGGTCCGTGCTCGGTGATGACCGGGTAGAGCGCCTTGGGAGCCGCGCTCTTCTTCGCGGTGGCATCACATAGAGCTGGATGACCCACTCGCGGCAGAGCTTGGCGGGGAGGGCGTGGGGCGTGGGGCCTGGAGCGTTGTCTGGGGCCGGGCGGCAGCCCGTGGCGCCGGCCCCGGCGGCAAGGCCCTCCACGGTGAGCGCGGGGCTGTTCTCAGGCGGTCATGCGCAGCCAGCGGTCCAGGAGCAGGTGCCCACCCGGCCTGCCGGGACGGGAGGCGAGTCGGTGCACGGCATGGGAATCCGTACGGAACCCGTCCCGTCCTGGCAGAACCGGGGGGTAGATCGCATCCCTTCGCGAGGCCATCGCCTCTGGGCACCGTCAGACGGCGTCGCTGCGTCAGAAGTCGCCGTCGGCGACCTGGAGGACGGTGAGTCCGATGGCCCGCCACGCCTGGACGACCTGGGTGCGGTCATCGAGTACGCACGTGACGTTGTAGGTGTCGCGAACGTGGGCGTCGAAGATCTCGACCTTCACGATCGAGTCCTTGCGGGAGTCGCCGGTGGGCCGCATGAAGGGACCGTCGTACGGAACGCCGACGTGCTCGTTCAGCCATGCCTCGGTGGCGTTCTGGCAACTGTCGGTACGGCCAGAGAGGAACACGATGCGGTGGCCTGCCGCGTGCAGGGCCCGCACGACGCCGATCACTGGAGCGTTGGGGAGGTCCTGGTGAACCAGGGTCTCGTCGAAGGGGCTGCGACCGTCCATCAGGGCGACGGTCCCGTCGATGTCCACCAGGACGGCCTGGGGGCTGTCGGGCTTCGGCTCGTACTGCAGCGCCACCGGAGCGGCGGCGCGGCTTTCCTCCGGCAGGGGGAGCGGCGACGGCTTCCCCGCCAGGAAGCGCTGGTGCAGGCCGCGGATGGTGTCCTCGCCGACGGACGCCTCACGCGTCGCGTCGCGCTCCAGGCACGTCTCCAGCGGCACGTGGGTGAAGTCGTGCACCTGAAGCTCGGCGCCGGCGCGGTCCGCGAGACGGGCCAGGTCGCGGGCGACGCGCTGCGGCAGGTTGGTGTCGTCGCAGACCACGTCGTACCCCTGGCGCAGCAGCTTGGCGATGGTCGCGTCCCGGACTGCCATCACGCGCTTCTCAGTGACGCCCTTGATGCGCTCGCTGGAGTCGAGCATGGCGCGCAGGTCGTCCCGGTTGACGCGCACCCGGACCGCGCGGTTCTCGGCGGCCCAGCTGCGCGCCCAGGTGGTCTTGCCGCTTGCGGGTATACCGCGGGTGAAGTGCAGTGTGGGCATCAGGAGTTCTTGCCCTCGCGGGTGTTGGTGGGTCGGATGTCGGGCTTGGGCCGCAGGGTGTGGAAGATTCGGGCCGACGGGTCGCGGCCGTCCAGGAGCATGAACAGCCAGGCACGCATCGGCGAGGAGCCGACGAGTACGGCGTACTCCTTGCGCGTCCATCCCTCCGGCAAAGCGCCCAAGATGCGCTGGTCCTCGGCGCGGGCCTCGGTGAGGATCGCGTCGCGCTGCCGCATCAGGTCCGCAGCGACGTCCTTGACCCAGTCGTGGAACTCGTCGGGAAGGCCGTCGCAGATCTCGACCACGGTGTCACCTGCGCCAAGCCGCTCCCAGACCGCGCGGGCGTTGAGCCCGGTGATGATCCGGTGCAGTGCCACGTAGTCGTCCTGCTTGATCTTGATCATGGTGTTGTCGTGGCCGGGGAAGCGCAGCACGAAGCCCTCGGCGCCGGGGTGCGGCGGCGCGGCCAGCGCGTCGGCGAGCGTGTTGAAGGCGAAGGTGTTGACACGGGGACCGTCCCACGGCAGCTCGTCAGCGAGCAGCGGGGTGCCGGTGGCGATGTCGACGCCGCCGAGCAGTACCAGGTCGTCCAGGGCTCCGTAGTCACAGACGATCCGGTTCTCCGGAAGATGATCTCGAAGAGGTAGGTGACGCCGGACTTGACCGACGCGGTGTCGGCGTAGCGCTCCTGCCAGACCTTCGTGGCGTGCAGCGCCTGGTCGGAGGCGAACGAGCCCCGAGTCGCGATGGCGTGGCCTCCGTCGGGCAGCGGGTAGAGGATGCCGAGAGAGCCGTCGAGCTTGTCGGTCACCACGACCGTGTCGTCCAGGCCGAAGGTGCACTCAGGGTGCTCGGAGTAGTTGAAGAACTTCGCGTACGGCCGGGCGAGGATCCGTCCCTGGGGGTCGATGACCAGCCCGCGGCACTGCAGGGTGACCTCGTTCCACTCCCGCTCGAACACGGCCTTCTCCGCGTAGTTGAAGATGCGCAGCGGCAGGGTGGGGTGGGTCTGCTCGCGGACGTAGCCGGCGTCGAGGCTGCGTGCGAGAAGAGTGGGGTCGAGCAGGTCATCTATATGGGAATGCATTGCCTCTCCTGAGCTGGGCGGAATGGCCGATCATGCACGTGCGTCGGCGCTTGGCGCCCGCAGGTTCTTCGGGGCTGATACACCACCATCTGTCGGGCACTGGGCCTTCCGACCGTCGTGTCGGACAGCTGTCGCAGGGAGCGCAGCTGTTGCTCTGGTGACTCGTAGCGGTCGTGGAGGATGATCCGGTCCTGGTGGCAGTTGGTCAGGTCGTAGGTGGCAGCCGGCCGGGGGCGAGCTCGTCGGCGTTGCCCCGTGTGCCAAACGCGGGCGTGGCGCGCCTCTTCGGGCTGCGTCATTCAGGGGTGCGAAGAGCGGAATACCGCAGAGGCGGGTGTCTCCTTCGTCGAGAACACCCTCCTCTGCGAATGGGGGCGGCGGTTGGTCAGACGGCCGCGGTGACCGCGGAGCGGTCGTCGGCGCTGCCGGGCGCAGCGCTGTCGTCTTCGTCCAGGAGATCCGGATCGATGCCGAGGGCGCGAGCGGCGTTCCTCTTGTCGCGCTCGGTCAGAGCCGTCACGATCTGCTCGTAGCTGCTCTGGATCGGCGGGTTCCTCACGGTGCCGTAGCCGAGTACGTACTCGCTCCGCATGGCACGGGTGAAGGCGACGTAGAACATCCGCCTGGTGTCTTGATTCATCTGCGTGTCCTCCTTATAGAGGACGACGGTGTTGTCGAATTCGAGGCCCTTGGCACCGTGGATCGTCGAAACGATCAGGTCGGCCTTGGACTCGAGGTTCTTGCGCTTGCGCTCCTGGTTCTTCTGTTTGTTGATGTTCAGCTTCTGCTGGTTCCGCTGGATCTCGAAAGAGAGGAGGTTGTCGCGCAGCCGGTCGAAGAACGCCTCGTGCGTGAGCGTGCCCTGGTGGTAGAGCGTGACCCAGCCGTTGATAGCCGTGCTGTTCTCGATCCACCACTCGGAGATCGTACGCAGGATCGCCTTCTCAACGTTGGCGTTGGCGGCGTTCTTCGTCAGCTTGTCCATATTGTCCTTGATCCCCTGGGAGACCACGAACGCGGCGTTGGTCGGCGGTGCCTGCAGGACGTCGTTCCAGAAGAACTTGATGTACTTGGAGAAGATGTCCGTGGCGTAGACGCGGTCGCTGACCAGAGAGGCGACACGGCGGCCCGGGTAGCGCTTTTCGAGCACATCCTGGATCAGGGACACTTCGCGGCGCGAGAAGGCCAGGAACGCGACCTGCTCGCCCCGGTCCAGGCACTTGTCCACGTAGCCGGGGATGACCGTGTTGCGCACGATCGCCGGCAGGTCCTGGGTGACGAACCCGGTCAGCCTGGCCACCTCGCGGTACTCCAGAATGACCTTCTCCTGGAACGAGTCCGCCGTAGGCATGGCCAGTGAGTTCGCTTGCAGTTGGATGTTGGCGATCTGGTTGGTCTCCAGACCGCCGAGCACGACGTTCGCGAAGTCCAGGATCTCCTGGTTGCTCCGGTAGTTGGTCGTGAGCTTGAAGGTCGCGAAGACTCCTGAGCCCTCCAGCGTGTTGAGCGCGCGCGGGTTCGCTGAGCGGAACTCGTACAGCGTCTGCGAGGCATCGCCGACGATGAACAGGGACTGAGCGTGCTTGGTGATGTACTTCAGTACGTAGATGAACTCGAACACGCTGTTGTCCTGCACCTCGTCGATGATGAGGTACTTCGACTGCACGTGGGCCGGCTCGGCCATGTCGTCGATCTTCTGGTAGCAGATGATGATCTGCAGTTCCAGCGACGTCTGTTCGATGCGGTCCAGAAGGGATATCACCTCGTCGAAGTGGCTCTCGACGAAGGTGTTCAGGGCCGTGAAGGCACCGGTCCTGTTCTGGTCGAGCTCCAGCAGGCGGTGGCGGAACGTCGCCGCGAACTGGCTGTTCGGGTAGAAGATGTCGATCGAGTTGATGATGGTGTCGATGGCCGAGACCTTGTGCCGCGGGTGGTTCATCGAGTAGATGTCGATGATCATCCTGGCGATCGTCATCGAGCCGACGTCCGGGTTCTTCTCCGTGATGTTGTCGGCCGCGGCGTTGGTGAACGACAGCACTGTGATGTCCGAGGCGGGGACCCCGCAGGCTTCGAGGTATTTGATGCGTTCGAGGATCACGGTCGACTTGCCGGTTCCGGCTCCCGCCTGCGTCATCACCAGCGGCTCGTGCGTGGTGAGCGTGTCGAGCTGCTGCTTGGACAGGTAGGCCGGCAGTACCGGAGGCGTGGCCGGCGGCGCGGGTACGACGAGTTGGGCCTTCATCTGCTCCAGGTGGTCGAGCGTGTGGTTCATCAGCAGGCTGAGGTTCTGCTTCGACAGCTGCGTGGCGACCCGGTCGGAGAAGGTCGCGTCGATCTGCTTGTGGATCTGGCGGTATGCCTCGAGTGGGACGTTGTAGTTCTCCAGGTAGCGCAGCTGGATGGCGAGCATGTTCAGCTGCTGTTCCGTCGGGCTCGCGGGCATGTCCTGAATGTAGCGGCAGACCTCGTCGGCGATCGTCTCGGAGTCCCAGATCTGGGCCAGGCGCGTGATGCGCTCGTAGATCGAGTACTGACGCATCCACTCGTCGAACTCATCGTCGAGGTTGGAGGCGGTCAGGCCGGCGGATGCGAGCACGTCCTGGACATAGTCACGGGCATTGTCCAGCGGGCTGGTGTCCCACTGGACGAAGACGGAGGCGTTGTGGTTGCCGTAGCCGGCCGTGCGTGCGACTGCAGTGGCGCGCTCGGGCTCGGGGAGCCCCTTTTTGAAGAAGTACAGCTCCATCCGGTACTGGATGACGAGGTCGCGCGTGGACGTGCCGCCGGACTTGTCCTCGTAGAACACGAGCGCCTGCGGGGTCATGTCGAAGGCGACGTTCCAGTCGTCAAATCGGTTGGACGAGGTGTCGACAGTGAAGCGGTCGTCGGCGTGTGGGCTCGGCAGGGTGAAGGACCCGCCTGCGTTCAGAGCGCGGCGCGTGATCGGTGCCAGCGGGATCGATGTCGTGGTGATGTCGTGCTGCGTCGAGCTCTGCTTGACCTCGATGTCGGCGGCCTTGGCGTAGGCGGTGTTGGTAGCAGTGTTGATCGGCAGCAGGGACTCGTTGAGCAGGCCGAGCTTCTTGCCGTTGCCGGTGAGCTTCGAGGAGAAGAACTTCGGGTCGACGGCTTTCTGGGCAACGGCATTGGCCGAGAGATCGAGGTCGTCAAGCAGGACAGGCATGTCGTTGCCTTTCTTCGGTGGTTCGAGAGACCGTTTGAGAGAGAGTTTGAATCGCTCCGTGCAGCAGTTCCGATAAAAAGCAAACAGTCAGTCCAGTACTCAAAGGCGAACGGATGCACCGCGACAGGACTGGATCCCAGGGCCAGGTACGAACACGGGCGGGGCTCTCCTCAGCCGGCGAGCCCCGCTCGTTCTCCCCTCAACCCACCCGTCAGGGGCCGTCAGGCCTCTGAATCCGGGGGTACGCGGCAGAGCCGCGCCCCGGACGCCGCGCGTCACCCAGGCGCGCGGTCGTTCATCAGCAGCTCATCGCACTTCGATGGCGAGTCACAGCGCCGGCGGCCGAGACCGTCGACGGCATCGAGGCCCAAGGGACTGACAAGGAAGGCGCACCTGGCAAGGGGGTGCCCGATCATCCGGAGGACCAGTCGGCTAAGCGCTCAAGGTGCGACCAGTGAACGACCCACAGCTCCTTGATACCGTCAGAATTCGGCTCGACCTGTTCGACCCACGCACCGCAGTCGGTGGCAGTGGCGATGCCGTCGTCGGTGACTCCACGACGACCGACGACCGTGAACATCTCCGCGGGTACGGGTGTCCTGCACGGTCACACGCTCTCGCACTCGTTCCACTTCATGATCACACCTCCTCGTGCGCGTCGGTGCTGACAGGGACGTGGCCCTCGCGCACGATGCGCGCGTACTCCGCATACGTCTCGCCATCACATGACCAGCCGTTGACCACGGTGTGACCGGACACCCGTACCTGCGCTGGGGACTCAGCCAGGGAGTATCCCCCTCCCGGGTTCTGCCAGTACTCCACTCGTTGCCCCTTCGGGGACGTCGCGTTGAGGGTCTGTATCCAGACCATAACCGACAGGTACCTGCCTTTCTGAGCTGTGAAGGCGTGGGGGTGAGGACGCTGAGGGCTCCTGCGCTTGAGCATCCTGAAGGGGAGCGCTCGGGCGATCCGGGCAGCCGTTCAGTCGTCCGACGGGGATATCGAGGATGTGCCACCGGTCTGGGTAGCGAGGAGGTAGTCCTCGATCCAGGTACGAACAGCCTTGCGCGCCGGCCGCGCCCCCTGGGAGTCCACGTAGGTGGCCTCTTCGATGGCGCGCAGCTCGTCGTCGGGCATCGCCACGGGCAGCGCCTGGGCCAGCCGCGGCTTGGCCTCGGCGATCCGCTCGCGCTGCCGCTCGTAGTCGGTGGCCATGATCAGCCGGTAGGTCTGCCGGTCGATGGGGTTGAACCCCACGATCAGTGAGAACCGGCCCAGCAGCTCGGCGTCGAAGAACTGCGCCAGCGCCTTGTTGAGGCTCTGGTTCGAGACGGTCTTCGGGTTGTTGCCGAAGCCGACCATCTTGCCGTCGAGCGATTCACGGGCGGCGTTGGTCGTGCAGATGACCAGGGCCTTGGAGAAGTCCAGTATCTTGCCGCGGGCGTTGCGGATGTAGCCCTCGTCGAATGCCGCGAGGAACAGGCGCTGCACGGCTTTGTCGGCCTTCTCGAACTCGTCGAGCAGGATCACCCGGTGGGGGTTGGACTCCAGCGTGTCGAACGGGAGCTCCTGGTTGGAGTCCGATCCGACGTAGCCGGGAGGTGACCCGATGATCTTCGACGTCGACCACTCGGTGTGGAATTCGGTCATGTTGAGGATGATCGGCTCGCTGCCGGTCATCTCCTCGGCGATGATCTTGACCGCCTCGGTTTTGCCCACACCCGAGGCCCCGGCGAACAGCCACGTCGTGGGTGTCCTTGTCGGGAACAGGTCGAGTTCTTGGCGGGCCAGACGGTCCGTGAGCTTGGCGAGCACGTCGTCCTGGCCCTGTAGGCGGGTGGTGAGCGTGGCGCCCAGCGCGGCCACGTCGAGATCCTTGCGCTGGGCGTTTCCGGTCATCAGCCGCTTGGCCACATCGAGCACCCGGGTGTTCGTCAGCGGCACCTGCGTCATGGATCGCAAGGTCTGCGCGAGTGCCGTGTCGCCGGCGGCCTCGGCCTGGACGATGAGTCTCTTCTGCTCCAGGACCCGATCGGCCATCGCCCGGTCGAGCAGCGTGATGGCGCTGTCCGGCCGGTGCTGGCCGGCCCGGGAGTTCGTTTCGGCGATCTGTACCACCGAGGCCAGGACGTCGTCGGAGACCCCGATCTGGTGACGGTAGTGCGCCACCAGGCCGGGACGGACCGTGTTCATCACGGCCAGGGTCTGCTCCACGCTCAGTTCGTCGACGATGAGCCGGGTGAAGCGACGGGCGAAGGCCGGGTCTTCGTCGAAGGCCCGGGACTCGGTGCTGGTGGTCGCACCGATGACGGACATGTCGCCGCGGGCCAGGGCCGGCTTGAGGATCTGCGAGATCTTGCGGCCGACGGCGTCGCCGTGGCTGCCGGACCCTCCGGTGATCTGGTGGATCTCGTCCATGAACAGGATGGCCTTGTTCTTGGGGTCCGAGGCGAACTCGACGATCGCCTTGACCTTCTCCTCCAGCGAGCCGACGATGCCGGTCCCGGCGATGATGTTGGTGATGGGCAGCTCGTAGATCGTGTAGTCCTTGAGCTGGTCGGGAATGAGGGTGTCGCCGAGCGCGATGCGCCGTGCGATGTCCTCGACGATCTTCGTCTTGCCGACGCCGGCGGAGCCGACCAGCAGGGTGTTGGGCTTGGTCTTGCTGATAATGACCGAGAGGACCTGCCCGATGAGCGTGTCACGGAACATGGTCGGATCGGCGTTCTTGAACTTCTCGTTGTAGTCGACGAGGAGCTCCTTGACGTCATCGGCACTGCCGCCGCTGGACGGCAGTGCCGATGACGGGACCTGCGGAGGGAAGCTGCCGCCACCGCCGTTGCCCTTGTCGTCGTCGGAGCCGCCGGGTGTGAAGTTGCTGAGACCCACCGGGTCCTCCTTCGGTGCGGGTCGCTCGGCGTGGTGGCGCGCTCGGTGGATGCGCCACGGTGTCCCGAGCAGGGATATGGATGGGTGAGAGGGAAAGTCAGGTGTCGTCAGAAGCAGCACTGCCGCGGACAGTTTCCGAGGAGCGGCATGGCCGGCTGACCTCGATATCGCCTGGCACCGTGGTGGGCCCAGGTCTGGTGAGCCTGTCGGCAACCTCTTCGAAAGCGGCGATCGCCTTGCGAAGATCAGCGACGATCTCCGCGGCGATGTCGGCGGGGCTTCCGGCTTCCTCCGTATCCCGAACGGGGATGTCACGCGTCGGCCAGACCGTGGGCCGCGCACCGCCCGGACGCGTGGCAGGAATGACGACAAGGACGGTGTCGACGGTCGTCCCGGACTGGGCGAACGCCCGGGCCGGAAGTGCTTCGACGAGACCACCTCGCTGCTCCACGAGCTTTCGGAAGGCTGTCGTGCTGTCGGTCTGTTCAGTGACGGTCCGCGACATGACCGACACCAGGAGCCCGTTCGGTTTCAGGAACCGTAGGGCGTGGACAACGTGGGCCATGTCGGCGCCACGGGTGAACGGCGGGTTCATCAGCACCCGGTCGAAGCGGGGTTCGACCGGGACCGTGAGGAAGTCGACGACCAGCACCCGTCGTGCCACATGTTGATCGCACAGGGCAGCGGCGTACTCGCGGTCCCGTTCGACGCAGTCCACGATCGCGCCGCGGCTGCTGCAGCTGTGGCTATGGCGCCGGAGCCGGCGGACGGCTCCAGCACGGTCATGCCGGGTTCAAGGGCGGCCAGGGCGATGAGCCGGTCGACAACGGGTGCGGGTGTGGGGAAGTACTGAGCGAGGGTCCGTTTCTCCCCCGGAGTCACGACTTCACCGGTGGCGAGCGCTGGAGCGAGCGCCTCGGCGGCATGGACGGGGAAGAGGTGTGCAACCTCGGACTTCGTCCACCGGCCGCCGACCGCTTCGAGGACCTCGTTGACACGCCGGTACAGGGTGGGCGGCAAGCGGGGGCCGACGAGCGTCAGGCGATGGCCATCAGCCTCGGTACGGCCTGACAGGACTGCGAGCACATCCGCGGGGATCCGCATCGGAGGTTCCTCCACAGTGCGGCTGCTCGCCGTGACGGGCGAGAGGGATATTCAGGATCGACAAGAGCGGCGCCGGTCAGCGGAGTTGCCCACACAGCACCGCTCTTGGTGGTTCTGGGGAGGCGCGGGGTCAGACGACCATGCCGAGGAGCCTCTGCCGGATGGTCGGGTCGATGTGCTGCATCGAGTCGGCGTAGCGCTTGGCCAGGTCCACCATGGTCGGCCAGTCCATGGCGGAGCACGGCGCGTAGTACAGGTTCTTCGGGTGGTCCTGGCGCTGGCGCGGCGGCGACCACTCGAAGTCGGTGATCATGAGGGAGAGCCTGCGCTGGCGCACCCGGCTGGCGTTGATGTA
Organism: Kitasatospora sp. NPDC098663; assembly: GCF_044760075.1. Classification (NCBI taxonomy): domain Bacteria; kingdom Bacillati; phylum Actinomycetota; class Actinomycetes; order Kitasatosporales; family Streptomycetaceae; genus Kitasatospora; species Kitasatospora sp. NPDC098663. The sequence continues at coordinate 7,293 of NZ_JBIWAP010000069.1, read as the reverse complement.
CTGCCAGATCTGCATGTACTCGGTTCCGCCCGACACCTTCGGGATCCTGCGGAACTCCTTCCAGATCTGAGCCGTCGACTTGTTCTCCGTGCGCAGCATCACCTCCTGGGACAGGAAGTGGCTGAACGAGTTGAAGTACAGGTTGATGTTGAGCTTCTTGGCCATCCGGATGAGCATCATGACCGCCTCCTGGTAGTTCTCCTCGGAGATCGAGCCGGAGGTGTCGATGTAGACGTGCAGGTCGGGCATGTACTGCACCGAGGTGATCCGGCCGGGCTTGTTGAAGTCGTCCGGGTTCCGGCGGTTGGCCTTGAGGAAGGTCGCCTTCGTCGTACGGAAGATGTTCTGCGACTTGTTGACCTTGCCCATCCGGCGCAGCACACGGGTGATGTCCCTGAGCAGGTCCAACTTGCTCGGCGGCTGCTTGCGGAACGCCACCTGGGCGCTACGGCCGCCGGGTTGTCCCGGATGCTGTTTGGCTCCCAGAGCGGCGGCCCGGGCGGCGGCCCGTGGCAGCGACGTGAGTTTGGACAACGACGTGTTCGAGACGACCTTCACCGGCGAGGCCAGCGACTGGTTGATGAGGTTCCACTCCCCCGCGATCTTCGCCGCGGTCGCCCGGGCATGGGCCTCGACGTTGACGAGGACAAGGGAGCGCGGGCAGAACAGCTCCCCGACCGTGAACGGCAGGACGCCGGTGTCCAGGGTGGTGTTCTGATGGCTGGCCCGCGCCCGTTGCCGCTCTACGTAGTTCATGAGCATGTGCACGAGCACGCGGGCGAAGGAGTGCTCGTCGTTGGCGTCAGAGTCGTCCTTGCGCACCAGCAGCGACTCGGTGAGCCCCTTCAGGGACAGGGACGTGAAGTCGTTGAGCAGCTTGGTGGTGGCCGGTGGCAGCGCGCTGGCCATCGTCTGAGTCTGCTGGGACAGCCAGGTCTTGAAGCCGTCGAACGTCGCGGAGGACTGGAACCAGAACCCGAGGGTGTCGGGGTGGAAGGTGTAGGCGACCGAGGCGAAGAAGGCGCTCTCTTCGCCGGTCCCCGCCAGCAGGGCCTTAGCGGCCGGCAGGACATCGGCCTGCGCGGTGTAGAGCACCCGCGGGGAAGGCGCGGGCATCTTGTTCTGCTGCCCGGCCTGGACGGCGAAGAGCTCGGCGACCGGCAGCGGTGTGCCCTGGTCAAAGTTGATCAGGGTCTGCCCGAGCACCTCCTTGACCGTCTGCTCGCTGGTCACGTTCAGCGTGTCGCCGAGGCAGCTCAGGATCAGATCCGGGATGTCCCCCGTCAGATCAGTACCCCGGGCGTCGGTGATGTTCGCCGGGGCGTTGGGGTTCAACGGCTTCAGCAGCGGGTCGACGAGAGTCTGTCGGATCGCCGGCATCGGGTCGTAGTCACCGGTGCACGAGATCGTGTGCAGTGCGTCGAGTACGGCCGGCTTCTGGTTCGTTACGGTGATCGTCATGGGTCGTGGTCTCCTTCTGAGGACAAGGCGGCGCCCTGGCGCCGCCGGTGGTGGGAGGTGCAGCAAGGACGGCAGGCCGCAGGGGCCCCCACCACCGGTGAGCGAGCGATCAGAGGAAGGCCGAGAGGACCGGCTTGGCCTGGTTGACGATCGGAGCGTCGATCTCCATGAATGCCTCCAGGTTCTGGCGGTCGATCTGCTGGCTGGTCACCATCTCGATGAGCGTGCGGGTGTGCTCCGGCTCGATCTGGGTGATGGCCTGGGCCAGCTGCTCGATGAGGCGCGCGTTGTCCTCGCGCTCCTTGAGCGCGTACAGCAGCGATCCGGACTTCTCTTTGTCGGTCAGCGTCGAGACGAGCGCGGCCTGAGCGGTCACGGTCGCCGCAGCCTTCAGGCTCTGGTAGCAGTTCGGCTTCGGGACGTTCACCCGGTTCTGCTGCACGCCCCCGGCGTTGCTCGCCAGGTCCTGGGCGATGGTGGCCACGAGCTGCGTGGTGAACATGGTGTCCCCGACGTAGGCCTCGATGGCCTCGTTCAGCAGCGAGGTCTCGCGGTCGCCGATCTGGACCGGGGTCGCCAGGTACCGTGCCAGTTCCTGCGGGTCAGCCACGTTGAGCCAATTCGACAGGTTGTCGATGGTGCGCGGCGTGGTGAGCTGGTTCATCTCCTCGCCGCCGTCGAACAGCTCGGCCATGGTGACGTTGCCGTTGTCGTCGTCGTCCTGGCCGTCGGCAACGATGGCCGCGGGCGTCGACTTCTGGAAGATGAGCGCGGGGTACTGGGTGAGTACGGCCTTCACCCAGGGGTTGATGTTGCCGCCGAGGACGGACATGAGGGTGCCGGCGTCGGGTTCGACGTGGAAGATCGCGAAGCGGGACAGGCTCGCCTCGTCGAGCGAGGTGACGTTGCCCTTGTCGTTGCCAGCCACGACGATGCGGACGTTCTTGGGCAGCCCGACATCCCCCATGCGGCGCAGCGTGACCAAGGTCAGCGCGCCGGAGGTGACGTCGGAGGTCGTGCGGTTGATCTCGTCGAGGAAGAGGACCGGCCATTCACGCGGGTGCCCCTCGGCGTAGTCGATGCACTCCTGGATCACCTGGTGCGGGTAGAAGACCTGCTTGTAGCTCTCCGTGCCGTCGTCCTTGGTGTACGGCACCAGGCGCGCACCGGTGAGGTCGGCCTTGTCGGCGAGCTGGTTGCACGGCAGCGTGAATGCCTGCGTGCCCATGGAGTAGGCCAGGGCCTCCACGAAGCTGGACTTGCCGATGCCGGGCTCGCCCATGAGGGCGGGCGTCGCGCCGACCTCAAGGGCCTGCTTGATGAGGGTCGTCAGAGTGTCGTTGAACTTCATGTCGTTGTCTTTTCTGTGCGTGGGAGAGGACGAGACGACGGAGGACGGCGCTGCTGCCCTCGGCGACGCCGAGGCCGCGTAGGCCGTGAACGGTCCTGTGGCGCGTGCCGAGCCGTCGGAACCCGGCTGAGACCTGCACTCCCGCCACGGGTCGTGATGGAGCCCCGCTGCACATCGCCACCCGATCGCGCTCCGCGCGATCCAGCACAGGTCCCACCTGTCATCGGCCCCGCCGCAGCAACCGTCCCCCGCTCCACCCGCTGCCAGAAGCAGCAGACGAACCAGGAACAGAAGCAGCAGCAGGAAGAGGCACCAAGCGTCAGTTGGCTGACGAGGAGCGGGCCTCTCGGTCGGCCACGAGCGCAGCCGCCCGGTCGAGGAGGAAGGGCCGGCCGTTGCGTCGCTCGCTGTGCTTGGGGCGCGCGGGGATGACGTCGAGCGCCGCCTTGTAGAGCAACCACGCGGTTTCGCCCGCCGAATACTCGACTCCGAGGGCGCTGTAGGCGCGCAGTTGCGTCCGCATCCAGCCGTAGAGCGACGCGAGAACCGAGAACTCCCAGCGGGACATGTCCTGGTTGAAGTCGCCAGGGTCCCGGAGCTGGTGGCGTGCACTGGCCACGGCCTGCTCAACGATGGCCTGCGAGTACGGGATGTCGGGCATGTCCTCGGCGGTGTCTACAACTGATGCGGAAGCACCGGAGCTCTCGCTGGCGTTCACGGCCAGCTGCGCGTAGAGGTCTTCGATGGAGGTGAAGGCCGGCGCGGTAGTTGCTGCGCTGGCACGGGCAACGATGCGATCGGGCACCGGCTGGCGGGTGAAGGTCGACCAGTGGTCCAGGAGCAGCTCGTACCATCCGTGTTCCTCGCGCAGGACGCGCTTGCCGGCGGCTACAGGGAAGTCGTGGAAGTTCTTCGGCAGCGGCATGACGAGATGGAAACCCCGGCCGGACATCGACAGCTCCGAGTAGAGGCTGCCCGGCAGCCGCAGCAGGTCTGCGGCCACACCTGACGGGCAGCCGGCCTCGATATCGAGGACGAGCAGCCCGTCAGTCTGGGCTTGGAGGTAGAAGGCGGTGTTCGCGGCGTTCGGAATCGCCGCGGTCAGTTCGTCGAGGGTCAGCAGGCAGGTCTCGTCCAGGGCGAAGGCTCCGCGTAGTGGGCCGGCGTGCTGGCAGCTGGACGTGCAGCCGTCCAGCAGGTGCCGTACGTCGATCGGCACCTTGCGCTTCGGCGGCTTGGAGGGATCGCCGGGGGTCTCCTCCCCGATCTGTCCGGAGATGGTCCACCGACAGGCACTGGCGAGCGTGCGGATCGCGGGGTTGCCGTAGAACTGCGGAAACCAGGCATGAGGGTCGGCTGGAGTCATCGTGGGACGCGCACTCTCGATCGGGTCAGGAGGGAAGGAGAATGACAGGACCCCCGTACCCGCATCAGCGCAGCACGGCGGTCCTGTCGATGGTCAACGGGGATCAGCCCTGGTAAGTGATCCCCGCCTGCTGTGCCGGGCCGGAGCCGTCCCAGGGTCCGGTGGCCACAGGCGAACCCACGGCCGAACCGGCGTCCTTGAGGGCGGCGTTCTCGGACTCGAGACGCGCGAGCTTCTGCTCCAGGCTCTCCTGCTGCTCCAGGACGGCGACAGGAGCAGGAGCAGGAGCAACGGTCGCCGGGGCGCTCTGAACCGGAGCCTGCGCGGCCACGGCCACAGGCGCGGACGTCGGCTGCGGGGCGGGGAAGGACAGGCCGTCCTCGACCTCGGTCGCCACCGGGACCGCGGCGACAGGGGCAACAGCGACCTGAACGGGGCGCGGTGTCCCGTTGAGCACGATGCCACGTGCAGCCAGCTCGGCCTGGTCGATGCCGCCGGCGCTGTAGTAGCGCGGCTCCTCGTGAACGATCACCTGTTCGAGGGCCAGGCCCCGGTTGGCGAAGTTCTTCGGCTTGTAGGTGCGCAGCACGAGCGTGACGTCGAGGCCCTGCGCGAGCTCCTGGCCGGACTCGTCCAGGTCGTAGGTGCCGTCACCCTTCGGAGAAGGGATCGCTATGACCGGCAGGGTGCTGCCCTTGGAGTCGATGGAGTAGTTCGGCCCGGTTTCGGGCCGCTTCGGGGAGGCAAAGCGGCGCTCGGAGACGAACTGCTCTTCGAGGGTGGGGTTGTTCGGATCGGCGAACTGGACCTCGGCATGAGTGATCGTCGCGGTGATGTGCGGCCTGCCGACGGGGCTCATACCGTTCTTCGTCCTGCGCTCGTCGGTGGCGACGAGCTCGGCACCCTCAATGAGGCGGGCGAGCACGGCGAAGCCGAGCTTCCCGCGGATGAAGACGGTCTTGCCCTCGGCGATCTGGCCGGCAGAGATGGCGTAGTTGGCCATGGTGGTGTGGTTCCTTCGTTCGGTCTGACGGGCTGGCGGTCTGACGGTCGGCGGTTCAGGGGGGCCATCGGGGCCTATTGGGTGCTATTCGGACTGCCATTCAACCCCTTATCATATCAACTTCGATTGGACTACGAGTAGGATGGCGGTGTCGGACATGAATGACTGTTTGCGCTATTCGAAGGGGAGTTGAGACAGGGATGACAGCTACGGTTCAGAGGCCGGTGGGGACGGCGTTGAAGCCGTCGGCGCAGAAGAGAGCAGTTGCCAGGAGTCCCGTCGGCCCGATGGGCTTCGGTAACGGACCCGTCATCGCCGCCAGCGTCATGGTGGGCGGAGCGGCGCTCTTCGCCGGATGGGGCCTGACACAGCTCGCGACGTCCGACGGCGGCTTCATCCAGGCGCTACAGGGCAATCACGCCCCGGTCGAGGCGCCGGGGAATCCCGGCGAGAAGAACGACGGGAGCGGCAGTGCCCAGCGGCCGAGCGAGGACGGCACGGGGAAGCATGACGAGAGAGGTGCACGTCAGGATCCGGCACCCGGTCGCGGCGACGAGGGCGAGCCCAACGGATCGGGCGCACCGGCCGCGGAGAAGCCCGCGTCGAAGGCGAAGCCGTACACCATCGAGCCAGGCGATACGCTGACCGCGATCTCGGGGGCGACGGGGGTGCCAATCGGCATTCTGGTCGAGTCGAACAAGATCCAGAATCCGGATCTCATCTACGCGGGGGCTTCACTGCTCATCCCGCAGGTGTGACGACGCGGCGGGACGGAACTGCCGCGGGCCGAGCCTGATTCGATGCCCTGACCGCCACGAGGCAGTCAGGGCATCGTCGTCTTCTCAGGTAGAGGACTCTGCTCCCCTGCGGGCCTGCCGGTTCAGCAGTCGCGTGCGCAGATGCACCAGCGCTCGACTTCCTCGTTCATGGACCGGACGCCATCCGGAACGGGAGCATAGTGCCGCCCACCGGGGGACGAGGGCTGCGATCCCAAACCCGGCCTGATCCCAACGCCGGACCGTGCGGCAGGGACTCCCCCCAGGGGCCTGCCAGGGCATGGTTTCTCCGGGGTAGCGCCAGCGCGGCTGCTGTGAACTGGACCGTGAGGTCGTCGGCTCCGGCATGCTCATGGTCGCCGCTCCTGGAAGTCGACGGTGTCGAGACGAACGGCGTGGCCCCGCTGGGCTCGCCGCGAGGAGTCACCCGGGACCGGCGTGAGCCGGTCCTTGGTATGCCTCCCCGCAGAGCACTCGGCCCGGGTTCGACACCAGGATCAGCCGCACCGACCTCCCGGTTGCGGAAGTACGGCACTGCAACAGCGTCAGAGATCAGGCGACCCCGCCGGCAGCCTGGCCGACGGGGTCGCCTGAGGTACGAGGTCGTGGGCTCTCACGCCGCATCAGCGTCACCGGACTCACCCCGACCAAACAGGAATCCGCGGACCTCGCCGTTCCTCATCATGTCCTGCAGATGCGCCAGGAACACCGCGCGCTGCGTGGCCCGGCGATCGGCCAGAGGCTCGTACTCGCGCAGTACCTTCAGGTTGACCACCCAGCCGTTCTCACGAGAGATGGCCTGGTCAAGCTGAGAGTCCGGTACGACGTCCATGCCGGTGAAGTCGTGGTCGAACTCGGACGCGATGTCGAGGTGTTGATTCGGCTCGTCGATGTAGAGGGTGTCCACGCCGACCTGCTGGCCGGCCTTGTCGAACGCCACGAGGAACACGCGGTCTGCCCTGGTGGTGTTGTCGACGTGGACCGCTGCAACGTTTGTGTCACCGATGAAGCTCGTCTGCTTGAACCGCTCGTACACGCGCGTACGAGCCTCATGGCACCACATGATGCGCCGGGCTTCGTTGAAGCCTTTGAACTCGTCAGAGCTGGACGCTTCTGGATGGGGGTGGATCATCGGTGCGCTCCTTCATATGCGAGATCCGGGAGGTCTGCGGTGCCAGGGGGCGTAATTGGCTACGACACACACCTCGAAGCAGCGGGCCTCGTTCCTGCCGCGCACCACGCGCCGGGAGAGGAGATGCTCTACCCCGACGGAAGACCCGTTACGGGTCTGGTAGCCCGTGACCGACCTGAACGACGCCGACGAGCGCCGGCGGAT
>NZ_JBIWAP010000068.1:0-23774 GCF_044760075.1 Kitasatospora sp. NPDC098663 | reverse complement strand
GGCCCTTGAGGGTGATCAGGGAGCGGATCACGGCCTCGCGGTAGGGGCCCTGGTAGGTGCACTGCGCGGCCCACTCGTGCCAGAAGTCGGTGGTGCGGGCGAGTTGGTGGTCGGGGCCGACGATGGGTGGGGCGCCGCGGTGGGACTCGCGGTAGGTGAGGACGAACGCGGTCCATTCGCCGGCGGTGACGGTGAACTCGGTGGTGAGGGTGGCGTTCGTGTCGGCGTGGTGGTGGGCGCTGTCCAGCCATATCGCGTCGGGACCGGCGACCGCGGTCAGTCGGTGCGGGGTGCCGGGTGCGGTGTCCGGGCGGGTGATGGCGGGTCGGGTGCGGCCGTAGCCGAAGCGGGGCCGCAGGGTGGAGCGCACCCGCACGGTGCCGGTGAGACCTTCGACGATGCGGACGATGCGGGGCACCGGGTCGGCTCCGGCACGGACGGCGGCGGGCATGAAGTCGGCCACCCGGACGGTGCCGCCGGGGGTGTCCCACTCCTGTTCCAGGATCAGCGAGTCGCCCCGGTAGCGGCGGCGGTCGGCCGGGCGCGGGAGGTCGGTGGCGGGGGCCAGGTTCCAGGCGCCGTGGTCGTCGGTGCCGAGCAGGCCGGCGAACACGGCCGGCGAGTCGAAGCGGGGGGCGCACATCCAGTCGACGGTCCCGTCCCGGTGGACGAGGGCGGCGGTCTGCATGTTGCCGATCAGGGCGTGGTCTTCGATCCGGCGTGCGTTCGGGTAGGCGTGGGCGTGCACGGGGGTCCTTAGGTGGGTGGGAGCGGCCGGCCGGGGCGCCCGGCCGTGATGGGTGGTCAGGTGGCGCGGCATGTGGGGCCGACCGTGGGCGGCGTCCCGGGCAGTGCCGGGTTGCCGTCGGCCTTCGGTGAGGTGGGTGTAGTGCCGCGAAGGTCGCTGGAACGTCGGCCGGGGCTGGTGCGGAGGGTGTCCGCCAGGAGCAGCACGCGGGAGACCGTGCGGCGCAGGGCGGGGGACAGCCCGTCCGGCAGGACGACCCGGTCCAGGGCGCCGCCCGGCGTCCACGGATCAGCGGTGCGCGCACCGGAGGTGTGGGCCAGGGCTCGGCGCAACGAGGGGTCGAGGGCGGCGAGGGTACTGAAGACGACGGCGGCGTCCGTGAGGTCGGTATGGGCGTCGCGGCGGCCGGCGGCGGCGAGTTCGAGCGGCCCGGGCAGTACGAGCAGGTCGGTCCCCGGGTGGGCGAGGCCGCGCTCCAGCGCGGCGAGTACCGTCCACGGCATCCGGCCGGGTGCCAGCAGCATCACCGCGTCCACCGGCGTCGACAAAGGCGAGCAGGTGGCGACGACGGCATGGCTGTCGCGGGCCAGGCGCGCGAGGATCTGCGCGCGCTCGTACGGGCTCTGGGCAGCGGTCAGACACACGACCGGACGGGGTCCGCGTCGGCGCAGCGGATCGGGCAGGGTGTCGGCCCGGGCGGTGAACCTGCGGGCGGTGGCCTCGTCCGGGCAGTACACCGCGACACGGCCGATCCCGGGCCGGGCCGCGACGTCGAGGGCAAGGCGGGCGGCGGCGTCCAGACGCCCGGTTCCGCTGCTGGGCCGTGCCGGGGCGCTGAGCGGCAGCTCCAGGCGCCAGCCGCGGGCGGTGGCCGGGCCGAGTTCGCACAGCCGGCCGTACCGGGGGCCGGGACGGGCGGTCCACAGCTGACCGGCCTGGTCGACCATCGAGGCGACGGTGGTCTGCAGCAGACGCCGTGCCGCCGGGACAGCGGCGTCCGACAGCAGGTCACCGGCTGCTGTTCCGGTGGCCTGGAGTGCCAGGACGTCTTCGACCAGCAGCAGCTGCCAGGGCCCGAGCCGGTGCGCGCGGTGCGCGTCGGCGACGACCTCGGCGCCCGCGAGCGTGGCCACGGCCAGCGCCGGCCCCGGCTCGCGAAGTTCGCGCGCCACGGCGACGGGGTCTGCGTGCAGCGTGCTGCCGGCCGGGGCACGACCGACTGCGACGCGCTCGCCGAACCCGTGAACCCCGACCAGCCGGGCACCGGGCGCCGCGGAGGGCTGCCAATGGGAGAGCGCGTGGGCGATGTCGCCACCTTGCAGAATCACCAGTGCACGGGCGGCGGCGCCGACGGCGTGCCGGGCCTGGACGGTGAGCGCGGTGCGCGGCCCGGTCATCAGCAGCCGCGCGGCCCTCCCGGTCCTGGCCGGCGTCTGCGGTACCTCGGCCCGGTGGTGGGCCGGGTACGCGGATGCGGTCTGTACCGCGGTCACCGGGTTCCTCCCGGTCGCCGGGACCTCACGCGGCGGGGGGTGGTGCGGACGTGCATCCACTGCGCCGCGATGTGTAGTTGGCTGATGCTCGTGTGGGCGGGCGCTGCGCGGTGGGCGAGGGTGTCCAGGGCGAGCCCGGCATCCGCTGCGGCGGCGCCGGTGCGGTAGCGGACGCCGTCGGCGGCGATGTCGACCACCAGCAGGCTCCTGGCAGTCGTGGTGATCTCGATGAGAGAAGTACCCGTGTGCGGGCCCTCGACGAGGCGCAGGTCCACCTGCTTGGAACGTGCGAGTTCGACGAGATGGACGAGCTGGGAAGCGGCAGTTGAGGGGCCACCCGTGGGCTGATGAAGGATCGCCTGGTCCAGGTATGCGGTCCGGCGCCCGGCCGACGTCGGCACCGTGGTCGCGAGGGCGGCGAGGGCTACGCGTTCGGCATCCGGCACGGTGGGCGGCACCGTCCTGATCCAAAAGGTGTGGTGGTCGGTGGTGCGCAGTCCCAGCGGGATCGCACTGCCGCCGCCGGCCCGCCAGCCCGTGGCACTGTTCAGCGCACCGGCCAGCCGGATGGCCCAGCCGGGCATCCGATCGGTGACGGTGTCGGCATCCGTCCGGGCCAGGGTCAGAAGCGACTTGAGCTCCACCTCGGCACCCACCGCGGCCAGCACTGTGGCGAGCCGCTTGTGGGACGGGACCGCCCGACCGTCCCGGAAGGGAGCCAGCTGGTCCAGGGTCAGGCCGCTGCGGGCGGCCAGTTGGGGCCAGGTGAGGTCGCAGGCGGCCAGCAGGCCGGCCAGGCGCCCGCGGACTACGGCCGGTCCTGGCAGGTGGGAGTGCATGGTGCCCGGCTGGGTGCCGAGAGTGATCGACACAGTACTCACGCCCCCTTCCCGGCGAGGTCGCGGGCGGCGTCCTCGAGCAGCGCGAGGTGATGGCGGGGCACGCCGGGGCCGGACTGGATCCAGGGCGAGGCGGAGCCGGCCGGGTGCTGCCTGGTCCGCTCGGCCAGGGCCGGGTCCAACAGCGCGCAGGCGCGCACCAGGCCGGCGGCCCGCTGCGTGGCGCCGTCCTGCCCGCCGCTCGCAAGGTGGTCGCCGGGCAGGGGGACGACGACCATCAGGGGACGGGCGGCGTCTGCGCTGTCGCGTGCGAGGAGCGCCCACTCGATGGCCTCGGCCGCCATCTGTTCGTCGGCGGACTCCAGGACGAGCAGAGCGTCGGCTCCCGTGGCGGGCACCGGCTCGCACGTGATCAGCACGAGGAGGCTCGCGCCGCCCGCGGCGAAGTGCCGCACCGCGCCGTGGCGCTCCTCGGCTCCTGTGCCGGGGGTGATCACCCCCGTCCACAGGGAGGCTGGGCGCTGCCATTCGGTCAGACCGGCGGCCACGGCGTCGAACGCCGTGGCCAGCTTCCGGCTCTGCTCTGGCGTCGCGCACACGACCTGGAGGCGGCGCAACCCGTGGCGGGGCGCTGTTTCCAGGACGAGGCCCGCCACGTCTGCGGGCGCTGGCGCTGCGGTTCCGGGCGGCGCGGCGGCGGCCAGCAGCCGGTGGCCGCGCACCCGCCCGGTCGCGGCGGCCCCTGCGGCGGAGCGTGCGACCGTGACCGCGCCGGCGCCCTCGGGCAGCCGGTGCGGCGCGGTGGAGGTCAGGAACAGGCGTGCGGCGGCGGGCAGGACCTCGTCGGCACACACCTGCCATCCCGGCGCGCCTCGTCGGCCGGTGCGGTCGGCGTCGGCGATCAGGTCCCAGCGTGCGGCGCCGGGCGTGCGGTGGAGGGCGGTGACGAGGGGCAGTGCCTCGGGCGTGGCGACGACGGTGGCCGGCTGTGTGGTGCCGGCGAGGTCGAGCAGGGCACGTAGCGAGGACACGGCCGGCAGCCCTTCGGTCAGGGCCTTGCGTCCGCCCCGGAGCCGGTCGGACAGCCGGAGGCCTGCCAGAGCGCCGGAGTGCCGCCGGGCGGTGCCCCACTCCTGCATCGCGAACTCCCACGCGGGCCCGGACGGGGCGACGACCAGGATCCGGGTCGTGCCGAAGCGGGCGTGCGCGACCGCCGTCGCCACCTGTTGCTGCTCGGAGCGGGGGATCTGCGCGGCCGCCCGGCGCGGGGCGCCGGCCAGTACGGCGGCGATCGCCTCGACGGCCGGGCGCAGCGCCTCCGGGAGCACCGGGATGGGAAGGGGCAGGCGGGTGTCGGGGCGGATGTCCCACGGGCGGATGGTCCCGCGGTGCGCGGCGAGAGCGGTGGCCTGCTGGAGGGTGGCGACCTGCAGGTCGTCGAGCAGGCGCCGGATGCGTACGTTCACCGTGCCGGCCGTCAGCCCCAGTTCGGCGGCGGCCTCCCGGGGGGTGCGGCGGGCGAGGAGCCTCAACAACGCCTGGGCGGGCCGGCCGAGGTCGGCCGGATTCTCTCCGTGGAGGGACAGCACCCCGCAGGGGACCAGTTGCGCGGCCGTGTAGGCGGCGGCGAGCTGAGGACGCGTGAGCAGGGCGTTGCGCTGCATCAGTCCTTCGGCGGCCCGCCGAACCAGCTCGACGGGCAGGCGCTGGCCGGCGGCGATCTGCTCCACCGTGCCGGGCCCGCACAGCAGCGCCGCCCAGTCCAGGGAGTCCGTGTCGGCGGTGAGCGTGCGCGCGATCGCGGCGGTGTCCTTCGTGTTCCGCCGGGCGGAGGCGGACGGGAAAGGGAAGACGGGGATGGCGGTGTGGTTCATGCGGTGTCCCGGGAGGAGGTGGAGGGCAGGGGCCGGTTCGAGGGCGGTCCGGACGGCAGGGCGGCGGTCCGCCGTACGGCACGCCAGGCACTGAGCCGCAGGCCCGTGGGAGACAGAAGGTCAGGGTGGAGAGTGTCGGTGGCACGGGCACGCTCGGCGGTGTCGCGCATCTCCTCGGCCACGGTGGTGTCCGCCCACGCGCAGACCGCCCGGGCACGCTGCTCATCGGCGCCGGCGGGCAGCGGCAGCGCCAGCTCCAGGCCAGGCCAGCCGCCGCCGATGGTGCGGGCGCGACGCAGGTCCTTCTTCAGGTCCGGGTCGAGGGCGGCGAGGGCGGCGGTGAGCGTGGAGAGGGCCTCCCAGCGGCCGTGCGCGGTGCTGTCGGCGACGATGAGCAGCAGCGGGCGCTGTCTGCCCGGGTCGGCGGGGGTGAGCGCTGCTTCGACGATGGCGGCGGTTCGGGCTGCGGGCAGTTCACCGGTGGTGTGGATGACGGCGTCCGCGTCCAGGCCTGCGGGCAGCCGGTCGCCGGTCACCAGCACCCGCAGCTGGTGCGGACCGTGCCGAAAGCGCGACACCACCGCGCTGTGTTCCGCGTCATGGCCGGCGGGTAGGACGTCGACCTGGACCCCGCCGTCGTGACGGCCGTCGCCGTCGGTGATCGCCTTGGCGAGCCGTGCGGCGTCCCGATCGTTCGTGCCGTGGACGACCACCCGCGCCAGGTGGTGGGTGCTCGCCAGGGCGAGGACCAAGTCGCCTAGGCCCTCGCCCCGCGGGCCTGGTGCCGCCGCGGCCGCAATGCGGTAGGGACGCAACCGCGCCGCCTCGACGGCCTGGCGTGGCGTCAGCTTGGCGGTGATGGGGCCGGTGGTGTACGGATCGCAGCCTTCGTGGCGCGTGCGGCCGGTGGCTGTGAGGCGAGGTGTGGACGTCAGCCGGAGCACGGCGCGCACCGGTGGGCACGTCGGGTGACGGCCGACCCGTTCCCCCACCTGTGGCAGGTGGTCGTCGAGCGCGATCGAGAGATCGAAGGGACGGCTCGGGTGGGCGGCGGCCAGGATCTCCAGGCCCGCGGGTGTCGTGATGACGGTGGCGGGCAGGGTCGTGCCCACCAGACGGCGCATCCCCCGCAGGCTGGTGACGACGGAAGCCCCCGGCGGCGTGGGCGGGCGGCCCGGCCGCTCGGCTTCAGACCGTGTCAGGAGGACGACGACGTGCCCCGCCTCGCTGCGCGTCGCGGCCAGCGTCGCCACGTCGCTGGTCCAGTGCTCGCCGTACGGGGTGACGGCCAGGACCCGCGTGCCGGCGCCGGCTTCGCGGCCGGCGACGGCGCGGGCGAGCCCGGCCTGTTCGGCGCGCGGCGCCACCACCAGCGCCCGGCCCGTGTCCGCCAGCGCACACCGGGCACGGTCGACAAGCGTCGCCAGGTACGCGGGCGGCGGCGCGGTGACGTTGTACTCGCGGTCGGGATACACGTCGGCCGGACGCACGATCCCGGCCAGACAACCCAGGCCGACGACCTGGTGGACGCCGGCGAGACCGGTCCTGGCCAGCAGGTCGGTGCGGTAGTTGCTGACAGTGGCCCGGGAGGTACCGAGCTCGGCCGCGATGTCGGCGGTGCTGTAGCCCGCCGACAGACGCAGCAGCACCAACTGCTCGGGGCCGAGGTCCCCGATGGTGTCGAGGCCCGGTGCGCCGAGGTTGTGCGCCGTCAGGTGGCCCGCCAGGGTGTGGGCGGCGACCAGTGCGGTCCGGGACCGGACGTCGGCCGCCCTGCGCAGGCGGGTCAGGGCGCCCGTCACCTCCACGACGTCGCAGCCGAGCTGCTCGGCGATCTCCTCGGCGGTCAGCGGTCCCGCCATGCGCCGTGCCCAGGCCTGCGACGCGGCGTCGTCGAGCGGAGCGGGCGCACCGGCAGGGCGAGCCATGGCGGTGTTCATCGGGAACCTGCCCGGTCCCGCTCGGCCGCGACGTCCTCGATGGTGCCGGGTGCGCACAGGACGGTGGCCCAGACGATGGAGCCGTCGGCGGGGACGGTGGCCCTAAGTCCGGCCGCACGCTCCTCGCGCGTCGGTTCCGGGGTGGGTGGGATGCGGTTCATGGCGGTGTCCTGGTGAGGGTCGGTGGTGGCCGGGCGGCGATGTGGGCGATGGCTACCGGGGATGGACGGGGATTGCCGTGGTCACCACGCGGGGCGGATGCTCGCCGCGGCGGTGAGCTCGGAGGCCGTACGCCGCAGCATGCTCAGGCTCGGTTGCGGGTCCAGTGCCCGGGTCGCGCAGCGGTCGACGAGGCGGCGGAGTTCTTCGGCTGAGTCCGATCCGCCGATTCGGTAGTGCGCTCCGTGGTGCTTGACCTCGACGACCAGCACGGTGCCGACCGGGCCGGGAAGGAGGAGTTCGACCAGTTCGGTGGTGGGATGGCCGCCGCTGGCGGCTGTCGCGACCTGGACCCGTACCTCGGTGCTCTCGGCGAGATGGACCAGGTGCCGGATCTGCCTTGCCAAGCCGGGACTGGCGCCCTGGCGCAGGACGGCTTCGCCGAGGACCACCGTCCACGGCGGACCGTCCGTGAGAACGGTGCGCGACAGCGGTGTGGTCAGGGCGGTGCGATCCGCAGGGCTTACCTCGTCCATGAACTGGGCGACGGCGGCGCCGTAGGTGCGGGTGCGCAGCCCGATCGGGACGACCAGGGCGGCACTCGCCCGCACCCGCTCGGCTGTGCCGGCGACCAGCATCAGGCGCCCTGCCCATCCGGGTTGGCAGTCCGCGAAGGCCGCGCGGCTTTCCGGATACGCCGTCAGCTGCGCGGCGATAGCGATCAGGCCCGGCCAGTGGTCGCTCGTCTCCGGGGTTGCGTAGGCCGCGAGCAGTCCAGCGGTCTGGCTCGGGCTGGGGACAGCCAGGCCGGTCTCGACGCGCCGAAGGTAGTCAGCTGAGCAGCCGGCCGTGGTCGCGCCATGGCGCAGCATCCGGTCGGCGCGGGCGGTTCGCAGGCACAGCCCGAGCAGGACGGCGCCCGCCGCTCGGCCACCGCGGCCCAGGGGTTCCGGGCCCGGAAGGCCGGCAATGTCACGCATCGAGCGTCGCCTCGACACTCTGCCGTCCGGTGACGGTGCCCGGGTTCGCGGCGGGCAGCGGCGTGGGCATCCGCACCGGGCCGGTGGGGGATCCGGTGTACGGCGGGGCGGTCGAGGTGACCAGGTCGCACGGCACGGTGGAGCTCCAGGGGAGTAGTCAGCGGGTGACGGACGCACGCGGACGGGGCTGCTGGGGGTAGGCGGCGGCGACCTGGCGGGCGAGATCGGTGTGGCCGGCCTGCTCAAGGTCGGCGGCGAGATCGACGATCGTGCAGCCGTGCAGGACGGCTTCCTGGGCGGCGGCGACCAGCCAGCCCACCCGCGGGTCGTCGTAGGCGATGGCGGCGCTCCGGAAGGGAATCGGACCGTCCGGGGAGGGTCGGTAGAGGGTGCCGCGGTACCCGAACTCGACGTCCGGGTCAGCGACCCGCACCGCGGTCCAGCCCTTGACCAGGTGGCGGCATGCCAGCACGGAGTAGGCCGCGCCCTCCAGCGACAGCGGCGGGTGCAGCGTCCTGACGCCCTCCGGCCAGCCAGCCGGTATGTCCGCGCGGGACCAGGCGTCTTCCAGAAGGAAGAGCACCCCCAGCTCGTTCTCGTCCGCGTCGGCGTAGGTCACCTGGCAGCGCAGGTCGTCCAGGCATTCGCCCTGCCGCCTCGCGTGGGTGTAGCGGTAACGGGGCGCACCGTCCGGGTTCGCGGTGAGCCGCTCCCACAGGACGCCGCGACGATCGCGGTCCTCGTCCCGCTCGTCGGCGTAGCCGATCCCGACCGATACCCCGTGGCCGTTGGTCGTGTAGACGACCGGGGGCCTCTGCGGGGCCTCGCCGTGGCGGATCGTCACGTACGGCACGGGGGCCTGGTCCACGGGCAGCGGAGCGCGTCCCATCAGGCCACCGCCGGCATCGGCAGGGCGGCCGGCGCGACAGCTGGAGTACGAGGCGTCGCTCGCTGCGGCGCGACCGGCATGGGCGCGCACGGCGGTGTCCGAGACCAGCACCGCGACGGGAAGGCCCCGCGCGTCGGCGGTGCGCTGCACCGGATCCGGCATCGCGGCCGGCGGTACGAGGGTGTCGGTCACGCCGTGCCCCTCTGGTAGCGGGGCTGGGCGCCCTCACCGAGCACGGAGAGGGCGCCTCCGTCCTCGAACAGCAGGGTCCCGTTGCACAGGATCATCCAGCCCTGCTCAGGGTGGGACATCATGATCTGGGCAGCGGCAGCGTCGGGTGCTTCCGGAATAGGGCAGTTCGGCTCATGCTGGCAGTTCAGGACGGTCACCAGTTTCTCCTCTCTCTCGACGTGCTGAAGGGGCGGTCAGCGACGCTGTGGCTGCCGCGGTGGGCACCGCCGGCCCGGGACGCCATGCGCGAAGTGCTCGGCCAGCGCGTTCGCGACGGCGGCCAGGTCGGTGGTCCCGGCTCCCGGCGGCACCAGCCAGTGGATACCCTCGTGCGGCGAGGCCGTCAGCGGCGGAATGTGGACGCGTGCCTCCGGGGGCATCGGGCGAACGCCGGGTGCCCGGGGCACCCGCTGGCGGAGGAACTCGCCGGGCGGCAGCAGGAGGCCGTGGTAACCGAGCCTGGTCGCGATCACCGGCCCGCAGTCCGGGCCGATTGCCGCCAGCACCGCTGCGGCGGGCCCGTCATCGATCCGCAGGACCTCGAACACCCGCCCGCACAGGAGACCGATGACGTGCGCCGGTAGCCACACCGGCCGGGCCGGAAACGACACAACCGCACTTGCTCCTTGCACGAGGTCCCTACCGCTTCCGCGCGACCGCGCCGTAGGCACCCGCCGCCCGAGCCAGCCGGGGACTGCCCGGCGCCAGCGAGGCGGACCACCGCTGAACGGGGACGACACCGGGCCCCAGCAGCTCCCAGCCGTCGAACAGCGCGGTGAACTCCTCCCGGGACCGCGCGAAGAACGGCAGCTGCATCGCGGTACGTCCCAGGACGCGCCGGCTGTCCCTGACGTCGTCCAGACTCCGGTGACTGATCGCCAGCAGGCTCCCCGGCGCCGCGACCTCCGTGTACGCGGCCATCACCCGGCGCGCGTCCTCGACCTCGTGCAGCACGTCGAACAGCGTCAGCGCGACCGGCTCACCCGACGAGATCAGCCCGCTGCCCAGCACCGCCCCCACCTCGGCGAGATCGGCACGCAGATGCCGGACCTCCGACGTGCCATTCCCCCTCAGCAGGGCACGGGCGTGCGACATCACGATCGGGTCCCGATCGACGTAGACCACCCTCGAACCAGGTGCAGCCAGCTCGTGGACCTCACCGAGCAACCGGTGATGGACCGATCCCGGCAATGCCCTGCCCCACCAGTGCGGCAACGACAACCCGCACCCGAGATCGAGGATCTGCATCGGACCACAGCTCCCGATCCAGGCCAGCACCGCCTTCCGGAAGGCCTTACGTTGCAGCGCGGCCCGCTGAGCCTTGGGCTCCCAACCCCACAGCAGGCCGACCTCCTCCCGATCCGCTGGAAAATTACCGATCCCACCCAGCAGGTAGTCCTCGACCCGCGCGGACTGCGGCCGGTGGAGATCCAGCTCGATCCCGCCGAACTCCTCCACGGCGTCCGGCTGCGCCACCTCATGGGCCGCGGTGATCATGCGGCACGCCCCGTTGCGGTGAGGCGAGCCGGGAGGCAGTGGACCTCATGGAAGGTCAAAGGGCCGCTCGCGTGCAGCGCCCAGCCCTGTTCGAGCGCGGCGAACGTTGTCTCGGTGTCCTGCTTCGAGGAGGTGGTGGGGGCCGTACCCTCGCGGGGAACGACCGGGACGTGGGGGTACACGGCGGGACTCCTTCGGGTTGATGGACGAGGCGCGATGGGACAGGTGGGCTGGTCAGCCGTGGTGGTGAGAGCGGCGACGCCGCCGGACGGGCTCCTGCCAGGTGGGACGCTCCGGTCGGCCGAAGGCGGCGACCGCCGCCGCGTACAGGCTCTCGGCCGTGGTGGTGCCCCCGGGCGGTACGACCCAGTGCAGGAACCGGCCCGAGGCGGCGGACAGCGGCGGCACCCTGATCGGCGTACCCGTCGGCAGCTGCCACGCCTTCGGAATGTCGCTGTCCACCCTCGTACCCCGGGGCAGGAGGAAGTCGTAGAAGTTGGCGGCGGGACTGGCGATCACCGGACCGCAGGTCCTGCCGAGCCGATCGGCGATCAGCGCGCCGGCCTCGGCTCCGCAGCGCACCGCCTCGAAATAGCGGCCGACGTCGACACGCCATGAGGCGGTGCCCGCCATCGGTACCCAGCTGGGCTGTACACCGAGGGCGTCCGGCGCCGTCCGGGAGCCGGTGGGGCTGAGCTGGTCGGCACCGCCCGAGGTGAACTGGGCTCGGGCGGGAAGGGCAGAAGCGGTCACTGGTGCACGCCTTCTGAAGTGGGGATGGGGGGAGCGTTGGTGGCAGTCAAGTCGAAGGTCCTCGAGGGTCCAGCCGGTGCGGCGGCCGCACCCAAGTCCCTTGGACAGCCCAGGTTTCGCCAACGCGGGCTGCCCAAGTGGGGTGCCGGCCGTCCCCGCCTCGTGCGGGCAGTAGGGACATGTGGGACTCACCCCCGGGGGTCGGCCGTCGAGGCCCGCTGCTGGCGGCTTCGGAGAACGAACCAACCGTGGCCCCAGCTGGGCGGACATCACCAGGCTGTTGGGTGGCCATCTGACGGCCATCTTCGGGCTGCGAACGCCGGAGATCGTCATCAATGAGAGTTATTTGTCCTAGTTTAGGATTCTGTACATGGCTGGCCGTAGGTGGAGATGTCCACCAGATGGCCACCCAACAGCCTGGTGGTGCCCAGCTGGCAGCAGGCACCGTAGGACCCTGGGTGACATCGGATCGCTTGCTGCGGGCGCGGGGCCCTCACCACGGCGACTGGCCCAAGTAGGCGGTTGACAGCGGATCAAGGAATCGATGGAGGAGATGTCGGTGGACGGCGTGGGTCCGCGATCTGGCCATCCTGAGCGCCTGCTTCACCCGGTGATGCGGGCATCCGCGCCCGGCCGGCACTTCCAGGACGGCGGCCCCCTGCTTGACGCACTCGCCCAGCCGCTCTGCCTGGATCTGGCGCCGCGACGTCTTGCACCTGGCCTTGCCGTACACCCCCTCGGCCTGGGCTGCCGGTCCATCGGCTCAGATATGACACCTCACGCGGTTCCCGACAGTGAGTGGCTCGACGGCATGCGGAGCGCCGTCGAGCACGGCGCGAACCTCTTCGACGTCGCCGACACGTACGGGGACGGACGCGCGGAGCGCCTGCTCGGTCAAGTGGTCGGGGAGTACGGGAGGCAAGGAGTCACGCTCAAGATCAGCAGCAAGGTCGGGCACCGAGGGACGGCGCCCCATCCCTACGCAGGACCTCACCTGAGGCATCAGCTCGAACAGAGCTTGGAGAACCTGAACGTCGAGCAACTCGACTTGTTCGCTCTGCCCTCCCATGACTTCGGGCCGGGCGACCGCTACCTGGGCCCGGCCGTCGAGGTCCTGCGAGCTATGAAGGACTTCGGAACGATCGGGGCAATCGGCCTGGTCGGACCATCGTCAGACCCTGCCGCCACGCCTAGCGCAGGCAGCCACGCGCGCTTCGATGAGCTGTTCGCCCTGATCCAGCCTGACGTCGTCATGCTTCCCTTCAACGCGCTGACGCCGCTCGCGCTCCTGCCAGGGGGTGGAAAGGGCGATCTGATCTCCCGTATCGCCGACAGTGACACCGGGGTGCTTCTCACCTCACCGCTGGCAGGCGGGCTCCTTGCGGGGGTTTCCTGCAGAAACCGTTTGCCGGCGCCGGGGAACGAGACGAGGAACGTCATCGCCCGCGTGCTCGCCCCGCTGCGTGAACGTCTCGGGGGCCACCCGGCGGTACTCGGTCAGGCCGCGCTGCGGTACTGCCTGTCCCGCGGGCGGAGCACGGCCGTGGTGGCCGGGTTCGGGCGTGCCGATCACGTCATGCTGAACTACGGTTGCCTCGGCCTGGACTTGTCGCCTGAGGACGAGGCGGCTGTCGAGGCCGCATATGCCACGCTGCGCGAAGAGCTCCAGTCGACGCGACCCGAGGTCGTACGGCAGTCCACGGCCGCTGGGTAGCCCACCCTGCCGGAACGCCGGCATACGGAACGGCCAGTGGGCTGACGCATCCACCCGTCAGACCAGGGCAACACGCCTGAGAGTTCGCCAGTGGTACTGCCGGCCGTGACGGCGCAGTTCGACGAGGTCGAGAGCACCGACGTCCAGCGCCACGGGCGCGAGTACACGCAGCGGTTCGACGGCGTCGATGAGCGGCCGGGCAGGTCGGGCTACAGGGTTGTACCCGATTCCGAGGTGCGGCCGGAACCGACCGGTCTCCGTTCCCCCGGGCACCCCGAGGCTGCGCCCTGCGAAGGTAAGCTGCTGGTGCAGGTGGACCAGGCCGGTCCAGGGGGAGACCGAGAATCGGACCGCTCCGCGTGAGCCACTGAGCGGATGTGCGGCCAAGGCCAGGCGAGGCAGCTCCAGGCACTCCACCTGGCGCGCCAGCGCGTCGACGGTACCTGTCGGCACGTCGGCGGTGTTGCCGATACGCAGAACGGTGAGGTGCAGGCCCTCTGCCGGCGTGAGGTCGAGGGCCAGGTGCTGAAGAGCTTGCTGGCACTGCACCGCCCGCTCGGCCAGATCGTGGTTGTCACCGAAGGTCAGCATCCAGTACAGGCGACGGGTGCCGTCGTCCCAGCCCGGCCGCTCCCAGTGGTTCACGAGACGGTCGAGCCCAGCGTAGGCATCCCAGTCGGTGCGCGCGATGGCGTTCGCATCGGCGAGGTCCGTCGGCGGCGCGCAGGGGAACGCCGCGGAGTCAGGCAGCAGGGCCATGATCGCTTCCTTCGGCGACTCAGGCGGCGCCCGGGGCCCGGGTGCTCCCGGCGACCGTACCGGCGGACGGGCTGGCGCGCCAGGCCCGAAGACGCTCCGCGTAGTCGCCGACGACGGGTTCATCCCTCCAGCGTTCGGTGCGTTCGTAGAGCTCGAAGCCGCGCAGCCACACGGAGCGGATCGGGGGCGTGGTGCCCGAGCCCAGCGCCTGCTCTCCGCGGCACATCGCCATCTCGAGGTCCGGCTTCGGCTGCTGGAGCAGGGCCGTGGCGGTGTCCAGGCCCACCAGCGCGCGGCTCCAACCGGAGTCCGAACTGGCCAGCATCGGCTCGAGGTCCCTGGCTCGGTCGAGAACCTGTTCGGTATCCCCGATCGCCAACTGGGCGGTCACCACGTTGGCCAGCGCCCGGGCGGCTGAGTACGGCTCGAACGCGATGCACGGAGTCAGCCCGGGAGGGACGTTGTGGCGGTCCAGGAGGTTCAGGCCCTGGTCGATGGCTTCGAGCGCCAGCTGGTGGCGTCCGGCCCGGGCGAGGGCCCGGGCCCGGCCGTTGATCAGTAGGCGGATCGCCTGGGGGCTGCCTGGAGCGATCGCGACCCCGGCGACCGCCGCTTCGTCGGCCAGGCCGTACTCCCCCTGGTAGTAGTACCCGAGGGACCGCGTGCCGAAGGCCCACATCTGCAGGTCGCGGTCACCGATCTGGTCGGCGAGCTCCAGCGCCTCAGTGCTGTATGCCTGGGCCTCCGTCGGTCGGTCGGCGTTGGTCGCCATGTAACCGAGGAGGCCGGAAACCCGGCCGGCGAGGCGGAACAGCTCGGTTTTGACCCGGGGAGGCTGGTGCCCGGCCAGCAGGGTATGGAGCATGCTGCGCAGCAGTTTGGCCTCGCCGACCAGCTGGTGCGGCCCCAGACGCTCGTAACGCTCCACGATCCCCGTGATCGCGCCTGCGGCCATCGCGAGGATGGCGGGGTCCGCGTTGGAGGCTGTCAGGAGCCGGGTCTGCTCCCGAACATGCTGAGGATCGTCGAACTCGAGGACAGGCGGGCCGACATCAGGCAGCGTTTCGCCGGAGCCGACAAGGGGGAGCCCGAGGGAGTCCGGGTCGACCATCTCGAAGATCTTGTCGACGGACATGTTGAACAGGTGCTTGAGGACCAGACCGAGTGCGATGGTCGGGGCACTGCGAACCCCAGCCTGCATCCATCGGTCGAAAGTCTTGCGACTGGCCGTGGCCGTGGCCAACGATGGCCGCCCCTCCCTCTCGGCCGCAAGGCCGGCAGCCCTGGCGAAGTGGGCGTCGAACTTCTCGAAGGGCTCCAGCCCTCGCTCCTTGACGAGAAGCCGGAATCTGGGGATCAGTTCACCCATGACCTTCTCCTAGATGCTGGCGGGCCATCGAGAACGCCCGGAGAGCCGAACGTGACCCACGTTGATCGAGCACGCGGCAACCGCACGGGCACGCTTCGTCGGACACCAGAATGTCCGTCATATCGTCCTGCAGCAACGCGTTTCACCAAATTGATGGCGCAAATTGCACCCAGGCCGCTTGTCCATGTAGGGCAAGCCCGGGAAGACTGACGCCATGCCCACCAGACAGACCACAACCTCGGCTGCCCGCAAGGAACTCGGCGAGCTGCTGCGCCGCCTGCGCATCCGGCGGGGCATGACCGGGGTCCAGGTTGCCGAGGCCACAGGAATCGACCCAGGTACCCTCAGCCGGTACGAGAACGGGCGTCGCAAGATCGAGCTGCTGATCGTCAAGACGCTGCTCGACCTGTACGGCGCTGACGAATCCGCACACCGGGCTGCTGTCGCCTTCTGGGAGGCAGACGCGAAGACCGAGGCCAGGCCCTCGTGGTGGCGACGGGGCTTCACCGTGCCTGAGGACTTCGGCCAGTACCTCGCCGAGGAACAGGAAGCCCGGCTGATCCGCTCTGTGGAACCCCACCTGCCTCCTGGCCGCTTGCAGACCGAGGAAGTTGCCGCTGCCGTCATCGCCGGCCTCCGCCCGGACCTGTCTGCCGAGGCGGTCACAGGACTGGTCGATCTCCGGATGCGCCGTCAGGCCGAGACTCTCGAAGCCGACCAGGAAATCCTGCTCGGATCAACAGTCCTCGACCTTCCCGGGCTCTCGGCCGGTTCCGCGATCCTGCAGCTCGAACGGCTACTCGAAGGATCGCAACAGCCTGGCATGTGCATACGCGTGCTTCCGGCGGGCCTTTCCTACAATCCTGCACTTGCCGTGCCATTCGTCCTCATGGTGCCGCCCGTAGGCCGCACCTCCGCCTGGGTCGAGCTCATGGACCGAAGCATCCGCCTCCCCGATGCGGCAGTCGAGCGCTACCAGGCTGCCTTCTCCGTGACCGCCTCACACGCTCTCAGCCCCTCCGCCACACAAGACCACCTCGCTCAGCTGATCAAGGACCGCAAGTGACCTTCGCCGCTCCATCGTCCCCATCCTGCGCCTTGCTCGACCTGCGCGGCCTGACCTGGACGAAGTCCAGCCACAGCGGCGGCGGAGGAAACTGCGTTGAGGTCGCTACACGCGGCTATCAGCGATATGTCCGAGACTCGAAGGATCCGGATGGCCCGGTGCTTACCTTCACCCAGCAGGTGTTCATCCGTTTCATCGCCGTTGTGGTTGCTGGCGAGTACGACCACGTAACCGAACCGCCTCTTCGGGTACCTGGACTCTGAGCCGGCAGACGGGTAGGGGTGCGCCTGCCGACTTGGCAGTTGCACCCCTACCTGCCACTCCTGGCCTTCCGGCCCGGCGCCGCGGGTTGGCTCTGGTAGATACGAGGCAGGTACCGCCCGGGGAACAGCACATCAGTGATCTTCGTGTGGAAAGTCGAGACCGACGAGCCTCTCTACCTCACCGTCAAGGTCCCCACGTAATAGCCGCGGTGCCTCGTTGTCCCAGGGCGGGCCCCTCCTGTCGGCGTTCGGACCTCCGGGGCGGTGCCAAGGGCAGGGGCTCTGGTGCTGCGCAGATCCCTCGTCTCCGGGCCCCGCCGACGCCGTCCCGCGAAACCCAGGACGCCGTCTCCGGGCCCCGCCGACGCCGTCCCGCGAAACCCAGGACGCCGTTCCCGAACCACCACAGGCGGGGCGCCTGCCGAAGCGGTGTGGACCGGTGAGCCAGAGGCCCGCTCTGACGCGGACCGCGGCAGGAGGGCCCGGCACCGATGCTGAGCCGCAGTCCGCCGACGGGCGTCTGTACCCGCAGCGGCAGCCGGGGTCACCCGACGTCAGAGGTCGCCGCTGTAGCTCGCGGCGTCACCGGCCCCCTCGTACGGGCCGTAATCGCTGCCGGTGCGGGCGACGGTCTCCCGGGCCCCGCGCCTGCCGAGCAGCGCGGCCTGGGCGGCGAAGTCCGGCAGCAGCAGGCGCAGCACCTGCACGACCTCGGCGCCTGTGCCCAGGAAACCCAAGGCCATCAACTCGCCCGCATCTACCTGACCGAGGCCCTGCGCCGACGCACCGAGCTGGGCAGCCGACGTGACACCGGGGTCTCCCGCGTGGCGCTCGCCGTCACCTGCCACCACCTCGGAGACTCCGACACCGCCCTGGGCCATCTGTCCACCGCGCACCGTGAGTTGACCGCCACAGGAGACGGCCTGAACGCCGGCCGCGCCCGCGCCTGGCAAGGCCGCATCCACGCCAGCCGGGACGAGCACGCCCAAGCCGCCACCGCGCTCGCCCGGCATACCTCCTGCTGCTCCTGCGGGTGATCGAGCTGTTCCTCAGCTGACCCCGGGAAGCAGCAGGCGCCTCAGCTAGAGACTGAGGCGCCGGGTGTTGCTGGACCGCTGAAGACCCTGACCCCGGTACGGACTTGCACTCCTGCGGGGGAGGAACCTTCCCCATGTCCGCTCAACCGCGGAATGGTTAAGCCGCAGTCTACACTGTCCGCCGGGTAGGTGCTCGTCCTCGACAACCACCGCTACCTGCACGGCCGCGCGGCGTTCACGGGAGAACGGCTACAGTCTCGGGCGTGCCCGTGGTGGCCAGGCCTCTCACGTTCTTCCGCCCGATGTGCATATTCGCTGGTCAAAGGCCTGAGAGGAGGCACGCGACTCCCTAATGGAAGGGCTCTGGGCCCATCATCCGATTAGTCGTTCGTGACCCCAGCTGACCGCAGGGGCCTCGGTCTGTGCAGGAGCTCGGAGGCGTCCCGGGGAAGTGAGAGGTGCACCCTGCGGCGGGCTCGGACCACGAACATTCGATCACTCGCTCGGCGGTGGTCGGCTGACGACCGGGGCCAACTCTCTCTTGAGTGCTCAGGGGCCCAGGGGTCGTCTATGGCTCACCGGACGTCAGCTGACCACCGCCGAGGTGAAGCCGGCGGCCGCGCTCTGACATGAGGTCTCTGTGGGACCGGGAGGCAGGTAGTGGTCCGCCGGCTTCGCTCCCCATTAGGAGGCAGGCGTCCCAGCGAGTCGCCGGGGCGGCGCTGGTGGCGCCTTCCAGGAAGGCGGGCCCGGCCGAGGGGAGGAGCCGCCGGGCCTGGGCGTCGGGGTCGGTGTGCGGGGGGTGGGTGGTGTCCAGCAGCAGGGCGGCGGCGGACCGGAGCCGGGCCGCGTTGCGTGCGGTGGCGTCGGCGGCGGCGCGGTGGGCGATGTGGGCGAGGCCGGCGTAGCCGTGGCAGAGCGAGAGGTCGGTGGTCGCGGCCAGCGATGGCGGGTCGAGGAGGGCGGCGGCCATGGCGGCTTCGGCGTCCTGGCGCAGGCGGGTGTCGCCGAGGGCGATGGCGGCGAGCTGCTGGGCGTGGGTGAGGCCGGCGGTGCCGCCGCACCAACGAGTACAGGCTTTCGACATTAATGTCACCACTGTGTCGCGCAAGAACCTGGCGCCGCCATGGGCATCGCCGACCAAGCCACCCGATCGCCCAGCTGAACGATTTCGGTCATCGTCCCCATCGCATCCTCATGCTGTCGCTGTCGTGAAATGGCAGCAGCGGGCCCCGAGGTCCGGAACCCGCTGCTGCTCGGCAGTGCCCGTCCGGCATCAACCGAATGTCGGGACGATCTTCTTCTTGCCGCCCTCTACCTTCCAGGAGATGCGGGCGTCGAAGGTCTTGCCCTTGGCCGAGACGAAGCCCGTGCCCTGGATGGTCTTGCCTGCCGCCAGGTCCTTGCGCTGAGCGTCGGTGAAGGTCACCTGGCACCAGGACCGAGGCGGCTCGTCTCCGGAGCCGAGATCAGAGGTGATCTTCTTTGCCTTCGTGTCCCAGCTGACCTTGCAACCGAAGACCTCGCCCGTCCGCGCGCTGACGAAGTCGTCGATCTCCAGTGACTGGCCAGCCAGAAGCGCTGTGACCTCCGCCGGCGTGAACGTCCGACCAGACCACTTCGTCGGCCTGTCCAGCACCTCCAGCTGGAACCCGACGAACTTGCGGCCCCTGAAGTCGCCGACGCCGAGCGCACCGGTTGCCGTGAAGGGTTTGTCCTCCTTCGACCTCGCCTCGAACGAGATCCTCTCGCCCGCGAGCAGCTTCGCCACCTCGTCATCGCTGAACTTGTGGCCCGACCACACCTTCTTGAAGGCGACCTTCTTCGGGCCACCTGGAGCGGCCTGCCACACACCCTCGGCGCGGGCGGCGCCGACCTGCTCCTTCAGGCCCAGCTCGGCGCGCATGGACGTGGCGTTCTTCGTCATCGTGGCGATGTCCTCGCGCACCCAGTCGGCGACGACGGCCAGGCGCTCCTCGGCGGTCGCCGTCCCGGCGGCGATGTCGCGCATGTCGGCGTAGACCTTCTCGGTGAGCCCGAGATCGCCGATGCGCGTGCCGGGCAGGAGCCTCCAGCTCATCTCGCCGGCCTGCGCCAGCCTGAGCTTCCGGCCTTTCTCGGTCAGCAGCGGATACTTCGCCCTGTCGTTGGTGACGTCCGAGTACGTCGACGTGCGGGTCGCGCCCGTACCCACGTCGCGCTTCTCCAACTGCTTCATGAGCCACTTCATCGTCGGGTGCTCGGGGCGCTTGTTCGCACCCTCGAAGATGAACGGCTCAGCGTTCCGGCCCAAGCTCTTGCCGGACTCGTTCCCGTCGTCCTCGGCCGGGCCGTCGCCGCCGTCCGGATCGAACACGGCGCGCCAGCCGGGGCTCCTGGGCACGTTGGCGATGCCGACGAAGTCCGGGTACTTCTCCACATGGCCTTTCTGCTGCTCGTAGAGGTAGTCCTCGGCGAGCATGGCCAGATAGCTCTTCGCGAGCATCTCGTAGATGAGCCGCCCGGCCTTGCCGTACTTGCGCTCGACCTCGTCCAGCGACGAGGGCACCTTCGGACCCGGACGGTTCGCGCCGTGAGCGCCCTGGGGCTTCACATGCGTGGAACGAGGCCGGCGGCGCGTCAGAAGCCCGGCGTCGACACCGACGACCGCGGCGATCTTGTCGACCAGCGGCGCAAGGTCCTTGAACTGCTCAGGTGTGATCGTCTTGTCCTCGGTACGCGGGTACGAGACAACCTGCTCCTCGTACATCTTCTGGTAGGTCGAGAGCGTCAGGTTCGCCTTCACGCCCTTGCCGACGAGCATCGAAGACAGGGAGGCAAGGTCGAGCAGCTTCGGCGGCGCGGTCTTCTTGTCCGCCTTGCTGTCCAGGACGACAGCGGAAGCGCGGTACTGCTGCGGCACCTGGCCCTTCAGGTCGAACCGCGACTCGTCCGGATTCGTATACATGACGTCGTTCTCGTCACGGAAGCGGTTCTGGAAGAACGGCTTCTTGACGTAGGCGTCGTAGTCCTTCTGCTGGTCGCCGACGAGAGAGACCATCGCCGACTTCAGCCGGCCCTGGCGCAGCACGAGGTCCTGGCCGGACTGGCGGCCCATCGCCGTGGCGATACGGGTGAACTGCATCGAGAGGAAGTCCCACTGCGAGCGGTACATCGCCTTGCGGTAGTCGCTCTCGTCCTGCATGGACTTCACAGGCCGGCGCCGCTCGAAGGCCTTCTGGATCGATGCCTTCGACTCATCGGTGAACTCCATCCGGCTGAACCGCTTGCCATGGAAGCCGAGTTCGTCGATCGCCTCCCAGAAGAGCAGGTCGCCCTCGCCGGACGGATCCAGGTCCGTGGCGATGACGATTTCGTCGCCGCGGCCGAGCGCGCTGCGCAGCGTCTTGATGACGTCCGCGACGTTCTTCTGCGGCTCGCGCTTCCACGTCAGATCATCGGGATCCCAGGGCAGATTGCTCAGGTCCCACTTCTGATAGGCGTCTGCGAGCGAGGGGTCCACCATCGCGTGCGGCTGGGTGAACTCATAGAGATGGCCCCGCAGGCTCGCCACCTCATAGGCCGTGCCCTTGTAGCTGCCCTTCGCCCCGCCGAGGGCGCCGGCCATGTTCCTCGCTGCGCTCGGCTTCTCCGCCACCACGATCGCGACCATGCCTGACTCCTTATCGTCATCGACTCATAGGCGAGTTCGATTCTACTCGAAAGAGGTGGTCGAATGGGAGTCGAATGGCTATTTAGGGAGATCCTTGGATGGTGCTGCGGGTGTGCAGAGAAAACCCGGAACTGGCGGGCTCTACGGGCAATCGCCGCTCGTCGAAAAAAGACGAAGACCCCCGAGAACAGACTTCTCGGGGGTCTTCGTCCGCCGAGCGCTACTACCGAGTCGGCATCGCCACACCGAGCCGGACGCGGTACACCCGCAGCACCTTGTCGAGCGTCTCGAGCCCTTCAGGGTGCTTCAGGCCCTCCTCCAGCTCCTTCAGCCGGATGGGCCGCACTCCGGCTAACTCGGCGACCTGCTTGCGCGTCGCCCGCCCCCTGAGCTTGATCGGCAGATCCGGCAGGTCTGCTGCGAGGTCCTCGAACATCCGGAACTTCTCCCGCTCACCCATGCGCGTGTGGCCGAGGTGAATCGAGCCACAACTCTCCTCGCACCTGAGTTCTTCAGAGTCAGTGGGAGCTGCCTCCTCGCCGAGATCGGGAGCCGGCTCCGTCGACAGCGTCCCGCGGCCTGCAATGGCGTGAGCTGAGCAGATGCCCCTTCCAGTTGCTGCTTTGAGGCTCGGAAGGTAGCTCCCGGCCTCGTCGAAGTCCTGGCTCTGGATCACGTCGATGAACTCAGCTGCAGAGAGCTACTCGTCCACTGCCCGTAGTTTCGCCAGTTCTTGGCCGTCAACACCGCACCCGATCCACCCCACCAGCCCGGCCTGTTAGGGCATCATGACCGCCATGACGGACACGAGCGACGACCAGGTCGTCATCGAAGTGCAGAAGACCTATGGCGACCAGGAGCCCATCACGGTCCGCATCGAGGTGCCGGACGACCGAGCTGATGTCCACGCCCGGCTCTCGCCGCAGGGACGCGGCCCGCGCACCGAGGCCGGCGTCTCCTTCGGCGAGAGCCTCGGCAACGGCGAGGCCGACAGCGACCTCGGCCGGACCGCCGCCGTCGAGCTCCTGATCCGCAACGGTGTCTGGATGGACAACCACCAGGAGATCGAGCCGTATGTCAGCTGGTCCGCCGACGGTACCAGCGCCGTCCTGCGCTGGTACCACCTCAACACCTGGGCCAACACCCCCGCCGCCGACCGGATCTCGCCCTCGGTCGCCGCCGTCCTCCGCCTCGCCTGCGCCCTCGCCCTCAACACCCTCGGCCTCGAACGCCTCGACCACGACAACGCCCGCCTGGTCATCCGCGCCGTCGAACGCGTCGTCCTCCGCGACCACCAGCCCGGCGCCGCGCGGTGAGCACCGAGACCCCGGCGCTCACCGCGGCTGAACACTCCCTCATCGAGTACCTACGAGAGATGGCCGCCCTCATACGCCCCACGGCCCGGCCCGTCGTCGAAGGGTGGGCGTACACCTCGGCGTACGACCTCCTGTTCCGCGCAGGCAGGATTTTCACTCAGGCACCACTGCCCGACGGCACCGAGATGATGATGATCGGCCACTGCTTCACCAACGCCGTCCAGTTCGTGGAGAACCACGACCACCTCGACCTGACCTACGTCGAGGGCTTCGCCTCCTTCCCCGTCAGCGACCGCGAGATCCACACCGAACATGCCTGGGCCTCCGACGAAACGCACCGGGCATTCGACCCCACGTGGCCCCACGGCCCCGGCCACGCCTACATCGGCCTGCCCATCTACGACATCGACCTCGTCCCCCACCCGTTCTGGGGCAACGGCATCCTGAAAACGCCCAACGCCCTGCGGCCGATCCTGCGCAACGGCCTCGACCCCGACCAGCTCGCCGACATCGGCCGCCCCCTCCCGCCGCTCACCGACCGCGCCTGAGCACCCGTCGGCCACCGGCTAGACTCCCTGCCGGGCGCCGCAGCCCAAGGCCGCCGTCCAGCCCGTGGCAGAGACGGCACACCAGGCCGGACCCGCGACGCGGCGAGCGGTCAACTTCCCTGACCGCCGCCAGCCTCGCCCTCTGGAGCGCGCTCGGCGAGAGCTTCCCGCCGTACCAGCAGATCCTGATGAGCCTGGAACTGCCGACCGGTGAAAGCGTCACCTGGTACACCTACAGCAGCGGCGGCCGCGATCTCGCCCAGAAGATCGACGAGCACGCGCGCGTCGTCGGCCTCGGCCTCGCCGACTGGCGAGCTCTCTCGGGCCGGCACGAGGCGGTGGACTACACCAACGGGCCCCTCCACGTCACCGTCTGGCACCTCGCCGCCGTCTTCGAGGACATCCTCGCGGGTCGGTGCGCGAGCCCGGAGGACCCGGGCCCGGGTCAAGGCCTCCATGCCGGACCTCCATCGAACTTGGCACGGCTTCCACGACAACACCGGCGCGTCAATCGCCCCGCCGACGAACATCGACTTCGAGAAGTGGGCCCTAAGGGCTTGCAGATGAACTACCCATCTTTTTATGGCTCGTGACGTCATGATGGTGCCATGGGTGTGGTGGAGGGGCTTGAGGCGTCGCTGGCGGTG
>NZ_JBIWAP010000067.1:0-24023 GCF_044760075.1 Kitasatospora sp. NPDC098663 | reverse complement strand
GTGGTGGAGCCGGAGCTGATGGTGTCGAGGCCGGCCATGCAGTGCATGAGGGTGGACTTGCCGGAGCCGGAGGGGCCCATGATGGCGGTGAACTGGCCCTGCGGGAAGTTGACGCTGACGTTGTCGAGGGCCACGACGCGGGTCTCCCCGTCCCCGTAGACCTTGTTGAGGCCGGTGGCGCGGGCGGCCGCCAGGCCGGTACGGACGGCGGTTGCGGGGGTCGTCACGGGAGTGCTCCTGAGGGCGGGAACGGACATTCGGGGTTCCGTTCCATCCTCCCAATCCGTTCGAGCGCGATGCGTATGTCCCGAGGAGGGGCGACCCCCGCCGTCTCGGCGGCTCGGCGGGGGTCTTCTCCTCCTCAGGTATGACACCGATCCCTGAGGACCATGGTCCCTGGGCTGCGGACGATGGTCCCGCGCTACTCCACCGCGACGCCGAACGCACCCGCCAGCCCGAGCAGACCGTTCGTCACCGCGCGGCCCGACGGGCTGAACTGCCAGCCGCCGCCCGCGCGCTGGAACGAACCCACGAGCATCGCGCTGTCCGGCACGCCGCCGGTGCCGGCCGCCCACTCCACCGGACCGGCCGCGCCCGGACCGTACGTCGCCGCCAGGGCGACACCGTGCACGTAGCCGAGCGGCAGGGCCCGCGGCTCCTCCTCCTCGGTGGAGACGGCGACCACCACCTCGTCCACCGTGGCCGCCAGCCGCTCCAGGTCCAGGGTCAGCCGGACCGCCCGGGCCGGCTCGCCCGGCACCGAGTGGGTGGGGTGCAGCCGCACGGCGCCGTCCGGGTCCTGCGGGTTGTTGAAGAACACGAAGTGCTCGTCGCTCAGCACCCGCCCGGCGGCGCACAGGAACGCGGTGACGTCCAGCTCCACCGCGTCGCCGCCGGCCGTCCGGCTCTGCCAGCTGACCGTCAGGCTGCTGTGACGGTCCGTCGGCGCGGCCTCCGGCGCGGGCTTCTCCTGCTCCGCGGAGCCGCCGCCGAGCCGCCCCCGCAGCCCCTGCTCGGCCAGCAGCTCCACCAGCTCCGGCCCGCTGACCAGCGTCAGCGGCTTCCCCTCGATGTAGCTGTACGAGCCGCGGCCGAAGCCGGCGGTGGTCACCAGGATGCCCTTGTTCGCCCCGTGGTGCCGGACGGTCGACTCCAGGTCGCGCACGGCCGTCGGGGGCACCGTCTTGCGGTAGCGCTTGGCCTGGATCACGATCTTGCCGCCGGTGACCGGGTCCAGGTCCTCGGCGACCACGTCCACCCCGACGTCGCCGCTGCGGGCCGTGGTCATCACCCGGAAGCCGCGCAGCCGGAACAGCTCGGCGATCAGCTCCTCGAACTCGATCGGGTCCATCTCGAACAGGTCCGGGTCGCCGTCGCCGCCGTGCCCGGCCAGGCTCCCGCCGACCGTCTCCGGAAGCCGGTCCGGCCGCACCTCGTCCAGCCGCTCCGGGCGCGCCGACAGCTTGCCGCCCAGGCCCTGGAAGCAGTCCACCGGCGCCACCCGGTCCAGCGCCAGCCCGGCGAACTCGGCCCGGGAGGCGGTCAGGGTGGACAGGAAGCGCTCCGCCTCCCGGCCGGTCGCCGGGTCGATGCCCAGGACGAAGCCGTTCAGCACCACCGAGTCCAGCATCCCGTCCCGGTCCGCCCGGAACAGCTCCGCCGCCAGCCGCAGCGCCGACTGCGCCAACACCTCCCGGTACAGCGCCTTGCGCTCCGTCGCCGGGCGGGCCACCTCCGCCTCGCGGTCGTCCGTCTTCACGTACCGCACCCGGCCGGCGGCCGGCACCACGTCCGGGCCGGGCAGCTCCCAGTTCACCACCAGCTGCCGGGTCGACGCCTCCCAGGCCGCCACCAGCCGGTGCGGGAAGCCCTCCGGCCAGGCCGCCGAGGCGTACAGACCGGCGGTGAAGTACTCCTGTACCGCCTCCGGCTCGCCCGCGCGCAGCCGCCGCAGCAACTCCTCGGTACGGGCGGCGCGGTCCTCGTCCTGGCGGCGGAACTGCGCCGCCCAGGCCAGGTACTCCTGGTGGTACGCGGCCAGCCGGCGCTGCCGGTCGGCCTCCTGCGCCTGGGCGGCGTACCAGTCCTGCTCGAACCGGGCCCGGGCCTGCGCCAGGTACTGCTCGTACTGCCGCCGCACCCCCGGATTGCGCGCCTGCACCTGGTCCGGCGGCGGCACGTGGTACTTCGGGCCGGCCTGATCGGGCAGCTCCACCGGCCGGCCCAGCGGGCCCGGGTCGAACGGCGGCACCGGGCGCGGGGCCAGCAGCGCCTGCGGGCCGAACGCCGGCGCCGCCAGCCCGGCGGCCAGCAACCCGCGCAACTCCTCCACCCGGGCGTCCAGTTCGGCCGTCAGCCGGGCCGCCTCCGCCTCCCGGGACTGCTGGTAGGCCCGCTGCGCCTCCCGCTCGTTGCGGGCCGTCGCCCGCTGCTCATCCCGCTGCTCGCGCTCCAGCCGGCGCTGCTGCGCCGCCTCGGCACGCCAGCGGGCCTCCTCCCGGCGCTGCTGCTGCCGCTGCGCCTCCGCCCAGATCGCCAGCACTCCGTCGTTCCGCCGCCCCGCCACCGTCCACCCCTTCATTGCACGCCGGACCGGTCGCGCCGCCCGCCTCCCGGCCGCGCCGCCAACCGCGCCCGCAACAATAGAACGTGAACACCCCAGCGGGCCAAGCCCCGCGAGCAGCACGGCCGCACTGCACCGGTCAGTGCACCTGGGGCGTGTCCCCGGGCCGGGCGTGCCAGCGCCAGTCGGTGCGCAGCGGGCGGCCGGGCAGCGGGGTGCGGCCGGTGGCCCACAGGAGGGTCGGCCAGGGGGCGTCGGCGGGGGTGACGGGGACGTCGGGGAACAGCCGGGCCAGGACGCGGTGGCAGAGGTCGGCCGGGGGATCCCAGAGCAGGCCGAGGCCCTGGGCGACGTCGTGCAGGTGCACCAGCGTCTCGACCAGGCTCATCGCGACGAACCCGGCCGGGTCGGCGACACCCCACGGGTGGTAGGCGCGGACCTCGGGCGCGGCGGCGCGGGCGACCGCGACCATCAGCCCGCCGCTCGCCTCCAGCACCTCGACCAGCCCGTCGGGCCCGCTCGCGCGGTCGGCGCGGACGAAGTTGTTCGGCCCGCCGGGGAAGCGGCGCTCGGTGGCGAAGGGGACGTACCGCTCGCGCGGCGGGGCGGCCGGGCCGAGCTGGGCGGCGTAGGCGAGCAGGTCGTCGGCGAGGTGCTCGACGGTGGTCCAGCAGTCCCAGGCGACCGTCCCGGCGGGCCGGGACCAGTCGGCGTCCGCGGGCGCCTCGCGCAGGGCGGCGGCGGCGAGCCGGAGGACGAGCGCGAGGTCGTCGGCGGTGACGGGGGACTGGGTGGCGGGCTCGGGCGTCATGGTCGCGGAGGCTAGCAGGGGGCACTGTCAGGGGCCGCACTTGTCAGGGGTGGCGGGTACTCTGCACTGGTTCGAGAGGGAGGGATGCCCGTGACGATCGCACCGCAGCACCACCCGGACCGGCCCGCCGGCTGGGTCTCCACCGGGCTGAGCTGGCACGAGGGCCGCGCCCTGCTCGGCGCCGTGCGCGGCGGCCAGGCGCACGAGCGGGCCGTCACGCCCGGCACGGAGGTCGGCTGGCTGCTGGGCGGGCCGCGCCGCTGCACCGGCGCCTGGCTGGCCGGGGCGACGGAGCGCACCCCGTGCCCGCACCACGCGGTGATCGCGCCGGACGGCGCCGCGGTGCAGTGCCCGGCCTGCCAGAGCGTCGACCGCGGCCTGGCCCTCGCCCGGGACCAGATCCTCGACGACGGCCGGACGTACCTGCTCTACCTCGCCTGGTTCGGCGACGGCCTGCTGAAGGTCGGCCTGACCGCCGAACAGCGCGGCGACAGCCGACTGCTCGAACAGGGCGCGCTGGCCTACGCGTTCACCGCCCGGGGCGGGCTGCCGGCCATCCGGCGCGCCGAACTCACCGTCGCCGCCTCCGGGTTGGCGCGCGAGCGGTTCAAGGCCAGGCTGAAGACCGAGCACTGGTGGGCGCACGGCGACGAGCCGTACCGCCGGGCCGTGCTGGCCGAGGCCCGGACGCAGGCGCACCGCCTGCTGGCCGGCCACGCGCTGGAGCTGCCGGCCGAGCGCCCGGTGGTCGACCACGTGGCGCGGTTCGGGCTGTCCGGCGGCGCCCCGGAGGTGTACCGGCAGGTCGGCGGCCTGGCCGACGGGGCGGTGATCGCGGGCACCCTGCGGCCGCCGGTGGGCCGCCACCTGTTCCTGGACCAGGCCGACGGCTCGGGGCCGCTGCTGCTGGACACCCGGCTGCTCACCGGCTGGACGCTCGCGCCCGTCTCCGGCCGTCCGACGTCCGGGGTGGCCCTGGAGGAGCGGGTCCGCCCGCCGGAGCCGGACACCCAGGAGGCGCTTTTCTAGGGCGAATCCGGGGCACCGGGAGTGGCTCCCCGCGGGCGGTGGGGCCGAGGCTCAGCCCAGTCTGCTGCGCACTCCGCCCGGGCCGGAGTGGGCCCGGCGGGACAGCGGCGGCCGGGACGGGCGGACGTCGGCGCGCGGGGCGGGCTCGCCCTCGGCGGTGCGCCGGGCGAGTGCGGCCCGGGCGGCGGCCAGGGCCACGCGGGTGAGCAGCGGGTCCTCCTGGACGCCGGCGGACCGTTTGGCCGCCTGGCAGTGCGAGCACCAGACCGGGGAGGCGGGCCCGTCCGGGTATGCCATGCTCTCGGGCGGCAGGTAGTGTGCGCCGCACTCGACACACTCGAAGACCAGCCTCATCCGGCGATCACCGTCCCGGATCCGTGGCACCGACCGCAGGGCGACCAGAAGGTGTGGATCCTCGGCACCATGCTCCCTTCCTCGTCCCGTTCGACCGTGGCTTCGGTCTTCTGGGTCCCCCCGGACCCGCCGCAACCGGAACAGGACTGAACCTCGGGCATATGCCGTCCTTCCGTAGCGGAGGACCACGGTAGCGCGAATTCCCGGGCGCGGGCGCCGGACCTGACGATCCACCACCCCTCGGGGGAGCGTGCGAATGCCCCGCACGCCGTACTGCACGCCGTCGGCCCCGTGCCCGGGGGCACGGGGCCGTTCGGAGCGGTCCGT
The DNA here is from genome assembly GCF_044760075.1 of Kitasatospora sp. NPDC098663. Classification (NCBI taxonomy): domain Bacteria; kingdom Bacillati; phylum Actinomycetota; class Actinomycetes; order Kitasatosporales; family Streptomycetaceae; genus Kitasatospora; species Kitasatospora sp. NPDC098663. The sequence goes on along the minus strand of NZ_JBIWAP010000067.1, from coordinate 18,939 downwards.
CAACCGCGCGCGGCCCGCAGGAATTCGCGGTTCATCGCGGCGATGCTGGGCAGCGGGATGCCCTTGGGGCAGGCGGTGGCGCACTCGCCGGTGTTGGTGCAGCCGCCGAAGCCCTCGGCGTCCATGGCCGTGACCATGTCCCGCACCCGGGAGGCGCGCTCCGGCGCGCCCTGGGGGAGCACGTTGAGGTGGACCACCTTGGCGGAGGTGAACAGCATCGCCGAGCCGTTCGGGCAGGCCGCCACGCAGGCGCCGCAGCCGATGCACTCGGCGTGCTCGAAGGCGGTGTCGGCGGCCTCCTTGGGGACGGGCGTGGCGTGCGCGTCGGGGGCGCTGCCGGTGGGGGCGGAGATGTAGCCGCCGGAGCCGATGATCCGGTCGAAGGCGGAGCGGTCCACCACCAGGTCCTTGACCACCGGGAAGGCCGCCGCCCGCCACGGCTCGACGTCGATGGTGTCGCCGTCCCGGAAGTGCCGCATGTGCAGCTGGCAGGTGGTGGTCCGCTCGGGGCCGTGGGCCTGGCCGTTGATGACCATGCCGCAGGCGCCGCAGATGCCCTCGCGGCAGTCGTGGTCGAAGGCGACGGGCTGGTCGCCGCTGGTGATCAGCTCCTCGTTGAGGCTGTCGAGCATCTCCAGGAAGGACATCTCGGGGCTGATGCCGCCGACCTGGTAGGTCGTCATCGACCCGGGGGCGTCCGGGCCCGGCTGGCGCCAGATGCGCAGGGTGAGGTTCATGCGTAGCTCCGCTGGGTGGGGTGGACGTACGCGAAGTCGAGGGCCTCGCGGTGGAGGACGGGGGCGGCGCCGGTCCCGGTGAACTCCCAGGCGGCGGCGTAGCCGTACTCCTCGTCGCGCCGGGCGGCCTCGCCGTCGGGCGTCTGGCTCTCGGTGCGGAAGTGGCCGCCGCAGGACTCGGCGCGGTGCAGGGCGTCCAGGCACATGAGTTCGGCGAGCTCGAAGTAGTCGACGAGCCGGTTGGCCTTCTCCAGCGACTGGTTGAGCTCCTGCCCGGTGCCGGGCACCTTGATCCGGCGCCAGAACTCCTCGCGCAGCTGCGGGATCCGCGCCAGGGCCCGGCGCAGTCCGGCCTCGTCGCGGGCCATCCCGCACTCGTCCCAGAGGAGTTCGCCGAGTTCGCGGTGGAAGGAGTCGGGGGTGCGGTCGCCGTCCACCGCGAGGATGAGGTTCAGCCGGTCCTCGACCTCGGCCTCGGCCTCGGTGACCGCCGGGTGGTCGGCGGGGACGGCGGGCAGCGGGTTGCGGGCCAGGTAGTCGTTCAGGGTGGGCGGCAGGACGAAGTAGCCGTCGGCGAGGCCCTGCATGAGCGCGCTGGCGCCGAGCCGGTTGGCGCCGTGGTCGGAGAAGTTGGCCTCCCCGACGGCGAACAGGCCGGGGACGGTGGTCTGCAGGTCGTAGTCGACCCAGAGTCCGCCCATCGTGTAGTGGATCGCGGGGTAGATCCGCATCGGCACCCGGTACGGGTCCTCGGCGGTGATCCGCTCGTACATGTCGAACAGGTTGCCGTACTTGGCGGCGACGGCGTCCCGGCCCAGCCGGCGGATGGCGTCGGCGAAGTCCAGGTAGACGCCCTGCCCGCCGGGGCCGACGCCGCGGCCCTCGTCGCAGACGTTCTTGGCGGCCCGGGAGGCGATGTCGCGCGGCACCAGGTTGCCGAAGGCCGGGTAGATCCGCTCCAGGTAGTAGTCCCGCTCGTCCTCGGGGATCTCGGCCGGCGGCCGGGTGTCGCCCTTCGCCCTGGGCACCCAGATCCGGCCGTCGTTGCGCAGCGACTCGCTCATCAGGGTGAGCTTGGACTGGTGGTCGCCGGAGCGCGGGATGCAGGTGGGGTGGATCTGGGTGAAGCACGGGTTGGCGAAGTGGGCGCCGCGCCGGTGGGCCCGCCAGATCGCGGTGGCGTTGGAGTTCTTGGCGTTGGTGGAGAGGTAGAAGACGTTGCCGTAGCCGCCGCTGGCGAGGACCACGGCGTCGGCGGTGTGGGTGCTGATCGCGCCGGTGACCAGGTCGCGGGCGACGATGCCGCGCGCCCGGCCGTCGACGACCAGCAGGTCGAGCATCTCGGTGCGCGGATGCATCTCCACGTTCCCGGCGGCGATCTGCCGGGACAGCGCCTGGTACGCGCCGAGCAGCAACTGCTGGCCGGTCTGGCCGCGCGCGTAGAAGGTGCGGGAGACCTGCACGCCGCCGAAGGAACGGGTGTCCAGCAGGCCGCCGTACTCGCGGGCGAACGGGACGCCCTGGGCGACGCACTGGTCGATGATCTCGACCGACACCTGGGCGAGCCGGTGCACGTTGGACTCGCGGGCGCGGAAGTCGCCGCCCTTCACGGTGTCGTAGAACAGCCGGCGGATCGAGTCGCCGTCGTTGCGGTAGTTCTTGGCCGCGTTGATGCCGCCCTGGGCGGCGATCGAGTGCGCCCGCCTCGGGGAGTCCTGGAAGCAGAACTGGACGACGTGGTAGCCCTGTTCGGCCAGGGTGGCGCCGGCCGCGCCGCCGGCCAGGCCGGTGCCGACCACGATCACGGTGTGCTTGCGCCGGTTGGCCGGGTTGACCAGCTTGGCCTCGAACCGCCGCTGGTCCCAGCGCTGTTCGATCGGCCCGGCGGGGGCCTTGGTGTCGGCGACGGGCTCGCCGACGGTGTAGTCCAGGTAGCTCATTTGACGACTCCGAACATCACGGCCACGGGGACGGACAGGAATCCGGCGGTCAGCACGAGCGCCAGGCCGTTGGCGGTCAGCTTGAGCACCCGGTCCCGGCGGGCGTTGTTGGCACCGAGGGTCTGCGCGGCGCTCCAGAAGCCGTGCCGGATGTGCAGGCCGACGGCGAGCATCGCGACGACGTAGATCAGGCAGCTGTACCACTGGCCGAAGGAGGCCACGATGTTCTGGTACGGGCGGCCGTGTTCGGCGGCGGGGTTCACGGTCAGCGTGGTCAGGTCGAGGATGTGCCAGACGATGAACAGCGCCAGGATCACCCCGCCCCAGCGCATGGTCCGGGTCGCGTAGCTCGCCCGGCGGCGCTTGTGGACGTACTTGCTCGGCCGGGCGGCGAGGTCGCGGCGGCTGAGCTGGTAGGCCGAGACGCCGTGCAGCACGACGGCGGCCAGCAGGCCGAAGCGGGCGATCCACAGGAACCACTCGTGCCCCAGGAACGGCTGGCCGATGGTGCGCAGCCAGGCCGCGTAGCCGTTGATGTCGTCCGGGCCGGCGAACACCTTGAGGTTGCCCAGCATGTGCGCGACCAGGTAGAGCAGCATGGCCAGTCCGGTGACGGCCATGACCGCCTTCTTGCCGACGGTCGACCGCCAGAGCGTCGCCAGGGTGGACGGATGCCGGGCCGTCCGAGTCGCGGTTGTCATGGCTGCAACGGTAGGGACGGCCACCAGGGTACGTCCAAGACATGCTGCGGCTCGTCACGATAGGTGCCGACTATCGATGCGGCCTATCCTGGCCGTGTGCAGTTCCAGCAGCTCCGCTACTTCCTGGCCGTCGCCGAGACCCGCCACTTCACCCGGGCCGCCGAGGCGGCACACGTCGCCCAGCCCTCGCTCTCCCAGCAGATCCGTTCATTGGAGAGGGAGTTGGGCGCCGAGCTGTTCCACCGCACCCGGGGAAACATCGCCCTGACCGACGCCGGGGAGGCGCTGCTGCCACTGGCCCGGCGCATCCTCGCGGACACCGAGAGCGCCCGGCTGGCCGTCCAGGAGACGGTCCAGCTGCGCCGCGGCCGGGTCCGGCTGGGTGCGCCGCCGAGCCTGTGCACCAGCCTGGTGCCGGACGTGCTGCGGGCGTTCCGGGACCGCCACCCGGGGGTGGCACTGGCGGTCCGCGAGGGCGGCTCGCGCGACCTGGTCCGCTCGCTGGCGGCGGGGGAGCTGGACCTCGCGCTGATCATCACCCCGCCGAGCGGGGAGGCCGCACCGGCGCTGGCCGTCACCGAGCTGCTGCACGAGGAACTGGTGCTGGTCTCAGCCGAGCGGCAGACCCGGCGCAAGGCGCGGGTGGCGGAGCTGCGGGGGCGGCCGCTGGTGATGTTCCGGGAGGGCTACGACGTCCGGGAGGCGACGTTGGCGGCCTGCCGGGCGGCCGGCTTCGAGCCGGAGTTCGCGGTGGAGGGCGGCGAGATGGACGCGGTCCTCGGCTTCGTCCGGGCCGGGCTCGGGCCCGCGGTCGTCCCCGGGATGGTCGCGGCCCGCTCGGGCCTCGCGGTGACGCCCTTCGCCGGGCCGGGCCTGGGCCGCACCATCGCCGTCGCACACGGCCACGAGGTGCCGCCCACCCGGGCCGCCGAGGCCCTGCGCACGACCCTGCTGGCGCATCTGCGCGAGGCCGCCGGGTCCGGCGAACTCCCGCCGGGGACACGCCTGTTGCTGTGACGGGGAGGGGCGCCGGATGCGACCCTCCCCGTCGACGGGCGGATCAGGCCGGCAGGACGGCCTCGATCGCGGCGGTCAGCTCGTCCGACTCCGGCTCGACCCGCGGCCGCAGGCGGGCGGCCACGGTGCCGTCGGGGGAGACCAGGAACTTCTCGAAGTTCCAGCTGACGTCCCCGGTCTCGCCCTCGGCATCGGCGACCTGGGTCAGCTGCCGGTACAGCGGGTGCCGGTCGTCGCCGTTGACGTCGATCTTCTCGAACAGCGGGAAGGTGACGCCGTAGGTGGTGGAGCAGAAGGTCTGGATCTCCTCGGCGCTGCCCGGCTCCTGCCCGGCGAACTGGTTGCAGGGGAAGCCCAGCACGGTGAACCCGCGTGCGGCGTACCGCTGCTGGAGCTGCTCCAGGCCGGTGTACTGCGGGGTCAGGCCGCACTTGGAGGCGACGTTGACGATCAGCAGCGCCTTGCCCTTGTACTCGGCCAGCGAGGTGGGCTCGCCAGTGAGGGTGCGCAGCGGGATGTCGTACAGGCTCACGGGGGTGGTCCTTTCGGCAGGTGTGCGGAACAGGGTGTCGCCGAGCCACCGTAGTGGCCGCGACCACCTGGACCGGGCCCGACCTACCGGTCTTGCGGCAGATCGGCCCCGAAGGTGGAGAAGTCGGCGCTCGACCAGTGCTCGGGGCGCATCCGGAGCGTGATGTCGGCGGCCAACTGTTCCCGGGCGGAGGCCAGGTAGTCGCGCGTGGCCCCGGGTGACAGGTAGCGGTTCGCGAGGGCGGCCCACTCGTCCGGGTCGAGCCGCTCCTCGACCGCCACCACCGGGCCCTCGACGCTCACGTACGCGGCCGGGTGCTGCTCGTGCTGGGCGCGGGCGTCACCCGGTTGGTACCCGGCGGGTTCGCGGGCCACTCGGGGGGCCTGCGTCCGCCCCGAGCGGCCCACGGCGGGGTCAGAGCGCGAGCGGCTTGACGGCGGTCGGCGCGTGCTCCGGGAGGGTGGCGATCTCCTCCCACTCGTTGACCTTGTCGATGTCGGCGGCGGCCATCGAGATGTTGGTGACCCGCTCCAGGATCGCCTCGACGACGACCGGGACGCGGAACTCGGCGGCGAGCTTCTTGGCCTCCTCGAAGGCCGGCAGCAGGCCCTCGGGCTCGGTGACCCGGATCGCCTTGCAGCCCAGGCCCTCGGCGACCCGGACGTGGTCCACGCCGTAGACGCCCAGCTCCGGCGCGTTGATGTTCTCGAACTCCAGCTTGACCTGGAAGTCGATGTCGAAGTTGCGCTGCGCCTGGCGGATCAGGCCCAGGTACGCGTTGTTCACGAGCACGTGGACGTACGGGATGCGGTGCTGGGCGCCGACGGCCAGCTCCTCGACCATGAACTGGAAGTCGTAGTCGCCGGAGAGCGCGACGACCTGGCCCTCGGGGTCGGCGGTGGCGACGCCGAGCGCGGCCGGGATGGTCCAGCCGAGGGGGCCGGCCTGACCGCAGTTGATCCAGTGCCGCGGCCGGTAGACGTGCAGCAGCTGCGCGCCGGCGATCTGGGAGAGGCCGATGGTGGTGACGTAGCGGGTGTCCGGGCCGAACGCCCTGTTCATCTCCTCGTAGACGCGCTGCGGCTTGAGCGGCACGTCGTCGAAGTGGGTGCGGCGCTGGAGCCGGGCCTTGCGGTCCTGGGTGGTGGCGGCCCACTCGCTGCGGTCCTTGAGCCGCCCGGCGGCCTTGAGCTCCTGGGCGATCTGGAGGAAGAGCTCCAGCGCGGCCTTGGCGTCGGAGGCGATGCCGAGGTCGGGGGCGAAGATCCTGCCGATCTGGGTGGGCTCGACGTCGACGTGGACGAACGTGCGGCCCGCGGTGTAGACGTCCAGGCCGCCGGTGTGGCGGTTGGCCCAGCGGTTGCCGATGCCCAGGACGAAGTCGGAGGCGAGGAAGTTCTCGTTCCCGTAGCGGTGCGAGGTCTGGAGGCCGACCATGCCGGCGTTCAGCTCGTGGTCGTCGGGGACGATGCCCCAGCCCATCAGGGTCGGGACCACGGGGACGCCGGTCAGCTCGGCGAACTCCCGCAGCAGTTCGGCGGCGTCGGCGTTGATGACGCCGCCGCCGGCGACGATCAGCGGGCGCTCCGATTCCTGGAGCAGGGCGAGGGCCTTCTCGATCTGGATCCGGTTGGCGGCCGGCTTGTAGACGGGGAGCGGCTGGTAGGCCTCGGGGTCGAAGTCGATCTCGGTCAGCTGGACGTCGATCGGCAGGTCGATCAGGACGGGGCCGGGACGGCCGGAGCGCATCAGGTGGAAGGCCTGCTGGAACACGCCGGGGACCTGCGCGGCCTCCAGCACGGTGGTGGCGGCCTTGGTGACGGGCTTGGCGATCGAGGCGATGTCGACGGCCTGGAAGTCCTCCTTGTGCAGGCGGGCGACGGGGGCCTGGCCGGTGATGCACAGGATCGGCACGGAGTCGGCGATCGCCGAGTACAGGCCGGTGATCATGTCGGTGCCGGCCGGGCCCGAGGTGCCGATGCAGACGCCGATGTTGCCGGCCTTGGCGCGGGTGTAGCCCTCGGCCATGTGGGAGGCGCCCTCGACGTGCCGGGCGAGCGTGTGCCTGATCCCGCCGGAGGCCTTGAGCGCGGCGTAGAACGGGTTGATGGCCGCGCCCGGCACGCCGAACGCGACGTCAACGCCTTCGAGCTTGAGGATCTCCACGGCCGCGCGGGCGGCTGTCATACGAGGCATCGGGTCTCTCCTGCGTCGGCCCGCAGTGGGTCGGAGGGCTCATCTCCAGAATTCCACCATACGGAAGAATGATTTCTGTATGCGGAAATACGGTACGACTGGGCTCGCGGGGCGTCAAGGGGAGGTTCAACAGAATGTGGAAGTCGGCCCCGGGAGTGAAACCCCAGGTCGTCGCGGGCGTCCGGGGCGGGGAGGCGGAGCCGGGTTCGCACAGGTGGGCGCAGATCGTGCTGGTGTGCCCGGGGAACCGGCCGTTCCGCGCCGGAAAGCGCGGCCGGTGTGCAGTGCGGGTGAAGGGACGGTGCCCGAGGTCGGCCCACCCCGCACCCCTGGGTACCGTCGGTGGCACGCCGGGCCCGTGATGTCCGACTGAGGCCGCGGCAAGGGGGATTCGGGACGGTCCGGGAGCGGGGGAGCTCCGGCGGCCGGTCCCGTCCAGGACCAGCGCGCCCGGTCCGCCGCACCCGAGCGAGGGACGCACCCCCTGGCCGCACCGACCCGACACCCGCCGCCGCCGTCCGGTCCGCCCGAACCTGCGGCCGTACCGCTGTCGCCTTCTCCGTGCGGTCCACCTCCCTTCCCGCTCCTCACCCCCCTGTGCCCCCCTCGCCCCCTGTGACGGCGTGCCCGCAGCGGCGGGCGCGCGAAAGGAACGCCGCCATGCGCTGTCTCCCTGCCCGCCCCCCGGTGGTGACCGGGTGAGCCGAACGCCCCGCCGCCGCAAGGCCTCGCCGGGCCACCCCGGCAAGGCCGCCCCGCCGGGCCGCCGCCGGCCCCCGCTCGCCGTGCTGCGCGCCGTCCCCTGGCGCTACGACCTGCCCGCCTCGCTGGTGGTGTTCCTGGTCGCCCTGCCGCTGTGCGTCGGGGTGGCGGTCGCCTCCGGCGTCCCCGCCGAACTGGGCCTGGTCACCGGCATCGTCGGCGGCCTGGTCGTCGGCCTCCTGCCCGGCAGCAGCCTCCAGGTCAGCGGCCCGGCCGCCGGGCTGACCGTCCTGGTCTACGACGCCGTCCAGCGCTTCGGCGTCACCGCCCTCGGCCTGCTCGTCCTCGGCACCGGGCTGCTCCAGATCGCGATGGGAGCCCTCCGGCTCGGCCGCTGGTTCCGCGCGATGTCCGCCTCGGTGGTGCACGGCATGCTGGCCGGCATCGGACTGACCCTGCTGTTCGGCCAGTTGTACGCGCTCGCCGACCGCCGCGCCCCGGCCACCGGGCCGGAGAAGATCGCCGGACTGCCCGACCTGCTGGCGGACGTGGTCACCGGCGTGGCCACCCCGAGCGCGGTCGCCCTGGGACTGGCCACCCTGCTCGTGCTGGTCGGCTGGAAGTACGTGCCCGGGCCCGTCGCCCGCGGCGTCCCCGCGCCGCTGGCCGCGGTCGGGCTGGCCGCCGCCGTCACGGCCGCCGCCGACCTGCCGGTGGCGAGGGTCCGGGTGTCCGGCCTGCTCGACATCGTCCACCTGCCCGACCGTGCCGCGCTCGGCGCGGTGGCGGGCACCGCCGGTCTCGGTACGGTCGTCGCCTTCACCCTGATCGCCTCCGCCGAGACGCTGTTCAGCGCCGCCGCCGTCGACCGGATGCACCACGGCCGGCGCACCGACTACGACCGCGAGCTGACCTCCCAGGGCATCGGCAACACCGTCTGCGGGCTGCTCGGCGCCCTTCCGATGACCGCGGTGATCGTCCGCAGCGCGGCCAACGTCCAGGCGGGGGCGCGGACCAAGGCCTCGCGCACCCTGCACGGGCTCTGGCTGCTGCTGTTCACCGCGCTGCTGCCCGGCGTGCTCGGGCTCGTCCCGCTCACCGCGCTGGCCGCCGTCCTGGTCCACGCCGGCGCCAAGCTCGTCCCGCTGCGGCGGATCGCCGCGCTCTGCCGCGACCACCGGGGCGAGGCGCTGGTGCTCGCGGTGACCGCGAGCGCCATCATCGCCACCGACCTGTTCGAGGGTGTGCTGATCGGCATCGGCCTGGCCGTGGCCAAGTCCGCCTGGCAGACCTCGCACCTGCAGATCGGCCTGGAGGAACTGGTCCTGCCGTCCGGCGAGGCCCTGCAGCGCGTCCGGCTCAGCGGCAACGCGACCTTCCTGCGGCTGCCCCGGCTGCTGGACGCCCTGGAACGGCTGCCGGCCGACCGGCCGGTGGAACTCGACTGGTCCGGGCTGCGCCACCTGGACCACGCCTGCACGGTGGCCCTCACCGCGTGGGCCGCCCAGCACCGGGCCCGCTCCACTGCTCCGCTCGCGGTCGAACCGCCGCTGCCGACCGTGGTGTGAGGACGGGCGGGCGCGGTCCGGGCCTGTCGACGGACTGACCCCGCACAGTCAGTCCGTCGTGCCGTCCGGGCGTCCGTCGTGCTCAGCCGTCCGTCGGGCGGGTGCTCAGCCGGTCTGGCCCTGGTGTGCCCCGGCCGGGGCGGGCTGGGCGGCCGGCTCGGCCGTGGAGCGCCGGGCCAGCAGCCGGTCCAGGGCGTAGGGGCCGGAGCCGAGCACCGCGATGGCGAGGAAGGCCCAGCAGAACATGACGGAGGGTTCGCCACCGTTCTGCAGCGGCAGCAGGGAGTGCTCCTGGTGGACGGTGAAGTAGGCGTACGCCATCGAGCCGGAGCAGAGCAGGGCGGCGGTCCGGGTGCCGACGCCGAGCAGCACCAGGGCGCCGCCGACCAGTTGGATCAGCGCGGCCCACCAGCCGGGCCACTGGCCGAGCGGGACGGTGCCGCCGCCCTTGGCGCCGCCGAGGACGCCGAAGAGCGAGGCGGCGCCGTGGCAGGCGAAGAGCAGCCCGACGACGACCCGGAAGGCCGTCAGGACGAGCGGGCGGGCGGCCTCGGCCGCCTGCTGGGGAGAGGTGGGAAGGTTCGCGGGCATGGGGAAACGCCTCCTGTGGGGGGAGGAGGGGGTACGGGGCGGTAAGGGTACCCTTGGTCTAGTCCACTTGGCAATGCTCCGTCAGATCCCACGTGTGCGACCTTCGCGGCGGATCTTGACCGACCGTTCTGGAAAGGGTTAGCGTCCACCCATGGCGCGAACGAAGGAATTCGACCCGGACGCCGTGCTCCAGTCGGCCCTTGAGCTGTTCTGGCGGCGCGGTTACGAGGCGACCTCGATGGCCGACCTGGTCGAGGAGCTCGGGATCGCCCGGGCGAGCATCTACGCCACCTTCGGCAGCAAGCACGAACTGTTCCTGCGGGCGCTGGAGCGGTACGGCGAGCAGGCCGACCCGGTGCTGCTGGCCGAGCTCTCCCAGCCCGGCCCGGTGCTGCCGGCCGTCCGCGCGCTGGTCCGCCGGTTCGCGGCGGAGTCCGCCGAGGACGGGCTGAAGCGCGGGTGTTTCATCACCAACACCGCCGTCGAGCTCGCCGCGCACGACCCCTCGGCGGCCCGCCGGGTGGAGGCCGGCCTCGGCCACCTGGAGACGGTGCTGACTGCCGCCCTGGTCCGGGCCGAGGCGCAGGGCGAACTGCCCGCCGGGCGGGATCCGAGGTCGCTGGCCCGGATGCTGCTGGTGCTGTTGCAGGGCGTGCGGGTGCTGGGCCGGACCGCCGACGGCGCGTCCCGGGTGCGGGACGCCGCCGAGCAGGCGCTGGTGCTGCTCGACTGACGGATCGTGGGGCGATGGCGGGGTGGCGATGGGGGTCGCCTCTTGCCGTCCCGATACTGGACCGAACGGTCATGATGGAGAGGGGGACTTCCGTGAGTGCGCCACGGCCTTCGCGGCGGCGGGCGCCGCCCTGGCGCTGACCGCCCTCGCCGTCGCCATACCGGCGTGGGCGACTCCCGAAGCCACCACAGGGACCGACACCGCACCAGAACGCACCATCCAGATCAAGGAGCACCTCTCATGACCACGCGTTTCATCGGCAAGTCCGTCCTGGTCACCGGCGGCGGCAGCGGTATCGGACGGGCCGTGGCGCTCGCCTTCGCCCGGGAGGGCGCCCGGGTCGCGGTCGCGGGCCGCAGCGCGGGCCCGCTCGCCGAGACGGTCGAGCTGATCGAGCAGGCGGGCGGCGAGGCCGTCGCGCTGACGGGTGACGTGGCGGACGGTCAGGACGCCGCCCGGCTGGTCCGGGAGACCGTCGAACTCCTCGGCGGCCTGGACGTCGCCGTCAACAACGCCGGGGTGTTCGGCGCCGTCGGCCCGGTCGCCGACATCGACGAGGACGAGTGGCACCGGGTGTTCGCGGTCAACCTGACCGGCACCTGGCTCGCCATGAAGCACCAGATCGGCCACATGCGGGCCCACGGCGGCGGCGCGATCGTCAACGTCTCGTCCAACCTCGGCGTCCACATGCGGGTGCCCGGCCTCGGCGCCTACGCCGCCAGCAAGGCCGCCGTCACCGCGCTGACCCGCAGCGCCGCCCTCGACCACATCGCGGACGGCGTCCGGATCACCATGGTGAGCCCCGGCCCGGTGGACACCAGCATGTCCACCCGGCCCGGCGAGAACGCCGACGACAAGGCCGCGCGGATGAAGGACAGCCTCCCCGTCGGCCGGGCGGGTGCGGTCGAGGAGGTCGCCGCCGCGGTGCTGTACCTGGCCTCGCCCGAGGCGGGCTTCACCGTCGGCGCCGACCTGGTCCTGGACGGCGGTGCCACCGCCTGATCCACCCGTGGCCCAACGGCAGCGCGGCGCACCGCCGTTGGGCCACCGTCTGATCCGCCCATGGCCCAACGGCCGTGCTGTGTGCCGCCGTTGGGCCATCAGGTCACCGCTCGGCCAGTGCGTCCCTGGCCTCCTCGGTCCGGGCCCGGGCCACCACGAGGTCCTCGTCGAACTCGACGACCAGCACGTCCGGCCCGGTGAACCAGCGGCAGCCGCGGCCGAGCCGGGGCAGCTCCGCCAGCCCCTCCGGTACCTCCACTCCACACTCGGCGAACACGCTCAACTCGTCGTCCTGCAACAGCTTCTCCACCATCACCATCGCCGCCGCGGCCGTCGAGAAACGCTCCTCCCAGGGTTCCCAGTGCTCCGTCGACTTGTCCGCGAGGTCGAGCCGGCCCACCGTCGGCGGATCGTCCTGGTCGAGGTCGGCCAGCAGGACGCCCCAGTTCGCGCACGCCTGGTTCTCCACCTGGTACACCAGGGCGCCGTCCAGGACGAACAGTTCCTCCGGTGGCAGCAGCCGGTTGTGGTTGCCGGTGAGGTCCTCCCGGCGGCCGAACAGCAGGTACGCCTCGCGCAGCGCGGCCGGCAGCCGCAGGCCCAGGCGCCCTTCGGCGGCGTCGAGTTCGGCGTCCGCGAAGCCGTCCCCGGGCCGCAGCGGCTCGCCCCAGTAGGCGGCGAAGCCCTCGACCAGCGCCCGGGCGCCCGCGCGATCCCGCAGGGATTCGGCCATCGCGGCCCGGATGTCGAATTCGGTGTCGTCCATCCGGGAACCGTACGACGCCCCACCGACAGTCCGGGGCGACCGGAGGGCGTACCGGAACGGGCGGGGGCGCGCCGCGCATCCCGCCCGCCCACGACCGGCCGGGGACGCGCCCCAACGCCCGTCCGCCCACGACCGGCCGAATCTGACGCGAACGCGTAATCCCACCGACACCCGTTGCTCACCCCGGGGTTTCCGACCCGTCGTGTGGGCAGGACACGGTTTCGGCCGGAACCGACACAACGAAAGGCGGGACGCGCAAACCCATGCCGACCGCACCACACACCAAGCCCCACCCGGGCCGCCGAAGCCGCTGGGGTGAGCACGGCCTCGCCTGGGCCTTCCTGCTGCCCTCCCTGGTGGTCTTCGTCCTCTTCATCGGCTACCCGCTGGGACGGACCATCTACCTGAGCGGACACGCCAACGACCTGTTCGGCGCGCCCTCGCGCTACGTCGGGCTGAAGCACTACACCGAGTTGCTGACCTCGGCGGACTTCCGGCGCACGCTCGCCACCACCGCCCTGTTCACGCTGCTCACCGTGGTGCCCGGCGTGCTGGGCGCGCTGGTGCTGGTGCTGCTCCTGGAGAACCGGATCCGGGGCGTGCGGCTGCTGCGCTCCGCGTTCGCGCTGCCCTTCGCCTTCTCGGTGGCCAGCGCGTCCGTGGTCTTCGCGGTGTTCTTCAACCCCGCCAGCGGGGTGCTCAACGGCCTGCTCTCGCACGTCGGGCTGGGCCCGATCGGCTGGCTGACCGACTCCCGGTACGCGCTGGTCTCGGTGGCCGTCACCACGGTGTGGATGAGCCTCGGCTACAACGTGCTGGTGCTGTCCGCCGGCATCGGCTCGATCCCCGGCGAGATCCTGGAGGCCGCGCGGATCGACGGCGCCTCGGGGCTGCGGCTGGCCCGTTCGATCACCGTGCCGATGCTCGGCCCGAACCTGTTCTTCCTGACCGTGGTCTCCACCGTCCACTCGCTGCAGAGTTTCGGCCAGATCCACATCCTCACCAAGGGCGGCCCCGACGGCGCCACCCGGACCCTCGTCTACTCCGTCTACGAGAAGGCCTTCGCCTACGGCTCCAGCGACTTCGGCACCGCGAGTGCCCAGGCCGTGGTGCTGCTCGTGGTCGTCCTCGCCTGCACGGCCGTCCAGTTCGGCGTCCTGGAGCGGAAGGTGCACTACGCATGACCGTGACCGCCACCGAGGCCGGGCCCGGGGCCCACGACGGGGCCGCCGCGCCGCGCCCGCGCCCCCGGGTGCTGGCCGGCCGCTCGCCGCGCGACCTGCTCGGCCGCGCCGCCGTCTACCTGCTGCTCGCCGTCGCCCTCGTCACCGTGGCCTTCCCGGTGTACTACGCGATCGCCGGCGCCTTCATGAGCCCGTCCGAACTCTCCTCCTACCCGCCGGCGCTGGTGCCCCACTCGGTCACCGGGCGGAACTTCGCCGGCGCCGTCGACACCGTCCCGCTGGCGAGGCAGTACGCCAACTCGGCGATCGTGGCGACCGTCATCACGCTCGCCCAGCTGTTCACCTCGGTCCTCGCCGCGTACGCCTTCGTGTTCCTGCCGCTCAAGGCGCGGGCCGTGGTGTTCGGGGTGTTCCTGGCGACGCTGATGGTCCCGTGGGAGGCCATCATCATCCCCAACTACCTGACGCTGTCCGGCTGGGGGCTCGGGAACACCTACTTCGGCCTGGTGCTGCCCTTCCTCGCCTCCGGCTTCGGCACCTTCATGCTGCGGCAGGCCTTCCGGCAGCTGCCCGGTGAACTGCGCGACGCCGCGCGGATCGACGGCGCGGGCCACTGGCGGTTCCTGTGGCGGATCGTCGTCCCGCTCAACAAGCCGGCCCTGGCGGCGCTGTCGATCTACGTCTTCCTGTCCGCCTGGAACCAGTACTTCTGGCCGCTCATCATCACCCGCACGGCCAACATGCAGACCCTGCAGATCGGCCTCACCTCGCTGCGCGACTCCGAGATGTCCGACCCGGGCCTGATCCTGGCCGGCGTCGTGCTCTCCCTGCTGCCCACGCTCGCCCTGGTGGTCTTCGGCCAGCGCTTCATCGTCCGCGGTCTCACCGCGGGCGCCGTCCGCTGACCCGCTCCGCCGCTTCCTCCCGCTCCTTTGAGCACGTCCCTCCCGACAGAGAGAGAACCCTCCCGTGAAGAAGAGTGCCCGCGCGCTCGCGGCCCTGCTGGTGGCCGGCCTGTCCCTGACCGCCTGCAGCTCCGGCGACTCCACCTCCGGCTCCGGCGGCTCCTCCGACGCCGCCCCCGGCGCCCAGGCGCTCGACCAGGCCTCGGGTGTCACCGGCGTCGAGTTCTGGCACTCGATGACGGGGAAGAACGCCGAGGTCCTCACCGGGTTGGTCAGCCAGTTCAACGCCGCCCACCAGGGCAAGATCGAGGTCAAGGCGCAGTTCCAGGGCAAGTACGACGACCTGGTCGCCAAGTACAAGGCCGCGGTGCAGCAGAAGGGCACCCCCGCCCTGGTGCAGGTCTACGACATCGGCACCCGGTTCATGATCGACTCCAAGCAGACCGTCCCGGCCCAGGCCTTCGCCGACAAGGACGGTTTCGCCCTCGACGACCTCGACCCGAACATCCGCAACTACTACTCCGTCGGCGGCAAGCTCGTCTCGATGCCGTTCAACTCCTCGATGCCGCTGCTCTACCTCAACGCCGACGCCTTCAAGGAGGCCGGTCTCGACCCGGCGCAGCCGCCCAAGGACCTCGCCGAACTCGGTGAGCTGGCGAAGAAGCTGACGAAGAAGGACGCCGACGGCAAGACCGTCCGCTACGGCTTCGGCGCCGCGATCTACGGCTGGTTCGTCGAGCAGCTGCTCGCCGAGTCCGGCACCATGTACTGCGACCAGGACAACGGCCGTACCAACAAGGCCGGCAAGGCCGTCTTCGACTCCGCCCAGGGCGCGCAGGTCGTCCAGTGGTGGGCCGACCTCGTCAAGGGCGGCTACGCGGCCAACACCGGCCGCAACACCGACGACGCCCAGGCCGCGTTCAAGGCCGGCACCGTCGCCATGCACCTGGAGTCCACCGGCGTGCTGCGCGGCTACACCGAGGCCGCCAAGTTCGCCGTCGGCACCGCGGCGTTCCCCAACGTCGCCGCCACCGACCAGGGCGGCCCGGTTATCGGCGGCGCCTCGCTGTGGATCAGCGGCCCCGGCCACTCCGACGCCGAGAAGCGCGCCGCCTGGGAGTTCGAGAAGTTCGTCACCGCCCCCGAGCAGCAGGCCGCCTGGCACACCGGCACCGGCTACTTCCCGGTCAACCGCAAGGCCCTGGACGACCCCAAGGACAAGGAGTGGGTGGCCAAGTACCCGCAGTTCCAGACGGCCATCGAGCAGCTCAAGGCCACCAAGCCCTCCCCGGCCACCGCCGGCTGCCTGCTCGGCGTGATGCCGCAGGCCCGCAAGGGCGTCGAGACCGCCATCGAGCAGACCATCGCCGGCTCCAAGACCGCCCAGCAGGCCCTGGCCGACGCGGCCAAGGAGCTCCAGCCCGCCATCGACAGCTACAACAGCTCCGTGAGCTGACCACCTCCGCGCCCCACGACGGCCCGCCCGGCGCAGCACGCGCCCGGCGGGCCGTCGCCGTCCGGGACCGCTGTTCGGGACCGCTGTTCGGGACCGCCGTGGGGGAGCGCCGGTCAGGGCTCAGCCGTCGGCGTCCGCCCCCGGGATCTCCGAGAAGAGGAAGATCCCGGCCAGGATGAGCGCGGCCCCCACGTACTGCCAGACGTCGATGCGCTCGCCCAGGAGCGCCACGGCGAAGGCGAGTCCGAACACCGGGATGATGTTGAGCAGGACGCCCGCCGTGGTGACCGGGGTCCGCGTCACGGCGTAGTTGTACATCAGGAAGGCGCCGGCCAGCCCGCCGCCGCAGACGCCGGCCGCGACGATCCAGTGCAGCGGGCGGGCGTCGTCGGTGACGAGGCTGCCGCTGATGACCCACTGGCCCGCGAACAGCGGCAGGGAGAAGAGCAGGCCGAAGCCGAACTGGTAGGCCGTGGCGACGAGCGGATCGGTCTCCCTGACGATGCGTCCGGTGACGATGGTGGCCGCCGCGGCGGCGAACGTCCCGGCCAGCACCAGGAGATCCCCCACACCGAGCCCCAGCAGGGCGTGGCTCCCGCCCAGCGCGGCGACGCCGACCGCGCCCAGCACGACGCCGCCGACACCGCGCAGCGTGGGTGCCCGGCGGCTGATCACCGCGGCCAGCGCGACGACGAAGCACGCCTCGGAGCCGCGGAGGATCGACGCCTGGGTGGCGTCGATCCGCGCCATCCCCAGCCCGATGGCCCCGTACCCCACCATCGGCTCGAACAGCCCGAGGAGGGCGAGGCGCTTCAACTGGTCGCGCGACGGGCGCCGGTGGCCGCCCCGGTACAGCAGGACGGCCCACGGCAGGGCGGCGGCGGTGAGGAGGGAGACGGCGAGCACCGTCATGACGGGAAGTCCCTGGATGGAGTACTTCTCCGCGGTGGTCCACAGGCCCCAGATCGCCGAGGCCCCGATCAGCGTCAGCGTCCCTCCCGGGTGGCGGACGGCGTTGCCGAGCACGCCGGTGCCGGAGCCCCGGGGCGCGGGCGGCAGGGTGGGGTCCGGCTGGCGCGGGGTGGGCTCGGAGACCATGGGCCGGTGGTTCCCTTCGGCGGGGGCGGTCAGTCCTCGGTGCTCTTGGGCGGGTAGGTGTGCGCGATGCCCCACGGGTCGGTCACGGTCCCGTTCCCGTTCAGGTAGGTCGGGCCGATGGGCACCTTGCCGTGGCCGCCGGGGATGTCGAGCACGTAGGTGGGCTGGCACAGGCCCGACACGCGGCCGCGCAGGCTGCGGGCGAGCGCCTGCCCCTCCTTGACGGTGGTGCGGAAGTGGCTGGTGCCCACGGCGAGGTCGCCGTGGTGGAGGTAGTAGGGCTTGACCCGGTTGACGATCAGGGTGCGGAACAGGTCCTCCAGCGCCTCGGGGGTGTCGTTGACCCCCTTGAGCAGCACCGTCTGGCTGACCAGCGGGATGCCGGAGCCGGCCAGCAGCCGCAGCGCGCGCCGCGCGCCGTCGCCGATCTCCTGGCTGTGGTTGGTGTGCACGACGACCCAGACCGGCGTGTCCATGGTGAGGGCTTCGACGAGGTCCTCGGTCACCCGGTCCGGGTCCACCACGGGCACGCGGGTGTGGAAGCGGATCACCTTGACGTGGTCGATCCCGTCGAGGGCCCGGAGGATCGGCCGCAGGCGGTCGGGCGACATGATGAACGGGTCGCCGCCGGTGAAGATCACCTCCCAGATCTCCGGGTGGGAGCGGATGTAGTCCAGCGCGGCGGCGAGTTGGGACTCCTTCAGCATCGAGTCGCCGGGGCCGACCACTTCCCGGCGGAAGCAGAACCGGCAGTACACCGGGCACACCAGGACGGGCTTGAGCAGCACGCGGTCCGGGTAGCGGTGGGTGACGCCCTTCACCGGGGTGAAGGGATCGTCGCCGATGGGGTCCTCCCGCTCCTCCGGCAGCGAGGTCAACTCGTCCTCGGTGGGCACGAACTGACGGGCCACCGGGTCGTCCAGCCCGACGATGCGGCTGCGCATCGCCGGTGTGATGCTCAACGCGTACCGTTTGGCGACATCGGTGATCGCCGCGACCTGATCCTCCTGGATCAGGTGCTGTGCGAGCAGTTCCTTGGGAGTGCGGATCGGGCGCGAACCGGCCATGGGTTCAACTCCTGGAGAGAAACCGAATGGGGATCGTTCAGCGAGCGGGCACGGAGGTGACCGGGGAGAATCCGGGAACGCACATCGGCGGACAGGGGAATTCCGGGGGGCGATAGCGCCGAGGGGCCGCGATGGGCGGCTTCGGAGGACGATCCGGCGGCGAAAGCCAGTCGGGACGGGTCCGTTTGTCCCTCAACTGAAGGCCGACAATCAAGGACGCTACCCTCGGTGGTCTGAACGCGTCAAGGATCGCCTGCGGCGGCGTCCGGAGCCCCGGGTAATCGATTGGTGACGATCGATTCCGGCGCCGACAAAAGGCCGTTAAGTCGTTAAGCCGTTAAGGCGGCAAGCTGTTAAAGCGTTAAGGCGTCAGGCCGAGAGGGCTTCGCCGTCCTCCGGGAGCGCGCACACGGCCGCCAGCTCGTCGAGCGAAAGATCCAGTGCGAACGCCAGTGCGGCGATGGTGAAGAACGACGGCGTCGGCGCCCGTCCGGTCTCGATCTTGCGCAGCGTCTCCGCCGAGACGCCGGCCACCGCCGCCACCTCGACCATGCTGCGCGCGCCGCGCGCCTCGCGCAGCAGCGCCCCGAAGCGCTCCCCGCGCTCGCGCTCCCACGGGGTCAGCGGAGTCCTCACCATGTTGTCGATACTAGTGCTGCTCCGCGCAAGTTCGTGGAGGGGTCAGGCCCATTCCTTGAGTGGAGTGCCCTGGTAGGTCCAGTGGAACGGGCGGGCATGTTCGTT
>NZ_JBIWAP010000066.1:0-26041 GCF_044760075.1 Kitasatospora sp. NPDC098663 | reverse complement strand
ATAGGTCGCGGGGCTGCAGGACTCGTGGGCATGGCCGGGCCGGGCGTTCCATTGGGGGGGCGTTGTGGGGGGCGGCGCCGGGGCCGGGGGGGGGCCGCGCCGGGGATCAGCTGGCGCCGAGGCGGGCGGCCCACTGCGCGCGCCAGGCCAGCGCGTCGGCGACGCCCTCGGCGATGCCCCGCCGCGGCTGCCAGCCGAGCAGCTCGCGGGCGGTGTCGACGGCCGCGTAGCAGCCGATCACGTCGCCCGGCCGGGGGCCCGCCTCGCGGACGTCGAGCGTCGCGCCGACGGCCTGCTCGAAGGCGGCGATCAGCTCGCGCACGGTGGTGCCGTCGCCCGTGCCGACGTTGATGACCTGGTAGCGGTCCTCGGCGCCCTCGGCGATCACCTCGTCGAAGCGGAGCAGCGCCGCGACGTGCGCCTCGGCGAGGTCCCGCACGTGGACGTAGTCGCGGATGCCGGAGCCGTCCCTGGTCGCCCAGTCGACACCGGTCACGGTGAACGGAGTGCCGTTGGTGTGCGCCTCGATCAGCTTGCCCAGGGCGTGGGTGGGGTTGAGGTCCTGGAGTCCGGTGCGCAGCCGCGGGTCGGCTCCGATCGGGTTGAAGTAGCGCAGGGCGATGACCCGCTGCCGCTCGGCGCCCTCCCCCCTGGTCCAGTCCTGGAGCACCTGCTCCATCATCAGCTTGGTGCGCGCGTACGGGCTGTTGGCCTCGACCGGGCTGCTCTCGTCGACCCGCCCGTCCGGGGTGGGCGCGTAGATGGAGGCGGAGCTGCTGAAGACGACGCGGGTGCAGCCGTGGCGCTGGAGGGCGTCGAGCAGTTCGACGGTCTTGCCGACGTTCTCCCGGTAGTAGTACAGGGGCCTGGCCACCGAGTCCGGGACGACGATCCTGGCCGCGCAGTGCACGGCGGCGTCGATGTCCGGGTGCTCGGCGAAGATCCGGTCGAGCAGGGCCACGTCGGCGACGTCACCCTGGTAGAACACCTTGCCCTCGACGAACTCGGCCCGGCCCTTGGACAGGTCGTCCAGGATGACCGGGGTGATGCCCTGGTCGAGGAGGGCGAACACCACCGAACTGCCGATGAATCCCGCGCCGCCGGTGATCAGGACCTTCTTCATGCGCGGACGCTCCCTTGCGGTCGGCCGGGCGCCCGGTGGCGCCCGGTGACCTCTGGGACGGTGGTTCGCGCTCGACGGTTCCCGCCGCCGGGCTCAGCGGTGGACTCGGTGGCGGACTCAGTGGCGGACTCGGTGGCGGACTCAGCGGTGGGGGCGGCGGCGGAGCCAGAAGCCGGTGGCGACCAGTACGACGGCCGCGACGGCGGTGCCGATCGCGGCCCAGGCGGCGGCGTCGGGCGTGGTGTCGGAGGGGGTGTCGCGGGCGCCGGAGCGGGCCCGGGCGGCGCCGTCGGCGGCCGTCGGGGCGGTCGGGGCCGGGGGCGTGGCCGGGGGCGTGGTCGGGGGCACGGGCGCGGGTATCGGGGCCGGGGCGCCGGTCGTCGCGCCCGTCGCCCCCGGCAGCGGCGGATCACCGATCACCGCGGCCTCCACGTCGAGTTCACCCTCGCCGTGCCCCGGCGAGGGGAACGCGCAGTCGACGCTCACCCGCCAGTGACCGGCCGGGAGGATCTCCCGGGTGGTGTAGGTCCCCGGCTCGCCCGGCACGGCGACCAGGCGCCAAGGGCCGGCCGTGCGCCCGTCGGTGGCCGTCGCGGCCAGCGTGCCGGTGAACTCCCCGGTGACCGGGTCGTGGTCGTTCTCCCAGGTGGCGATGGTGCTGACGCGGCCGTTCCGCTGGCCGGAGACGTCCAGGTGGACGGAGTCGCCGTGGGCGGCGACCGGCACGGCGGCGGGCAGCACGGCCGCGCCGGCGAGGGCGAGGGCGACGACGAGGGGTCGGGTTCGCATGGCGGGCAATCCTCGTGAGGGGTGAGGGGCAGGGAGCGGTGACGCCGGGTGCGGGCGCCGCCGGGTGGTGACGGTGCCCGCACCCGGCGCCGCCGGACGGTCTCAGGAGGCCTTCAGCAGCGGCCGGTTGTTGCACGGCCGGCCGTTCGGGCTGCTGGAACTCCCCCAGGGGCGGGCCCGACGGTTCGCGCCCTGCGAGAATCGTCGGATCGCCCCGAGGCGTGTCCTGTGGATCAGGACACGCCCTAGCCGACCACCGTAGTACCAGCGGCCGTCGAGCCCGAGCACCAGCGCGCCGCCACCCGTCGCGAAGTGAACCGGCCGACGCCGGAGGCGAGTTGCCGCTACGGGGGCACGGCTCCGCGCTCCGGCGTCCCATCGCGTCTTCCCCTCCTCGCGCGAGGTGCGGGCGCTCCGCGGAGCGGGGCCCGAACCTTCCGGCACTCAGGAGAGCAGTGGGCCGGGCGGGAATAACGAAAACCTCTTGCGGAATTCGGCCCGCTGGCGCGCGGCCGGCCGGGTCGCACGGAGCGGACGACACCGCAGGGGCGGGCCGAGGGCTGCCCGAGAGACCCCGGGGACGGCCCCAAACGTGACGGTGCCGGGAAGCGCACTCGGGGGGTGTGCGCTCCCCGGCAACGGGGTGGTGGCGGCCACCCGGCCGGAGTCCCGGGGCCTGGGCTCAGACGGCCGTGACGGAAATGCTAGGGCGTGTCACGGGGCCCTGGCCAGAGTCCTGAACTGGCCAATTCCCGCCCAGGACATGCCAGCTGGGGCCAGTGGCTGACGCTGCGTCAACCAACGGTCAGGCCGCCGCCCGTACCGGGGCCTGCTGCTGCGCCGCCCGGCCGCCGGCGCAGCCGCCGTGCAGCCGGGCCAGCCCGGCGGCCAGCCCCGCCCGGTCCCCGGCGAGCCACAGGCGCAGCGCGGCGGACAGCGCGGCACTGGCCGGGCCGCTCGACGGGCCGCCGGTGCGCGCGATCCGCTCGCCCAGCAGCGGCAGCAGGTCCGCGATCGGGGCGGGCAACCAGAGGGTCAGGGCGCAGGGGGCGGGCCGGGCCAGGACGCGTCGCAGCGGCAGCGCGGAGGCGTCGTCGTGCAGCGCGGGGATGACCTCCAGCAGGCCGTCGACCACCACCTCGGAGACGTCCCCGCCGTGGCCGCGCGCGAGGGCCCGCAGCAGCGCGCGTTCGGCGGCGGTGATCCGGACGGTCAGCATGACCTCGTCGCAGTCCATGGTCCCGGTTCCCCTGTCGTGGAAGTCGTGGCGGTCGTGGCGGTCGTGGCCAGCGGGGCCGGTGGGCCCGCCCCGGTGGTTCTCCTGCCCGTCAACGAGGCTCCGCTACCGGCGTTATCAGGCCGTAGTGGCCGTCGTAGCGGCGGTAGAGCACCCGGGCACGGCCGTCGCCGGGGTCGGCGTAGCAGACGAACGGGCCGCCGGTCAGCCAGAGCCGCCGGGCCGCCTCGGTGAGGTCGAGCGGGCCCGCCGGGTCGGCGCCCGTGGACGGGCCCGCCCCGGGCGCGCCGCTGAGCGGACAGCGGTGGACCAGCGCGTCCCGGCCGGTCACGGCGTCCGCGAAGAGGTGGAACGGCCGGTCCAGCGCGAGCAGTTCGCGGGTGGCCTGCTCGGGGGTGCGGCGGGCGGGGACGACCTCCTTGCGCCGGGCGATCCGCCGTTCGGCGAGCGGGCGGGCGGCGTACTGCGGGCGGTAGGCGCTCTCGTGGGCGGCGGCGAATCCGATGTCGCCCTGCTCGCGCAGCCGGCCGGCCCGGCCGGCGAGGGTGCCCAGGGTGACGTCGACGGCCTCGCGGGCGGTGGCGGCGGCGAGTTGCACCCGGACCGGGCCGACGCCGGCCAGGTCGACGTCGGCCTGCGCAAGGGCGGGCCGGGTCATGGCCCGGTCGCGCACCCGGGTGAGCCGGATGCGCAGCGCGCGGGTTCCGGGGCCGAGCCCGACCGCCGTGTCCAGTGCCTGCGCCCGGGCGTACTCGGCGTCCTCGCGCGGCAGCTCGCCGCGGATCTCCACCCGGACGTCGAGGGCGGGCCGGTGGCGCAGACTGGTCATCAGGGTCCTCCTTCTCCTGGACCATGCTGGCCCTCGGGCGGCCGGACGGCGAGGGTCCAAAGACCCTCCGCGAGGGGCCCGGCCCGGATCTTTCCGGTGGGGCCTTCACCGCAGGTCAGCACCACGTTCCGGGGCGGTCGGAGCCACTGCGGATGATCGACCGTTGGAGTGATCCGCCCGCGTTCGGCGCAACGCCCGTCGGACCGGCGCGTTTGCCATAACGTGCGCCCCTCCAGCCGGGGCACGCGCGGATCCGCGCGAGCCGGCCCCCCACCTCCCGGCCGGCCCGCCGGGGCCCCCGGTATCGTCCGCACCGGCTCCTCTGATGAGAGGTACTGACATGACCCTGCTGACCGAGACGCGGCAACGGGACCTCCCCCCGAGAACCGCACCCACCGCACCCCGCACCACCCGCGCGGCCGTCCCCCCGCTCGCCCCCGGCGCGGTCCCCGGCCTCGGCCACGCGCCCGCCCTGCTCCGCGACCCGCTCGGCTTCCTCGGCTCGCTCTCGGAGCACGGCGGCGTCGTCCGGATCCGGCTCGGGCCGCGCACCGTCTGCGTGGTCACCGACGCCCCGCTCGTCCACACCCTGCTCGTCGCCCTCGCCTACGACTGCCCGCGCGGCGCCGTCCAGGACACCCTCAAGACGGCGTTCGGCGACGGCCTGCTGATGTCCGAGGGCCAGGCCCACCGCGACCGCCGCCGGATCATCCAACCCGCCTTCGGGCCGGACCGGATGGCCGAGTACGTCGCCGTGATGCACCAGGTCACCGAGGAACGGGCCGGGCGCTGGCACCCCGGTCAAGTCCTCGACGTGGCCAAGGAGATGAACCACCTCGCGCTGGAGATCGTCACCCGCTCGCTGTTCGACGCCCGGCTGAGCGAGGACGCCACCCTGGCCTTCCACCAGGCCCTGCCGGACCTGGTGAAGGGCCAGATCGTCCAGTCCCTCTACCCGCACCCGGCGCTCGCCCGGCTGCCGCTGCCCGTCAACCGGCGCTTCGACGCCGCCGTCCGGGTGCTCAACCAGGTCGTCGACCAGGCCGTCCGGCCGACGGGCGCCCGATCCGCCGAGCGGGGCGGCACCCTGCCCGCCCTGCTGCGCGCCGCCACCGACCCGGGCACCGGCCGGCCGCTCACCGAGGCGGACGTCCGGTCCGAGGCGATCACCATGTTCGGCGCCGGCACCGAGACCGTCTCCACCACACTGACCTGGCTCCTCGACGAACTCCTGCGCCACCCCGAGGTGGAGGCCCGGGTGCTCGCCGAACTCGACGAGCACCTGCCCGCCGGCGCCGCCCCCACCCCCGAGGCGCTGGCCAGGCTCACCTACACCCGCAGCGTCACCCAGGAGGTGGTGCGGCTGCACGCGCCCAACGCCTTCCTGATGCGCACCGCCCAGGTGCCGGTGGACCTCGGCCCGTACCGGATCCCGGCCGGCACCGAGCTGCTCTACAGCCTCACCGCGCTGCACCGCGATCCGGACCGCTACCCGGACCCGCTGCGCTTCCGCCCGGAGCGCTGGCAGTCGGGCGGGGTCGGGCGGCACTCCTTCCTCCCCTTCGGGGCCGGCAAGCACAAGTGCGTCGGGGAGGCCTTCGCCTGGGCCGAACTGACGGTCGCGGCGGCCGCGATCCTGCGCCGCTGGCGGCCGGTGGCCGTCCCCGGCTCCCGGGCCCGGGAGGTGGTCTGGACGACGGTCCAGGCGCACGGGCTGCGCGTGCGGCTGACCCCGCGCGGCGCCCGGGTGCCCCGCCCGGACAGCCCGGCGGACGACCAGGTGGGGGACGACCGAGCGGTGGACGACCTGGCAGGAGACGACCGGACGGGAGACGACCGCTCGGTCGTCGAGGCCCCGGCGGCGGCCCGCTGCCCGGTGAGCAACCCCGCCCCGACCCCCGCCGCGCCCCAACTCCCGCAGCGGTCCGGCGAACTGCGCACCGCCGCGGCTCGGCACGCCGCCTGGGTGGTCGGCCGCAACCTCCTCACCCCGCCCGAGATGACCCGCTACGGGGCCTACGCCCTGCACGAGTTGATCGGCCACGCCTTCCCCCGCGCCCACGGCGCCAACCTCGACCTGCTGGTGGACATGCTGGGCTGGTTCACCATCCTCGACGACCGCTTCGACGGCCCGCCGGGGCACCGCCCCGCCGAAGCCCGCGCCGTCGTCGACCCGCTCATCGACGCCCTGCGCCGCACCGGGCCCGATCGGACGGGCGCCTGCGCGCCGGTCGGCGGGGGCCCGGCACCGCGCTCGGGCGACCACCTGCTCCGCGCCTGGAACGACCTGTGGAGCCGCCAGGCGCAGGGCATGTCGCCCAACTGGCGCGGCCGGGCCGCCCGGGAGTGGCAGGCCTGTCTGGAGACCTTCCCCGCCGAGGCCGAACACCGCGCCCAGGGCACCGTCCCCGCCCTCGGACTGCCCGAGACCATGCGGCTGCGCCGCCACGGCAGCTGCCTCTACCCGTTCATGAACATACTGGAACGGGTCCACGGCGCCGACGCCCCCGCCGCCCTCCACGCGGAGCCCGCACTGCACCGGCTGCGCGCCAACACCGCCGACGCCGCCACGCTGATCAACGACCTGTACTCCCTGGAGCGGGAGGAACGCCAGAGCGCGGCCGCCTTCAACACCGTCCTCACCCTGCAACGGATCCGCGGCTGCACCCGCAGCCGGGCCGTCGGCGCCGTCCGCTCCCGGGTCGCCCGGCTGCGGCGGGAGAACGAAGCCCTGCGCAGCGACCTGCGCCGCCGCCACCCGGCCGGGCGCTGGTACCTGGACGGCACCCGGGAGCTCATCGAGGGCGTCCAGGCCTGGACCAGCACCAGCGACCGCTACCTCGTGAAGGACGGCCCTCGGACGTAGGAGGTGCCTACTTGCGGCCGCCGAGCGCGAACAGCAGCAGCACGAAGCCGGCGAACAGGTGCGTGGCGAAGATGTAGATGCCGGCCCGGATGAGCATGGCCTTGCGTCGACGCTTCTCCTCGCGTATGCCGTCGCTCGTGCTCTCGCTCATGGCGGGGGTTCTCCTCGGGTCGGCCGACCGGGTCGGGCGCGGGTTCAGCGGGCCGGCCAGGTTCGCCGGGTCGGCCGGGTCGGCCGGGCTCGCCGGGCTCCTCGGGTCCGGTCGGCCCGAGGGCCTCGGCGGGCTCAACGGTGCGGCCGGCCGCCGGGCTCGCGCAGTTCGGTGAGCAGCGCGCCCTGGTCGGTGATCAGCTCGGTCAGGATCCGGCGCGCGGCCCTCAGCAGCTCGGCCACGTCCGGGGTGCTGAGCGCGTACACCACGGTGTTGCCCTCGCGGGTGGCGGCGACCAGCTGGGTACGGCGCAGCACCGCGAGCTGCTGGGAGAGGTTGGACGGCTCGACCTCGATCTCGGCCAGCAGCTCGCGCACCGGCCGGGGCCCGTCCTGGAGCAGTTCCAGCACCCGGATCCGGACCGGGTGGCCGAGGGTGCGGAAGAACTCCGCCTTGGCCTGGTACAGCGGGACGGGCATCGTCGGCGTCCCTCCCTCGGGTACGGATCGCTGGGCGTGCGGCCGCGTCCTCACCGGCGGCCGGCAAGCATCATCGCCACAGATGAAGGTTTCTTCAAGTCGTCACAGTGGGCGCCCGGCCGTCACCTGGTGGCGGCCCGGCCCGCGGGGGCCGCCCCCGGGTGGTCCACGTCACATCCGGAGGGTACGCGGGAACGCCGGAAGCCGAGCCCGGGACGCTGCCAACTCCCGGACTCGGCGGTCATAGTGAGGTTCCGTCAGCAGCCTACAGGTACATCCACCTCGACCGGGGCCGGCCCCCGCGAGATCGACTCGACCGCGAAGGTCGCGTGGAGGGTCGAACCGCACGGCACGGTGACGCTGATGCCGTCGACCCGCACGGTGGCGGCCGTGAACACGGCACGCACGCTCGCCGAGCCGAGCGACTCGCCGCCGACCACCCCGGCCGACAGGCGGGTGAGCAGTTCCTGCGGCTTCGGCGGCCACGGGGTGTCCGGG
The DNA here is from genome assembly GCF_044760075.1 of Kitasatospora sp. NPDC098663. NCBI lineage: Bacteria > Bacillati > Actinomycetota > Actinomycetes > Kitasatosporales > Streptomycetaceae > Kitasatospora > Kitasatospora sp. NPDC098663. The sequence continues at coordinate 18,069 of NZ_JBIWAP010000066.1, read as the reverse complement.
GTGGGCGGACCGGCCAGGCCGATCTGCCCGTACAGCACGACACTGCCGCCGGTGACCTCGGCGCAGACCTTGGTCGACAGCCCGGCCTGGAGGCCGCTGTAGCCGCAGGTCGTCACCGTGGCGGCGGCCTCGGCGGCGCCACCGGTCGACGCGGCGAGCGCCGGCACCGGCGCCGCGAGCAGGGCGACGACACCGGCCGCGCCCGAGGCGATCCGAGTGATGCGGTTCATTGCCTTCTCCTTCGGAGGGTACGAGGAACGATCAGAACAGGTGAGGTCACATGTGACATTTCACATGTGCCATGACGAGACTTTGCCATGTGATTCCCATGCCATGACTGCGATTCTGCCTTCGAAGTGCCGAGCGGACCGAAACCAGACCTTCGATGGCGTAATCCCACCCCGGAGGGTCGGGCTCCACGCACCTGCCGCGGCCGCTCTCCCCGGCGCCCCGCGCGGGGACGGCCGGCCGCCGCCGGCTCAGTCCAGGGAGGCCCGCAGGGCGTCGACCCGGGTGACGGCGTCCGCGAAGGCGGCGCGGTCGAGGCGGCCGGAGTCCAGGGCGTCGGCGAGGGCCGTGGTGGCGTCCTCGGCCTGCTGCGGGTCGCGGGCCGAGCAGAGGATCAGGTCCATCCCGGCCTCGGCGGCAGCGACCGCACGGTCGCCCGCGCCGCCGTACGAGGCGAGGGCCTCGGCCTCCAGGGCATCGGTGACCGTGACGCCCTGGAAGCCCAGGCGCCCGCGCAGCTCGCCCTGGACCACGGCGGGCGACATCCCGGCCGGGCGGTCCGGGTCGAGCGCCGGGTAGACCGCCCAGGAGGCCATCACCAGCCGGACGCCCGCCGCGATGGCCGCCCGGTAGGGCTCCTCACCGCGGGTGCGCAACTCGTCCAGCGGCACGGACAGGGTGACGGGGCGGTCATCGGTGTTCTCGCCGTTGGCGGCCGAGCCCAGCCCGGGGAAGTGCTTGGCGGTGGCGGCCACGCCCAGGCCCTGTTGAGCGGCGAGGAAGGCGCTGCCCAACTCGCCGACGCCGGCCGGGTCCTGGCCGTAGGAGCGCTCATGGCGGTCGATGAAGTTGCCCGGGGTGTCGTAGACGTCCAGCACCGGCGCGAGGTTCACGTTGAGCCCCGCGTCCGCGAGCGTCCCGGCGGCGCCGACACCGGCGCGGCCCGCCGCGCCGAGCGGGTCGGGGTCCGATCCGGTCCGGCGGGCGGAGAGTTCGGGCTCGCCGGGCAGGCGGCGCACCTTGCCGCCCTCCTGGTCGGTCATCAGGAGCAGCCCCCCGGGCACCGACGACTGTGCCGCCGCCTCCCGCAACTGACCTACGGCCTCGGCCAGTTGCGCCGGGCTCGTGACATTCTCGGCGAACAGGATGACCCCGGCCGCCCGCCCCTCCCGGATCGTCCGCAGCACACCCGGCGGCGGTGTCGGACCGGCGTAGGAGAGTACGATCCGGCGCCCCGCGAGCTGCCGCGCGTCCTGGTCGGCCATCTCCGCCGCCACCGTCCCCTCTCCCGGGGCAACTCCCCGCCCCGGTATCGACTCCGGCGCGTCCGGTATCGAGGCCGGCACGGACACCGGTGCGGACGCCGACACCGACCCGGCCGGAACCGGCCCGAGCGTGGCCGCCAACACCACCAGCATCGCGCCGAACTGGACGGTGCGCCGAAGCACGGCCATCACGCCTCCCTGAAGTCGGCAGCGGGATACGGCCCGTCGAGGCACCCAAGCCTGTCCAGGCACCCGAGCCCGTCGCCACCATAGCCCGGACCCCGGAGGAGCACACCCGCGCCCGCGCGGACGGGGGATACGGGCGCCAGGCGCCGGACGTCCGGGGGCCTACCGGCGCAGCAGCAGCCCCAGGACGGCGATCCCCTCCGCGATCTCCCCCGGCGCACCCGCCGCGTAGCCGAGCACCAGCCCCGGCGGGTACGGCAGGCGCGCGTGCCAGGACAGCGGCTGCACCTTGACGCCCTCGGCGAGCGCCGCCGCGGCCAGTTCGGTGTCCGTGCAGCGGACCCCGGGCGGCAGGGTGAGCATCAGGTGCAGGCCGGCCGCCGCGCCGTGGACGGTGGCGCCAGGGAGGTGGGCGTGGACGGCGGCGATCATCGCGTCCCGTCGACGGCGGTGGCGGTGCCGCAACAGCCGCAGGTGGCGGTCGAGTTCGCCGGACTCCATCAGCCGGGCCAGCACCAGTTGCGGCAGCACCGGGTTGCCCAGGTCGGCGAACCGCTTGGCCTCCAGGACAGCCTCGCGCAGCCGCGGCGGCACCAGCAGCCAGCCGGTGCGCAGCGCGGGGGCGAGCAGCTTGGAGATGCTGCCCGCGTAGCAGACCTGCTCCGGCAGGACGGCGCGCAGCGCGGGGACGGGCGGGCGGTCGTAGCGGTGCTCGGCGTCGTAGTCGTCCTCGATGACCAGGCCGCCCTCGCCCGCCCAGCGCAGCAGTTCGCGCCGCCGCTCGCCGCCGAGGACGACCCCGGTCGGGTACTGGTGGGCCGGGGTGAGCAGGACGGCCGGGGCACCGGTGGCGCGCAGCGCGTCGACCCGGACGCCCTCGGCGTCGACCGGGACGGGCGGGGTCGCGGCGAGCCAGTGGGCGAGGTGCTGGCGGGCGCCGAGCGAGCCCGGGTCCTCGACGGCGACCTCGGTGACGCCCACCCGGCCGAGCGCCCGGCCGAGCAGGGCGAGGGCCTGGGCCGTCCCGGCGACGATCAGCACCTCGTCCGGATCGGCGCGGATGCCCCGGTTGCGGGCCAGCCAGTGGGCGACGGCCCGGCGCAGCGCGGGGGTGCCGCGGACGTCTCCGTAGCCGAGGTCGGCGGCGGCGAGGCCGTCGAGGACGGCGCGTTCGGCGCGCAGCCAGGCGGCACGGGGGAAGGCGGCGAGGTCGGGTACGCCGGGAGTGAGGTCGATCCGGGCGGGCGTGCCGCGCAGCAGGTCGAACACCTCGGGGTCGGGGTCGGCGTGGAACAGGACGGGCTCCGGCCGGGCGCGCGACGGGGCCGGGGGCGTGTCCGGCAGCGGGGCTGCGGCCGACCGTGGGGGCGCGGGCGGCGTAGGGGCCGCGACGACGACGGTGCCGCCCCTGCCCCGGCCGGCGATCTGGCCCTCCTCGGCCAGGCGCCGGTAGGCGTCGGTCACCACTCCCCGGGAGACGCCGAGTTCGGCCGCCAGCCCCCGGGTGGCGGGCAGCCGGCTGCCCGTGGGGAGACGGCCGTCGGCGATGGCCTCGCGCAGCCGGCGGGTGAGCCAGCCGGTCAGGCCGCCGGGCGGGGCGTCGGCGGTGTCGAGCTGGAGGAAGTCGGCGCCCGGGTCCGCCTGTTTGGACCTGCCGTCCGGTGCTTCTTTGGACCTGTTCACCGGGCCATTGTGGCGCGAGGGTGGGGCCATGACCACGGAAACGGCATCACCGAAGGACCGGCAGGACGCCGCAGGCCCAGGCCACGGCTACGCCCCGGATTACGTCCACGGCTACTCGGAGACCGAGGCGCACCGGCTCGGCGACCAGGCGGACACCCTCGCCGAGCTGCTGCACGCGGGCACCGCGTACCCGGCGGGCAGCCGGGTGCTGGAGGCCGGCTGCGGGGTGGGGGCGCAGACCGCGCACCTGCTGGCGGCCAGCCCCGGCGCGCTGCTGACGGCGGTGGACGTCTCGGCGGAGTCGCTGGCGCGGGCCCGGGCCCGGGTGGCGGCCGAGGCACCCACCGCGCGGGTCACCTGGCACCACGGCGACCTGCACCGGCTCCCCTTCCCGGACGGCGCGTTCGACCACGTCTTCGTGTGCTTCGTGCTGGAGCACCTGGCCGACCCGGTGGCCGCGTTGACCGCGCTGCGGCGGGTGCTGCGGCCGGGCGGCACGATCACGGTGATCGAGGGCGACCACGGCTCGGCCTTCTTCCACCCGCAGGGCACGGCGGCCCGCGACGCGGTCGACCTGCTGGTGCGGCTCCAGGCGGCGGCGGGCGGCGACGCCCTGCTCGGGCGCCGCCTGTACCCGCTCCTGACGGAGGCCGGCTTCCGGGACGTGGCCGTCCGCCCCCGCACCGTCCACGCCGACGGCGCCCGCCCCGCCCTGGTCGAGGGCTTCACCCGGCGTACCTTCGTCGCGATGGTCGAGGCCGTCCGCACCGAGGCGCTGGCCGCCGGCCTGACCACCCCCGACGCCTTCGACCACGGCATCACCGAACTGCGCCGCACGGCCGAACCGGGCGGGACGTTCCACTACACCTTCTTCAAGGCGGTGGCGGTCAACCCGTAGGCAGGTCGGGCGTGGAGGCCCGCCCGCGCGCGCCTCCCGCTCACTCCGGGCTGTCGCCGAGGGCGGCCAGGAGGGTGCGCATGGCGTCGACGAGGGCGGCGGTCCCGGGGTCGTCGAGGCCGGCGAGGAGGGCGCGCTCGGTGGCGAGGTGGTCGGGGAGGGCGCGGTCGATCAGGGCGTGGCCCTCGGGGGTGAGCGCGACCACGCGGCTGCGGCCGTCCTGGTCGCTCTGGGTGCGGGTGACCAGGCCGCGGGCCTCCAGGCGGTCCAGGCGCTGGGTGATGGCGCCGGAGGTGACCATGGCGGACTGCATCAGTCCGGTGGGGGTGAGGCGGTAGGGCGGGCCGCTGCGCTTGAGGGTGGCGAGGACGTCGAAGGAGGCGGCGTCCAGGCCGTGTTCGCCGAAGGTCCGGTTGAGCTCCGTGTCCACCAGGCGGTAGAGGCGCTTGAGCCGGCCGAACACCTCCATCGGGGAGACGTCCAGGTCGGGGCGCTCGGCGGCCCACTGCGCGACTACTCGGTCCACATGATCTGCATCTGCCACAGGTTCAGGGTAGGGGATTGCACCGGGATTCCTTAGCGATGAGGTAACTGTGAGCCACGTCACCCCATCAAAGCGGCGAGATATCTCTTAGCGCTGAGATATATTTGCTTAGTGCTAAGAAACCGCCTCGGAATCGTGCTGATGACGGCAATAGCCCCCGCCGTCTGGGGGTCGACGTACATCGTCACCACCGAACTGCTCCCGCCCCACCGCCCACTCCTCGCGGCCGTCCTCCGGGCCCTGCCCGCAGGACTGCTGCTGATCGCCGTCACCCGCCGGCTGCCGAAGGGCAGCTGGTGGTGGCGCGCACTGGTCCTCGGCGCGCTGAACATCGGCGCCTTCCTCGCCCTCCTGTTCATCGCCGCCTACCGCCTGCCCGGCGGGGTCGCCGCCACCGTCGGCGCCGTCCAGCCGCTGATCACCGCCGGACTCTCGGCCGCGCTGCTCGGCGACCGGCTCACGCCGCGCACGGTGATCTGCGGCATCGCGGGGATCGCGGGCGTCAGCCTGCTGGTCCTGCGGGCCAACGCCCAGCTGGACGCCGTCGGCGTGGCCGCCGCGTTCGCCGGCGCGGTCGTCATGGCCACCGGCGTCGTCCTCTCCAAGCGCTGGGTCTCCCCCGCCCCGCTGCTCGCCACCACCGGCTGGCAACTCACCGCCGGCGGACTGCTGCTGGTGCCGGTCGCACTGTTCGTCGAGGGCGCCCCGCCGTCCCACCTCACCGGCGGCAACCTGCTCGGCTACGGCTACCTCAGCCTGATCGGCGCGGCCCTCACGTACGCGCTCTGGTTCCGCGGGATCCGGGCGCTGCCGCCGACCTCGGTCTCCTTCCTCTCGCTGCTCAGCCCGGTGGTCGCCACCGCGATCGGCTGGCTGGCCCTCGGGCAGGACCTCAGCCCGCTCCAGGCGCTCGGCGCACTGATCGTCCTCGGCTCGCTGATCGCGGCCCAGACCCGGCGCCGCCCCGGCACCACCGCGGCCTCCGCGCCCACCGCCCCGGACGCCGCACCGGCCTCCGCGCCGCCCGTCCGCGAGAACGCCTGACCCCGCCTCAGCTCCGCCGAATCCCCTCCCGCACTCCCCGATCCCCGCCCAGCAGCCGCTGGCACCGACCTGGGGCGATCCTCCGTGTCCGGGGTGTACCCAGCACCACCCCGGACACGGAACCCCGCATGATCGACCGTCAGGGCGGGCTCGGACAGGATCATTCCCGTGAACACCAACGCATCGAACACCAACGCATCGAACACCACGGCCTCGAACACCACCGCGCCGAACGCCACCGCCTCCCGCACCCGGCGCGCCGCCGTGGCCGTCGCCGTCGCCGCCCTGGCCGGCCTCGCCGTGCCGGCCACCGCCAGCGCCGCCCCGGACGCCGGCCGCAACCCGGGCGACGCCGAGGTCGCCCCCGCCCGCTACACCCACCAGACCCTCGCCTGGCAGCCCTGCGCCAAGCAGCCCGCGCTGGACTGCGCCACCATCGTCGCCCCGCGCGACTGGCACCACGCCGATGCCGGCGCCGACGTGACGATCGCCGTCTCCCGGCACCGCGCCGGCGACCCGGCCAAGCGCAAGGGCACGCTGCTGATGGCCGCCGGCGGCCCCGGCGCGTCGGGCCTGCTGCGCCCGGCGAGCCTGGCCACGGCCGCCCCGGCCGTCGGCGCCGCGTACGACATCGTGGGCTTCGACCAGCGCGGGGTCGGCGAGAGCACCCGGGCCGTGTGCCAGACGCCGGAGGAGTTCCAGGACTTCCTGGCCGGCGACTTCCGCGACCAGTCCCCGGCGGCGATCGACCGGGTGGTCGCCAACTCCAAGAAGCTGGCCGCCAGTTGCCAGGCGCGCACGGGCGATCTGCTGCCCTACCTGAACACCGAGCAGACTGCCCACGACATCGACCTGTTCCGCGGCCTGCTCGGCGAGCAGAAGCTCAGCTACTTCGGCCCCTCCTACGCCTCGATGATCGGGGCCTACTACGGCACGCTCTTCCCGCACCGGGTCGAGCGGATGGTCCTGGACAGCAACATCGGCTTCGACGGCACCTGGGCGAAGTTCGAACTGGGCCAGCCGATGAGCTTCCAGCGCCGCTTCGACGAGGACTTCGTGCCGTGGCTGGCGGCCCGCGACGCCACCTACCACTGGGGCTCCACCTCCGAGGAGGTGCAGGCGCACTGGGAGCAGCGGCGCGCCGCGCTGCACGACCGGCCCATCGTCGACGGCTCCCTGACGATCGGCCCGAACCAACTGGACAACGGCGCCATCAGCGCGATCTACGAGCGGGACACCTTCCCCTTCCTCGCCCAGGCCCTGACCGCCGTCGACGACTGGCAGGGGGCCGACCCCGCGGCCAGGACGATGGCCGGGAAGCTGTTCGGCCAGTACCTCAGCCCGGAGTTCCTCGCCGAGTTCTTCTCGGTGACCTGCAACGACACCCCGTGGACCAAGGACATGGACACCTGGGTCCAGCGCGGCTCGGAGAACACCGCGCGCTATCCGCTGGCGGGCGCGCGCACGCTGGCCTTCAGCGCGGTCTGCGCGGCCTGGCCGACCGCGACCGCCCCCAAGGTCAAGGTGACCGGCGCCCACCTGCCGACGGTGCTGATGCTCAACTCGGTGCACGACCCGGCGACGTACTACGAGGCCGCGCTCGGCGCGCACCGCGCACTGCGCGGCTCCAAGCTGGTGACCGTCACCGGGAGCGGCGACCACGGTCAGTACCCCACCGCCAACTCCTGCGTCACCAACGTCGTCGAGAGCTACCTGCTGGACGACCGCGCCCCCGAGCGCGACCTCGTCTGCCCCACCCCGCAGGCGGGTTGAGCGCCCGGCCGCCCGGCCGCTCGGCCGCGGCCGTCGAGGCGCGGGTCGGGTGAGGCACGGCGGGGCGCACGATTGGCCGAAAGACCGTCAAAGTTCGCTCTGGCAGTAGCTGTTGTGCCTCACCACTCCCGGCTCCGGGGAATACTGCGGTGGACGTAGTCGCCACACACAGGAGCGAGCCATGGTGAAGGTCGTCGAGACCACGGATACCCAGATCACCGCCGCAGTGGCCGAGCAGGCACAGGAGGCCGACCTCGGCCTGCTGCGCCAGTCCTTCCTGGTGCTGACGAAGACACGGCTCTTCGGCCGGCCGCGCGAGGAGGAGAAGCTCCGGGTCTACCACTTCGACCACGGCCTGGTGCACGAGGGCGGCGGCCTGGAGCTCACGGTCTTCCGCTGGGACGAGGTCTCGACCGTGCTGCAGTCGACCGTCGCCCACTACACGCACAGCATCTACACCGAGACCGACTTCTCCTACCAGTTCACCCGGGACGACGGGGAGACGTTCACGATCGACGGCAAGTACCGCGACCCGCGGCGCGCCAAGCTCAGCGGCGGGGACAAGGGCACCCAGCTGGGCAGGTGGGCGGAACTGGGCGAGACCGCCGCACACTACGTCGCGGCCACCCAGCTGTCCGGGGCCCGGGCCTCGCTGGCGGACGGAGAGGAACTGGCCTTCGGTGACCTGCTGGTCAGCTCGGCCGGGCTGAGCACGGTGAAGCGCGGTTTCGTGCCCTGGTCCGACATCAAGTCGATCAGCGTGGTCAACGGCTACCTGGTGGTCAGGAAGGACGGCAAGTTCCTCTCGCTGTCGAACACCGCGGTCAGCCGGATCCCGAACTACGCGCTCTTCATGATGCTGCTGGGCCGTTCCGGCTGACGCACGGCCGGCCCGGACCGGCCCTGGAGCGCCGTCAGGACGGCGAGTCGCCCGCCGAACGCCCCAGCCGCGACCGGAGCCAGGCGAAGGCGGCGGCGAGCCCGGCGAAGCCCCCGACGGCGAGCTTGATACCGGCCTTGGCGACGATCCAGCCGACCCAGGGGACGCTCCAGCCCAGCCAGTGGAAGACGGCCAGCAGGACGGCGGCGCCGCAGAGGACGGCGAGCACCGTCACGGCCACGGCGGCGGCCCGCGAGAGCTCTCGCGGGCCGCCGTCCGTCGCGTCCTGCGCCTGGTCGTCCGTCAGTTGCTTGGTGTCCCCGTCGTCCATGGGGATCATCCTACGGATTCCTCACCGGCGGGCGCGATGGGTGTCGCCGAGGTGCTCGCCGGTCTCGTCGTCGGGGAAGCTGACGGCGAGGGTGACGCGGTACTCGTCCACGTCCTCGCGGTGCCCCGGCACCCGGGCCCAGGCGAGCGAGTGCACCTCGGCCGCAGGGGCCTGCCGGCACCAGGCGGCGGCCTCCTCCAGTACGCGGGCGGCCGAACGCCCGGTGCACACCACGGCGGTGTACGCGGCGACGGCGAGGTCCCCACCGCTGCGGGCGACCCGCGAGACCGCCCGGACGGCGGCCGCGGCCTGGGTCAGGTCGCGGGCCAGGTCGTCGACCACCCGAGGGGGGGCCGGCAGGACGACCGCTCCCTCGGCGACGGTCTCGGGCAGGTTCGCGCTCACAGTCCGGGCCTCCATCCGCATGGTCACGGGGCACAGCATGCCGGGCGGAGATTCCTGGCATGCCCTTTTCACCAGAACGTCACCCGTCCAGGGGCGAGTTGGGGCCGCCCCCTGGTGTCCGCACGCTCGCCCTGGTAGGGAAACGCCCACCCGGTGGCGGACATCAACGCAGGTCAGGAGGGTCGGCGGCGGGCGCCGCCGGGGAGCCCGGAACGACGCGCACGCACCACCCCCGCGCCCCGGACCGCCGGTCCGGGCCCCTGCACGCCCGGCCCACCACCGGCACGCCCCCGGTCAACTCCCTTGGCAGAAAGGGGAGATGTCGTCGACGCTCGACCCGTGCGGCTCTCCGGTGCCGCCACCGGGCCCGCGGACGGAACCCGCGGGGGCCGCGCACACACGTCAACTCGCCTACCCGGCCGGGCCGTCGGCCATCCCGGCCGCGCCGCGGATCGCATCCCGGCCCGAGCGATCGGTCACCCACCCCTGCTGACCTGCGGTGTTCGATGTCCGCGCCGGGCCGCGGCAACCTCCGGCCACCCCCGTCGCGTCAGACCGTCGTGATACTAATCGTTGCGGCGGCGGGAGCCGCCGTCCGGCGGCAGGCACGATGACGACGGTTCATCCGTTCCGGCAGGGTCGGGACGGCTACGGGGAGGGGCACGGTATGACGGCGAGGTTCGGCAAGGTGCAGGGCGGGCGCGGGCTGCGGCTCGGCAAGCGGGTCACGGGGACGGCTGCGGCCTTCACCGCACTCGCCGCACTGACGGGCTCCCAGGTGACGGGCTTCGGGCTCGCCCCGGTCGCGGCCGCCGACGCCGTGACGACGCCGGACGCCTCCGCCTCCCAGTCCGGCCCACCGGCCGGCGGCGGCCCGACCGGCGGCGCCGGCAGCGCCTTCGGCACCGGCGTCCCGGCCGACGGCGGCGGCACCGTCCAACTGCCGCAGCCGCCCGGCACGGTGCCCGGCGCGCCCGACGCCGGCCCCTTCGCGGCCACCGGCCCGGCCCTGCCCGCGACCGTGCTCGCCGCCTACCGCCAGGCCGAGGCCTCGGCCGCACAGCGCTCGCCCGGCTGCCACCTGCCGTGGCAACTGCTGGCCGCGATCGGCCAGGTCGAGTCCGGCCAGGCCAACGGCGGCCAGGTGGACGCGGCGGGGACGACCCTCACCCCGATCCTCGGTCCGGCGCTGGACGGCAACGGCTTCGCCGCGATACCCGACAGCGACGGCGGGCGCTACGACGGCGACGCGCGCTGGGACCGTGCCGTCGGGCCGATGCAGTTCATCCCCTCCACCTGGGCGGCCTGGGGCACGGACGCCAACGGCGACGGCAAGGCCGACCCGAACAACATCTTCGACGCCGCCGAGACCGCCGCCCGCTACCTGTGCGCGGGCGGGCGCGACCTCTCCGACCCGGCGCAGCTCGACCGGGCGATCCTCAGCTACAACAACTCGGGCGAGTACCTGCGGACGGTCCGCAACTGGATGGCGCACTACGGCAGCGGCAGCGTCACCACCGTGCCGAACCGCCCGGCCTCCTCGACCCCGCCGGCCTCGCCGCCCTCCCCGCTCCTGCCGCTCGCGCCGCTGCTGCCGCCGACCGGGACGACGCCGGGCGCCACCCCCGGGACGCCGAGCGCCCCCGGGAGCACCCCGACCCCGGGCGGGCAGCCCTCGCCGAGCGCGCAGCCGACCTCGCCGGCCCCGACGCAGTCGTCCTCCGCGCAGCCGACGACGGGCGCGCCCAGCACCACGCCGCCGTCGACCCCGCCGACCACACCGCCGACCACACCGTCGGGCACGCCGTCGGGCACGCCGTCGACGACTCCGTCGGGCACCCCCACCGGCACCCCGTCCTCGTCGGCCACTCCGACCGGAACGCCGTCCGGCACCCCCACCACGACGCCGACCACGACGCCGACCGGCACCCCCACCGACTGCCCGAGCCCGACGGCCACGACCACCCCCACGGGCAGCCCGTCCCCGACGGCCACCCCGACCGGAACGCCGTCCGGCACTCCGGCCACCCCCGGGTGCGCCACGACGACGCCGACCCCCGGTGGCACTCCCACCCCGGGCGGCACCCCCTCCTCCGCCGCCCCGAGTACGACCCCCAGCGCGGGCCTCTCCCCCTCGGCCGCCCCGCCGACCCGCTGACACCGCCCCATCCGCCGACGGCCCGCACCCCTTGAACCCAAGGAGCTGGTGCGGGCCTTCCGCGTTCCCCGCCCCGCCGAGCTCCCGAGACCAGGCCTACGCCGGATCCGACCCGGCCCCGGCCCTGGGCAGCGCCCCCGGCCCCAGCCCCTCCCGGTGCACCCGCCACCGCGCGAGCATGCCGTGCAGTTCGTCCACCATGAACGCGAAGAAGGCCGCGCTCTCCGCCAGCCGCTCCCCCGCGACGGTACCCGCGCCGACGGTGGCCTCGCCCTCCCTGAGCACCCGCACCCAGCGCAGCAGGTACTCGTCGCGCCGGGTCAGCGACTCGAACCAGACGTCGTTCAGCACCCGGTAGCGGTCGCGCCGCGAGCCCGGCTCGCGTTCCTTGGCGGCCAGGCCGATCTGGGTGAGGTAACGCATCCCGCCGGACACCGCGGCCGGGCTGATCCGCAGCCGTTCGGAGAGCTCGGCGGAGGTCAGGACGCCGCTCTCCTCGGCCATCAGGCAGGAGAAGAGCCGGGCCGGCATCCGGCCCATGCCCGCGGCCACCAGCTCGGCCGCGAACCGTTCGACGAAGTCCGACACCGCCTGCTCGTCGCGCCCCTTCTCCGCTTCCCGCTCCACCACGCGCGCCTTCCCCTCTCCGGTGATCAACAACTCGACTGAACTTTAACGCCTTCCCAATATTCACGTTTTTCTGAAACTACGGTAGCTTCAGCAGCATGACGAAGGCAATCGCTCTGACCGGCCTCCGCAAGACCTTCGGCCGGACCACCGCGCTGGACGGCCTCGACCTCACCGTCGAGACCGGCGAGGTGCACGGATTCCTGGGGCCCAACGGCGCCGGGAAGTCCACCGCCATCCGGGTGCTCCTCGGCCTGCTGCGCGCCGACGGCGGCAGCGCCCGGCTTCTCGGCAAGGACCCCTGGCACGACGCCGTCGAACTGCACCGCCGCCTCGCCTACGTCCCCGGCGACGTCGAACTGTGGCCCAACCTCACCGGCGGCGAGGCCATCGACCTGCTCTCCCGGCTGCGCGGCCGACTCGACCGCCGCCGCCGCGACGAGCTGATCGAGCGCTTCGACCTCGACCCCACCAAGAAGGGCCGCAGCTACTCCAAGGGCAACCGGCAGAAGGTCGCCATCGTCGCCGCGCTCGCCTCCGACGCCGAACTGCTGCTGCTCGACGAGCCGACCTCCGGCCTCGACCCGCTGATGGAGGTGGTCTTCCAGGACGTCGTCCTCCAGGCCCGGCACCAGGGGCGGACCGTCCTGCTGTCCAGCCACATCCTGGACGAGGTGGAGAAGCTCGGCGACCGGGTCAGCATCATCCGCCACGGCCGGGTGGTGCAGACCGGCAGCCTCGGCGAACTGCGCCACCTCACCCGCACCACGGTCGAGGCCGAGACCCACCGCCCCGTCACCGGGCTGGACACGCTGGAGGGCGTGCACGCCGTCCGCACCGAGGGCGCCCGGGTGCGCTTCGCCGTGGACGGCGCCCACCTGGACGCCGCCATCCGCCGCCTCGGCGAGGCCGGGCTGCGCAGCCTGGTCAGCCACCCGCCCACACTGGAGGAGCTGATGCTGCGCCACTACGGCGACGAGCTGGCCGCCAACGGGCACCCGGTCGACGGCGAGGCCGCCCGATGACCGCCACCACCACCGCGACCGGCGCGCCCACCACGGCCCCGCGTCCGCCCCGCTCGCACACCCCCCTGTCCGGCACCGCCACGCTGCTCCGCTTCGCCCTGCGCCGCGACCGGCTCCGCCTCCCCGCCTGGGTGTTCGGCCTCGGCCTGCTCACCCTCGCCAGCGCCAACAGCGTGCACACCCTCTACCCGACCGCCGCCGACCGCGCCTCGATCGCCCACGCCTCCGCCGGCCCGGCCGTCCTCGCCATGACCGGCCCCGGGCACTACCTGGCCGACTACACCTGGGGCGCCATGCTCGGCCACCGGCTGCTCGGCCTGCTGGCGGTGCTGGCCGGGCTGATGAGCGTGCTGACCGTCACCCGGCACACCCGGGCCGAGGAGGAGAGCGGGCGGGCCGAGCTGGTCCGCTCCGCCGCCGTCGGCCGGCACGCCCAGCTCGCGGCCGCCCTCGGCTCCGCGGCCGTCGCCGACCTCGCGCTCGGCCTGCTGCTCGCCGCCGGGCTGCCCGCCCTCGGCGTCCCCGGGCTCGGCACCGGCGGCACGCTGCTGTTCGGGGCCGCGGCCACCGCCGCCGGACTGCTGTTCGCGGCGGTGGCCGCCGTCGCCGTCCAGGTCACCGCGCACGCCCGGACGGCCTCCGGGCTGGCCCTCGCGGTGCTCGGCGCCGCCTACGCGGTGCGCGCGGCCGGGGACGCCGGGTCGAACGGGCTCTCCTGGGCCTCCCCGATCGGCTGGCTCCAACGCAGCTACCCCTTCGTGGACGACCGCTGGTGGCCGCTGCTGCCCGCGCTCGCGCTGGCCGCCGTCACCGGCGCGGCCGGCTTCGCGCTGAGCACCCGACGGGACGTGGGCGCCGGGCTGCGCGCCGCCCGCCCGGGGCCGCCCACCGCCCGCCCCGCCCTCGGCACCCCGCTCGGCCTCGCCCTGCGCCTGCACCGCGGCCTGCTGGGCGGCTTCGCGGTCGCGCTGCTGCTGCTCGGCGCGATGTACGGGTCGCTGCTGGGCGGCGCCGACGCGATGGTCAAGGACGTCGACCAGCTGAAGGAGGCCCTCGCCCGGCTCGGCGGCCGCTCGCTCACCGACTCCTTCGCCGCAATGACCCTGCTGGTGGTGGCGGTGGTCGGCGCGGTCTACGCGGTGCTGGCGACGCTGCGCCCGCGCGCCGAGGAGAGCGCCGGGCGGGCCGAGCCGGTGCTGGCCACCGGGGTGTCCCGGTCCGGCTGGCTGGGCGGGCACCTGGCGGCGGCGCTGCTGGGCTCGACCGCGGTGCTGCTCGCGGCGGGGGTGGGTTTCGGCCTGGCCGGGGCGCTGTCCACCGGTGACGCCGGCGCGTTCCCGCGACTGGTCGGCGCGGCCCTGGCGTTCGCGCCCGCCCAGTGGGTGACGGTCGGGTTCGCCGCGGCCGTGTACGGCTGGCTGCCCCGGGCGACGCAGCTGGCCTGGCTGGTGCCGGTGTACGCGTTCGTGATCGGGTACCTGGGCCCGCTGCTGAAGCTCCCGGCGGGCCTGGACCGGCTCTCCCCGTTCGGGCAGGTGCCCCGGCTCCCGGCGGCCGCCATGGACTGGACGCCGCTCGCGGCGCTCACCCTGGTCGCGGCCGCCCTGATCGCCCTGGCGCTGGCCGGGTTCCGGCGCCGCGACCTCGAAACCCGCTGACTCCCGGGGCTGCGGCGGGGGAAGTGGACGGGGCCGGCCGAGGCTGGCCGGCCCCGGGCCGGGTCACAGGTGCTTGACCAGCTCCGGCATCAGGTCCTGGAAGGTCCGCCCGCTGGCCGGCTGCCCGATCGCGGTCATCTGCCAACCGGCGGGCGTGCGCTGCACCTTGGCCATGATCTGCGCGGTGTACGGGCCGCCCCCGGTGAGCGTGTACCGGGCCAGCTCGGCGCCCGTCTGCTCGTCGACCAGCCGGCAGAAGGCCGCCTCGACCTCCTGGAAGGTCTGGCCGGTGAAGGAGTTGACGGTGAAGAGGATCTGGTCGACCTCGGCGGCCATCTTGGTCAGGTCCACGGTGATCGACTCGTCGTCGGTCGCGTCGCCCGCGCCGCCGACCAGGTTGTCGCCGCTGTGCCGGACGGAACCGTCATTGCTGTTGAGGTGCTGGAAGAAGACCACGTCCACCGGCCGCCCCTGGGAGAACAGCACCGCCGAGGCGTCCAGGTCGATCTCCCGACCGGCGGCCAGCAGCTTGGCGAAGAAGCCCTTGGGCTGCGCGGCCTTCCAGCCCAGACCCATCCGGACCACACTCAGCTGACCGCCGCCCGGCTTCTCCAGGCTGATCTTCTGCCCCTTGGCCAGCGAAACGCTCATCGTGCCCTCCTCGTCCCTGCCGCCGCTCCGTGCCGTGAATCTACAGCACTGTCGAACTTCTATGATCATCCGACCGGCGCGCTCCCAGCACCCCTACCCCGCGCTCCCCCCGCCGTCACCGCCGGGGGCGGTCTGCACACTGTCAAGCGCCCCGGGGAGGAGCTTGCGCGGGGCGGCGCGCAATCCGGCTCGGTCAACCTGGCAACCGGCGATCCGACGTCTGGCGTAGCCGTGAACAGGGGCCGAACAGGCGGGCGGCTCGCGGTCTAGGGTCGGCTCGGAGGCGCCGCCGACCGGGAGAACCGCCTCCTCCGCACCGAGCGTTCCGCGCACGTTCCCGTGATCCGCCAACCCACACCGGGGGGACCACCATGTCCGAGCACGAAGGAACACCGCCCGCACCCGCCACCGCCGCCACCACCTCGCGCCTCGGCCGCCGCCGCCTGCTGCGGGCCGGCCTGGGCACCGGCGGCGCGCTCGCCGCCGTCCGCCTGCTGCCCGGCGGCCAGGCCTGGGCCGCCGCCCCGGAGTCCGCGCCCGCACCCGTACCCGAGTCCGCGCCCGCACCCGCCCCCCTCCCGGGCGGCGGCGCCACGGCGCAGCCCTGGCCGGACTGGGCCCGGTTCGCCCGTGTCGGTGACGGAACCTTCAACGAGCCCGCCGACATGCAGAGCGCCGTCGACGCCCTCAAGGCGCAGAACGTCAGCGTCATCGAACTCGACACCCTGCTCTCCAACTGGCTCACCGACGCGGAGTTCGCGGCCCACATGGCCGAGGTGAAGACCTTCACCGGTCTGGCGCACGCCGCCGGCCTCAAGGTCGTCATGTACTACCCCTCCCTGGAGCTGATCTCCCCCGGCGGCGAGAAGGGCCGCTCGTTCTACAAGAACGACCAGGGCGGCGCCTGGGTGCAGCGCGACCTCGCCGGAAAGCCCAACGTGTTCTACGGCAGCGTGGTGGTCTGGGTCGACCCGGGCGACGAGAGCGTCTGGCTCAGCCCCAACTCGCCCTGGCGGGACTACTACCTCAAGCGGATC
Organism: Kitasatospora sp. NPDC098663; assembly: GCF_044760075.1. Classification (NCBI taxonomy): domain Bacteria; kingdom Bacillati; phylum Actinomycetota; class Actinomycetes; order Kitasatosporales; family Streptomycetaceae; genus Kitasatospora; species Kitasatospora sp. NPDC098663. The sequence goes on along the minus strand of NZ_JBIWAP010000066.1, from coordinate 1,676 downwards.
AAGGGCGTGGCCGCCACCGGCGTGGACGGCATCTGGCCGGACGTCCCGATCTACTTCGACGGCGTGCTCTCCTGGTGCGACGCCTCCACCTGGGGCGCGGCCGCCTTCAAGGCCGACACCGGCCTCGCCCTGCCCAAGGCCGCCGACTTCGCCGACCCGGTGTTCCGCCGCTACCTCGAATGGCGCCACCGCAACCTGCTCCAGTTCCAGCTCGACATCGCCGCCGCCGGGCGCGCGGTCAACCCCGACCTGGTCACCTTCGTCGAGACCGTCTCGATGGACTACCGCTACGCCACCTCGATCGGCCTGGACGGCGGCTACCTGCGCCAGGCCGACGGCGCCGTCAGCCAGGTCTGGGAGGTGGACATCCTCGGCAACTACGACGGCATGCGGCACGCCACCGCCTCCGACTGGGTCTGTCTCATCTCGATGTACAAGTACGCGCGCGGCGCCAGCGGCACCAAGCCCGCCTGGGCGTTCTCCTACGGCTGGCAGGCCGACGACGCCTCGCTGGTGATGTCCCAGCTGATCGCGGCCGGCTGCAACCCCTACGAGGTGAAGACGCCGTACAAGAACGACACCGTGGACGCGGCGATGCGCGCCCGGATGTACCGCTTCGTCCGGACCAACCAGGAGCGGCTCTACAACGCCGCCTCGACCGCCCAGGTCGGCGTCTACCACTCCAGCCCGTCCCGGGACTACGTCAGCCCGGGGGCGGGCATCGGGATGTACGTCAACGCGACCGCGCCGGCCGGGATCAGCGACTGGTGGGGCGGCGACGACCCGGAGCAGAGCTGCGCGTCCGTCCCCTGGCTGGGCGAGTTCCGGGGTGCGGTGAAGGCGCTGGTGTACGCGCACATCCCGTTCGACACGGTGCCCAGCCCCGGCCTGGCCGCCGCCGACCTGGCCCGGTTCAAGGTGCTGCTGCTGCCCGACCTCCAGGCGGTCTCGGACGCCGAGGCGGCTGTGCTGCGGGGCTTCGTCGCGGCCGGCGGGACGATCGTGATCACCGGCCCGGCGCCCACCGCGCTCGACGAACTGGGCGGCCAGCGATCCGAGTTCGCGCTCTCCGACGTGCTCGGACTGCGCCGGGGCAGCCCGCTGCCGGCCAGCAAGCAGAACGCCTACGGCAGCGGCACCTGCTGGTACGTGCGCGACCGGGCCGGGCTCAGCTACCTCACCAAGACCGACCAGGCCTCGGCCGACCAACTGCTCACCCCCGTCCGCCAGTCCGCACCGCCCGCCGTCACCCTGGCCGGGGACCGCCGGATCTTCCTGGACGCGCGGCGGCTCGGCAACGACACCGTCGTCCACCTGGTGAACTTCACCAACTTCGGCGACACCCCGGCGGCCTTCCGCACCACGCCCGCCAACTGCACGCTCTCCTACGCCCTCCCGGCCGGCGCCGCCGTCACGGCCGTCACCGTCGCCACCCCGGACGGCACCGACCCGACACCCAAGCCCGTCCCGTACACCGTCACGGGAGCGACGGTCAGCGTGCCGCTGACCGTCGTGCAGTACTCGGTGGTGACGGTGACGGTGACCGTCGGCTAGCCCCTGTCCGGCCGATCTTGCCGGACAGGGCCTAGGAGATCGCTGAAGATCTTTCAGGTTCTGGCCCCACGTGCTTTCGCGTGGGGCCAGACTGTTGCGGGTGCAGGGAGACTGGGCTGGCG
>NZ_JBIWAP010000065.1:0-30823 GCF_044760075.1 Kitasatospora sp. NPDC098663 | reverse complement strand
ATCTGCGGGACCGGGTACAGGCGGTGATCTTCGCGTACGAGTGCGGGCTGGTCGAACCGGGGTAGGCGCGGGCGGCCGTCGGGCGGGGGCCGGCGGCTCAGGCGACGGTGGCGGCGGTCCAGGGGGTGGCGACCGTGGCGTACTCGGCGCTGGTGGCGCCGTAGAGGTCCTTGGCCGCAGTCAGGGTCGCGGTGCGGGGCGTGCGTAGCCCTGGCCGTTTTCCGACCGGGTCCGCGCGGTCACCCGGATTACGCCACACTCACCCGTCACGCCTTCGACCACCGGCACCGGCAATCCTGAAAACACCACGCTCACAAGCTCGTTGACATCTCACACACCATGCCGACGATGCCAGTCACCCCTGGTCACCACCGATTACGGGACAGGGTCGAAGACCGTACGGACCCGCGCGGCACGCTGCGACACACGTGGTCTCCCTTCCCCTCGCTACCTCGAAGCGATCGGATCAGGACATTTAATGCTGTTTTGTCATGATTTTCTGTCAGGCGTCCTGTCATGCCCTCGCCTTGTAGCGTGAGGGGCGCAGGGCGCTTCGCTGTGAGGAGAGGTGAACCTGCGGATGAGTGCTCGCACTCGTGGACAAGGCGATCTGCCGTGGTACCGGGTCAGCCGTCAGTGGCCCGCGGCCGTGTTCAACAGGACCCTGGCCGGTGGGACGACCCCGGCCCGTACCGCCGTTGCGTCCGATTCGGTCGGCTCGGGTGGACGGTTCGGGGAGCGTGGTGCGGGGGTGGTATCGGTGGGCAGTGCGCTGCTGTCCGGTATCGCACTACTGGCGGCCACGGCTCCGCCAGTGGCCGCCACGCCGGCGGGGGCCGCGCCGCTGCGGGCGCAGCGGGCTGATCCGTCGCAGACCTTCACCTTCACCGGCACTTCGCAGACCTTGACGGTCCCGGCGGGGGCGGTGGTCACGATCACCGCGGACGGCGCCGGCGGCGCCGACAACACCGGCACCGCCTGCGGCTTCACCGGGGCCGGAGGGACGGGGGCACACGTCGTCACCACACTGCCGACAACCAGCGCCCCGACGACCTACACCATCAACGTCGGCGGCACCGGCACCGCCGGCTGCAACGGAACCGGCGCCGGCGGCTACAACGGCGGCGCCCCGGGCGGCACCTCAAGCAACCCCACGGGCCAGTTCCGGAGAGGTTCCGGAGGAGGGGGGGCGTCCAGCGTCAGCACCGGCACCGCCCTCCTCGTCGTCGCCGGCGGCGGCGGTGCCGACGGCGGCGCCCCCTTCGCCGGCACAGTCGCGGGGGGAAACGGGGGCAACGGCGGCACACCAGACGCCACCGCCGGCACCACCGGAGCATCCGACAGCGGTGGTTCGCCGGGATCCGGCGGGCAAGGCGGCAGCACCAGCACCAGCACCGTCGGCGCCGGCGGCGCGCCGGCCACCCCCACTGGAGGCTGCACGCCGGCCGAAGGTGACCCAGGAAGCGGCTTCACCGGCACCACGGTCGGCACCGGCGGCGCCGGCGGCAACAACACCGGCGGCAACTGCGTAGCCGCCGGGGCCGGAGGAGGCGGAGGCGGAGGATACTTCGCCGGCGGCGGAGGCGGCTCCGCCACCCCCGGCAGCAGCGGTCTCGGCCGCGCGGGTGGTGGCGGTGGTGGCGGAGGCAGCAGCTTCGCCACTGCGACGGGCACCGGGACGGCCTATGCGGCCTCGACGATCGGGACGGCGAACAAGAACGGTCAGGTGATCATCTCCTACACGGTGGTCACCCCGTCCCTGACCATCACCAAGACCCACGCCAGGCACTTCACCCAGGGGCGGGACGGTACCTACACCATCACCGTCGGCAACGCCGCCGGGGCCGCCCCGACCGACGGCACGACGGTTACCGTGTACGACACCCTTCCCGACGGGCTCAGAGCCGACAGCATCAGTGGCCCGGGATGGAACTGCACCCTGAACAACCTCACCTGCACCCGTAACGACGCCCTTGCCGCCGGGAGCAGCTACCCGCCCATCACTCTGAAGGTCGACGTCTCCTGCAGCGCCCGCGACCAGGTGACGAACACCGCCACCGCCATCGGCGGCGGCGACACCGCCAGCCACACCGCCAGCGACCCCACCACGATCAAGCGCCACAAGCACGACGAACACGACGAGTACGACATGCGCTGCGACCGCCACGAGCACTGGTAGACCAACCAACCTGCGTCTGACAGCGGGGCCGTCCTCATGGACGGCCCCGCTGTCAGGCATGCGCCACTGACCGGTGGCACCGGATGCGACAACCCGCCCATCAAGTGGGGCGGTGGCGCAGCGAACTCCCTCCCGTCGAGACCGACGTCGACGCCTTCGTCCTGGCCGCCACCACCGAGGCCGCTTTTAAGCAGCTCTGACCCACCGTGCGACATGCCGAAGGCTGATCAAACGTCAGGGCTACGGTCGCGCGGGCTGGCACCCGCTCTCCCGCTGCCGATCCCGGTGCCGCTGGCGAAGGGTGGGTCCTGATGCGACCTACCCGTTCGCGTGGTCGGTCTACGGGCGGATCGACGGCACGCCCGCAACGTTCGAGTCAGTCGTCGATCCGATCCGCTTCGCCGAGAGCCTGGCCGACTTCGTCGCCGCGTTGCAGAGCATCGACGCCTCGGAAGGGCCGCGGCCCGGCAAGCACAACTGGTTCCGTGGAGCGACGCTGCGGACCTACGAGGCGCAGGCGCTCGGTGCGCTGGACGGGCTACGCGGCCACATCGACGTCGCGCCGGCACACGAGTTGTGGACCCAGGCGCTCGAAGCGCAGTGGGACGGGACCGACGTCTGGTTCCACGGCGACCTCGCCAAGGGAAACCTGCTCCTTGAGGACGGACAGCTCGCCGCCGTCATCGACTTCGGTAGGTGTGGAGTGGGGGGACCCCGCTTGCGACCTCGCGATCGCGTGGACCTTGCTCTCGGCTGACGGCCGCGACTCGTTCCGGAAGCGGCTGGGCGTCGACGATGCGACTTGGGCGCGCGGACGCGGCTGGGCACTGTGGAAGACGCTCGTCTCATGCGCCAACAGCCTGGGCAAGGACGGCGCTGACGCCCGTGACGCGCGACGCGTGCTCTCGGTGATCCTCACTGATCCACGCTGAGGGGTCGTAGGGGCGAATCGCGCCAAAAGTTGTTGGCCTCAATAGCGGCACATCACCACTGAACATCCCTGAACGCCCACTGAGAAGTGACGGCTTGGGAAGACGCCACCTCACCCAGTCCGCCACCCCGTCGCCGCCACCGAACACCGTCACCACCCACCGCCGCAAACGCATCAGTCTCCGCCCCCCGCCCCGCCGCTGTCAGTCCGTATGGTTCCGGGTTCCGCGCCCGGCCCCCGGCTGGCTACCGTCCGAACCGTCGGACATCCGGCGGGCCGGACGGGCCGCCGGCACGCGCCCCTCTGGAGGTCACGGTGACCGCGAACCACCCCACCCGCAGGAGCATCCTCAAGTCCGCCGGAGGGTTCGGCGCCGCGCTGGCGCTGGGCGGCGCGAGCGTCCTCGCGACGGCCTCGGCCGCCCGCGCCGCCGACGACGGCTTCGGCCTGCACATCACCGACCGCAACGAGGGCGACGCCCGGATGTGGTACTACCGCTTCCACACCGCCGAGATCGGCTGGGACCCGGCCGTCAACGTGCTGCTCCCCGACGACTACCACACCAGCGGCCGTACCTACCCGGTCCTCTACCTGCTGCACGGCGGCCTCCAGGACTTCATCGAGTTCGACCACCGGGGCGTCCGCGACTGGACCATCGGCAAGCCGCTGATCGTCGTGATGCCCGACGGAGGGCAGGCCGGCTGGTACTCGAACCCGGTCAGCACCAACGTCGGCCCCCGCAACTGGGAGTCCTTCCATATCAACCAGCTGATCCCCTGGGTCGACGCCAACTTCCGCACCTTCGCCGAGCCGGAGGGCCGCGCCGTCTCCGGCTTCTCCATGGGCGGCTTCGGCGCCCTGAAGTACGCGGCCAAGTACTGGGGCCACTTCGCCTCGGTCAGCGCCCACTCCGGCCCGGCCAGCCTGCGGCGCGACAACGGCGCGGTCGTGCACTGGGCCAACGTCTCCTCCGCCGTGAAGGACCTGGGCGGCGGCACCATCTACGGCGCGCCGCTGTGGGACCAGGCCAGGGTGACCGCCGACAACCCGGTCGAGCGCCTGGAGAGCTACCGCAACAAGCGGATCTTCCTGGTCGCCGGGACCAGCCCCGACCCGACCAACCCCTTCGACACCTTCAACGAGACCGCGGTGCTGGCCGGCCAACGGGAGTTCCGCGCCCTGCTCGACGGCGCCGGCATCCCCTACGAGGCCCACGAGGAGCCGGGTGGCCACTTCGTCCGCCCCGACATGATGCTGCGTGACATCGACGGCATCATCGGCCGCCTCCGCAAGGCGTGAGGGGCGCTCCGATGGTCTCCCGCACCTCGCGGCTGGCCCTGGCCGCGGTCGCCCTGCTGCTGCCGGTCACCGTGCCGGCCGGACCGGCCCAGGCCACCCCCGCCGTGGCCACCCCCGCCGCGAAACCGGCGGCCCGGGCCGCCGGTTTCGCGGCGGCCTGCCCGGCCCGCGGTCAGATCTCCCAGCACTACACCGCGGAGCACAACGGCATCGACATCGCCAACGACTACGGCACCCCGATCTACGCGGCCGGCGACGGCAGGGTCATCCTCTCCGGCACGGAGCCCGGCTACGGCCAGTGGATCCGCATCCTGCACCCGGACGGGACGATCACCGAGTACGGGCACATGCAGCGCCGGGACGTCTTCGAGGGCGACGGCGTGACGGCCGGCCAGCAGATCGCGCTGATGGGCAGCGAGGGCAACTCCACGGGCCCGCACCTGCACCTGCGGGTCTGGGCCGACTCGAACGCCTCCGTGCGCACCGACCCGGAGCCGTACCTCGCGGAGCGCGGCGTCATCGTGCCCTGTGTGCCCGGAAGCGGCCCCCGCCCCGCGCCGCTGGTGTATCCGGCGGAGTCCGGCCGGGTGGTGTCGGCCCGGTCCGCGGACGGGCGTCTGGAGGTGTTCGCCGCCGGCCGGAACGGCATCTCGCACGCCTGGCAGACCGCAGTCAACGGCGCCTGGTCGGAGTGGGAGGACCTCGGCGGCCCCGCCGGCGCCGAGCTCGCCATCGGCCCCAACGCCGACGGCCGGCTGGAGGCGTTCGCCATCAACGGCTCCACCTTCCAGCACCGCTACCAGCTCCAGCCCTCCGGTGCCTGGTCCGGCTGGGAGGACTTCGGCACCGGCGGCCACGACATCGCGGTCGGCGCCAACCAGGACGGCCGCCTCGAAGTCCTCGCCTCCGGCCCCAGCGCCGTCTTCCACCGCTACCAGACCGCACCCAACAGCGGCTGGTCCGGCTGGGAGGCCACCGGCGGAGGCCCCGCCGACAGCGAGATCGAACTCGGCAAGGCCACCGACGGCCGGCTGGAGGTCTTCGCCCTCAACGGCACCACCTTCCAGCACCAGTGGCAGACCGCCGTCAGCGGCGGCTGGTCCGCCTGGGAGGACTTCGGTACGGGCGGGCACGACCTCACCGTCAGCCACAACCAGGACGGCCGGATCGAGGTCTTCGCCTCCGGATCCGCCGGCGTCTACCACAAGTACCAGACCAACCCCACCAGTTGGTCCGGCTGGGAGGCCACCGGCGGCCCCGCCGACGCCCGGCTCACCAGCCAGCAGACCGCGGACGGCCGGGTCGAGGTGTTCGCCATCAACGGCAGCACCGCGCAGCACATCTGGCAGACCGGCCTGAACGCCCCGTACGGCCAGTGGGACACCTTCGGCACCGGCGGCACCGAGATCGGCTCGGCGAACAACGCCGACGGCCGGATCGAGGTCTTCGGCAGCAACACCGACGGCGTCCACCACAAGTGGCAGACCGGCTTCTCCACCTGGTCCGACTGGGCCTGGCTGAACACCACCCACGGACCCGCCGCCAGTCGAGGAGCCACCCCGTGACCGGCCCGCAACGCGCCCGCCGGGCGCCCCACCGAGTCCTGCTGTCCTCCACCGCCGCCCTGGGTGTGGCGGCGGGCCTGATGGTCGGCGCCTCCCCCGCGCCGGCCGCCACCGGCAGCGACCTGTGCGCCGAGGTCGGCTACCGGGCGGGCTTCCGGGGCGAGGCCCTGGTGACCGCGATCGCCGTCGGCCTCGCGGAGTCCAGCTGCAACCCGCTGGCGTCCAACACCCAGGGCAACACCCCGAACACCTCCACCGACCGCGGCCTGTGGGAGATCAACGACCACTGGCACAGCGAGGTCTCCGACGCGTGCGCCTACGACGCCCAGTGCAACGCCGACGCGGCCTTCAAGATCTCCAACGGCGGTCTCGACTGGCACCAGTGGTCGACGTACAGCGCGGGCGCGCACCTGCGGCACATGGACGAGGCGCGGGCCGCCGTGGACCGGCTCGGTCACCACGAGCCCGGTCCCGCGCCGCTGGAGTACCCGGCGGAGTCCGGCCGGGTGGTGTCGGCCCGGTCCGCGGACGGGCGTCTGGAGGTGTTCGCCGCCGGCCGGAACGGCATCTCGCACGCCTGGCAGACGGCGATCAACGGCGGGTGGTCGGAGTGGGAGGACCTCGGCGGCCCCGCCGGTGCCGAGCTCGCCATCGGTCCGAACGCGGACGGCCGGCTGGAGGTGTTCGCGATCAACGGCTCCACCTTCCAGCACCGCTACCAGCTCCAGCCCTCCGGTGCCTGGTCCGGCTGGGAGGACTTCGGCACCGGCGGCCACGACATCGCGGTCGGCGCCAACCAGGACGGCCGCCTCGAAGTCCTCGCCTCCGGCCCCAGCGCCGTCTTCCACAAGTACCAGACGGCACCCAGCAGCGGCTGGTCCGGCTGGGAGGCCACCGGCGGAGGCCCCGCCGACAGCGAGATCGAACTCGGCAAGGCCCCCGACGGCCGGCTGGAGGTCTTCGCCCTCAACGGCACCACCTTCCAGCACCAGTGGCAGACCGCCGTCAGCGGCGGCTGGTCCGCCTGGGAGGACTTCGGTACGGGCGGGCACGACCTCACCGTCAGCCACAACCAGGACGGCCGGCTCGAGGTCTTCGCCTCCGGATCCGCCGGCGTCTACCACAAGTACCAGACCAATCCGACCAGTTGGTCCGGCTGGGAGGCCACCGGCGGTCCCGCCGACGCCCGGCTCACCAGTGGGCGTTCGCCGGACGGCCGGGTGGAGGTGTTCGCCATCAACGGGAGTACGGCGCAGCACATCTGGCAGACCGGCCTGAACGCCCCGTACGGCCGGTGGGACACCTTCGGCACCGGCGGCACCGAGATCGGCTCGGCGAACAACGCCGACGGCCGGATCGAGGTCTTCGGTAGCAACACCGACGGCGTCCACCACAAGTGGCAGACCGGCTTCTCCACCTGGTCCGACTGGGCCTGGCTGAACACCACCCACGGACCCGCCGTCGTGAACACCACCCACGGACCCGCCGTCGGCTGACCACACCGGCAACCCCCTGGAGCACAGCGATGCACCCGATCAGCAGGCGCGGCCTCCTGCGGGCGGCCGGAGCGGGAGCACTCGTGCTCCCGCTCGCGGGCCGTACCGCCCCAGCGGCATCCGCCGACGCCACCGGGCCCCACCCGTGGGTCGGCGCCGGCCCGTTCACCCACGTCTACGACCCCTCCACCACCCGCCGCCGCTACCTCAACGACCACACCCTGGTCCGGGCCGGCGACCGCTGGCACCTGTTCAGCATCGTCGGCGACAGCGCACCGCCCGGACAGGCGCCCGACAGCGCCGCCGAGGTCTCGCTCGCCCACGCCTCCGCGCCCTCCCCCGCCGGGCCGTGGAGCAGTCGCCCGGACGCGCTGACCGTCGACCCCTCGTACTTCGGCGAGGAGCACCTGTGGGCCCCGCACGTCGTCGAGTCGGGCGGCGTCCACTGGATGTTCTACGCGGCGGGCGGGCGCACCGGGGCGGCGATCAACGCCGCGACCTCGACCTCCGCCGACCTGTCCACCTGGACCAGGCTGCCGTCCGGGCCGTTGTTCCGCGGGACCGCCGCCCGCGATCCGATGGTCCTGCGGATCGGCGCCGAGTGGGTGATGTACTACACCGAGCTCTCCGCCCCCGGCGGGCACCACCAGGTCTGCTACCGGCGCTCCACCGACCTGCTGACCTGGCGCGACGGCGGCGTGGCCTTCGCCGACGCGGCCACCGCCGCGGACGGCGTCTCGGTCACCGAGTCGCCCTTCGTGGTGGCCCGGGACGGCTGGTACCACCTGTTCCTCGGACCGCGCAACGGCTACGAGGGCACCGACGTCCTCGCCTCGCGCGACCCGTTCCGCTTCTCCCTCGACGGCCGCGCCGGCCATGTGCCCGGCCACGCCGTGGAGGTGGTCACCGACGGGCAGCAGTGGTGGGCGAGCGCCGCCGGCTGGTTCCGCCGCGGCCTGTACCTCGCCCCGCTGGACTGGCGGTCCACCCCGCCGCCCTGGCAGAGCCCGGACAACCCGGTCGCCGCCCCGGACGTCCGGGGCCGGCTGAACGTGCTCGCCCTCGACGCGGCCGACCGCTCGATGCTGCGCCGGGTCCAGACCGACCCGGACACCGACACCTGGTCGGACTGGGAGGTGTTCGGAACGCCCGCCGGCGCGGTACCCGCACTGGGCCGCAACACCGACGGCCGACTGGAGGTGTTCTCGCTCGCCCCCGACGGCGCCAACCTGCACCACCGCATCCAGCGGACGGACGGCAGCTGGACGGACTGGGAGGTCTTCGGCGGCCCGGCCGGCGCCGCCCCCGCCGTCGCCCGCAACGCCGACGGCCGCCTGGAGGTCTTCGCACCCGCCCCCGACGGCACCCTGATCGCCCGCCGCCGCCAGACCTCGCCCGGCTCGACCACCTGGGACGACTGGGACCCGGACTTCAGCGGCCCGGTGGGCGCGCCACCCGTCGTCGCCGCCAACGCCGACGGCCGGCTGGAGGTCTTCGTCCTCGCACCCGGCGGCACGGCGCTGCTGCACCGCTGGCAGACCTCGGCCGGCGGCGCCTGGTCCGCCTGGGAACACTTCGGAACACCCGCCGGCGCCGCCCCACGGGTGTCCCGCGACGGCACCGGACGGCTGAACGTCACCGCGATCGCCCCCTCCGGCACGGCCGCCTTCCACCGCCGCCAGTCGGTGCCCAACGGCGGCTGGGACGCCTGGCAGCCGCTGCTCGGCTGGTCCACCGCCGCGCCGCTGACGATCGCCGGCGCGGACGGCCGACTGGAGGCCCTCACCCTCTCCCCCGGCGGCGAACGACTGGCCCACCGCTGGCAGTCCGCCCCCGCCGGCACCTGGGCACCGGCGGACGTGTCCGGCGAGGACTTCGGCGAGCCCGGCCTGCCGCTCGCCGGCACGCCCTCGGCCGCGGCCGACTCCACCGGACGGCTGCACGTCTTCGCGGTGACCGAGGACGGCCGGCTGCGCACCCGCGTCCAGGACCGCCCCTCCGGCGGCTGGCGACCGTGGGCCGCCTTCGGCGACCGTCCGGTGGCGGCGCCGCGCCCGGTGGCAGCACTGCGTCCGGGGGCGCCGATGCCCTGACCGAACATCCGTGCACTCCGCTGCCACCTTGTCAAGTAGCCTGCGGCTCCGGTTTATTGTCGTACGCGAAGAGGTACCGTTCGTCCGTCCGGCGAGAGCCGGCGCGCGAAACGGGGGAGCAGGACGCGGACGGAGGAACGGTGCGCGGGGACGGAGGAACGGTGCGCGGGACGGGGCAGCGGTGAGCGGGATCGTCGTCCACCTGCCGGAGGGCAACGGCGACGCCCCGGTGACCCTACGGCTCGGCCCGGGAGAGAGCGCGCGCTTCGGCCGCGGCTCCGCCCACACCCCGGTGGATCTGTGCCTCGGTGACGAGTCGGTCTCCCGGCTGGCCGGCGAGATCCACGCGACCGACGACCACTGGCAGTTGAGCAACCTCAGCAACACCCACGCCTACCTGGTGGAGAACCCGGAGGGCGCCGGCGAGTACCTGCGGGTGCCGCCACGGCGGATCGGCGCGCCGATCCCCTTCGAGTTCTCCCGCGTGGTGCTGCCCTCCCGCCGGGAGACCCCGCTGTCCTTCCAGGTGTTCGCACCCGACCACGTCTACCTGGACCCGGACACCCGCGGCGGCTCCCGGGAGAGCCGCACCATGACGGCGTACTCCCTGGACGAGACCGCCACCTACTTCCTGGTCCTGGTCGCACTCTGCGAACCGTGGCTGCGCGACCACTCCCCCGCCGCCGTGCCCACCACCCCCCAGGTGGTCGCACGGCTGCACGGCCACCCCGCCTGCACCCGGCTCACCGCCCGCGCGGTCAGCTCACACCTCGACTACCTCGCCGACGAGAAGCTCCGCATCGAGCTGCCCGACGGCGACCGCGCCGACCGCCGCGGCGGCAAGCGCGAGGCCGTCGTGGGGCTCGCCCTGAAGTTCGGCATCGTCCGCGAGGAGCACCTCGCGCTCCTGCCCGGCCCCGGACTCGGCGCCGGACCGGGACTCAACCCTGGACCCGGAGCCGGCACCGGGCTCGGCCCCGGCCGGTCCGGACGGTAGGGAGGGCCGGCGATGCTGCAGGGTCCGCCCTTCCCCGAGGACAGCGAGGAACTCCTCCCGGCCGGCCACCGGGTCGGCGAGTGGACCGTCACCGGGCCGATCGGCGAGGGCGCCTGGGCGACGGTCTACGCCGCCCACCGAACCGACCCCGGGAACGACGACGCGGACGACACCGTCGCCCTCAAAGTTCTGCCCACCGCCGGACTCGCCCCCCGCCAGGCCCGTCAGATCGCCGAAGCCGCCCGGCGCGAAGCCGAGTTGGCCCGCACCGCCCCACACCCCCGGCTGGTCCGGCTGCTCGACGCCCTCGTCCTGACCGCCCCCGACCAGCCCTCGCTCGACGGCGCGACCGTCCTGGTCATGGAACGCGCCCGGGGCACCCTGCGCGACCTGCTCACCACCGGCGTCGACGAGACCGAGGGCACCCGGATCGTCACCGGCATCTGCGAGGGCCTGGCCCACCTGCACCGCTCCGGCTGGGTCCACACCGACCTCAAGCCGGAGAACGTCCTCATCGGCACGGACGGCGAGGTCCGTCTCTCCGACTTCGGCCTCGCCGTCGAACTCACCGGCACCCACGGCCACGGCGCCCCGATGGGCACCCCCGACTACCTCCCACCCGAACGCTGGCAGGAACCCCTCGGCGAACACGGCGTCAAGGTCCGTACCAGCGCCGACATCTGGGCCCTCGGCATCGTGATCCACGAGGTCTTCGCGGCCGGCGGCCGGCCCTTCCCCGGCACCACCCCCACCGCCCGCTGCGCCGCCGCCCAGCAGTACGCGGAAGGCCGCGCCGCCCTTCGGCTGGCCGCCGCCGTCCCCCCGTTCTGGCGCGCCCTGGCCGCCGACTGCCTCGCCCCCACCCACGCCGCCCGCGCCCCGCACACCGCGGAGAGCCTGCTCGCCCGCATCCGCGCCCACCACGCCGACCGCCCCGACAGCTCCGACCGCCCCGGTCAGCGCCCGCGCCGTACGCTCCGTCCTCTCCGCCTCCGCCGCCGGTACCCGCGCCCCCGCCCGCGCACCGCCCTGCTGGCCCTGGCCTCCTGCGCCACGGTCGCCGCCACCGTCACCGCCCTGTGGCCGCACCCGGGGCCGTCCGGGCAGCCCGCCCACGTCCGGGTCTTCAACGCCGAACGCGGCTGCCAGGACCGCACCGACCGCGACCCCCAGTGCAGCCTCGGCCTCGCCGTCGACCCCCTGCGCCCCTACACCGCCGACAACGTCGTCCCCGTGCGGGTCTGGCACGACGACACCCTCGACGTCGACTGCCAACTCCCCACCGGCCTCCCCGTCATCAACGAGGAGGACCTCACCTCCACCCTCTGGTACCGCATCCGCCTGCCGGGCCCCACCACCGCCTGGCTCCCCGCCGTCCGCACCAGGGACCGCCCCGCCCTACTCCGCTGCCCGTGAGCACCGCTGCCCGTGAGCACCGCCGGGCGGGCCACCACCCGCGTCGCGGGCCCGGTCGGGGTGCTCCCGGCAAGGTCAGGGGGCGGGTGACCGCCTGCCCGAGGCTCCGGCCGCACACTGACACAGCTCGACGAGCGAGGCGAGGAGCGGTCCGCCGTACGCGCGGGCGGCGGCACAGGGGTCCCCGCCGACGTCGGGGCCTGGCCCGCCGCTCCGGCCGCGTCTCGTGGGACCGCGATCCGCGACGACACCCGGATCGCCGTTGAAGCCCCACCTTCGTTCTCCAGCCCCGGGGACTTCTTCACAGCCGTGGAGGCAGCGGTCGACGACTATCGCGTCGACCTCCAGGCCGGCCAGCCCGTCCGGCTTGAGCTGTGGTCAGAAACGGCCGGGATGCTCCCTCGACTTGCGAAAATTTGCGCTGATTTCGGCATCGCGTGCTACTCCGGCGGCGGGTTCGACGGCCTGGTCGGCATGCACGGCGCCGCGCTGCGAAGGACTACGTAGCGGCCATGGCGGCGCGAAGTGCCGCGTGGCCCTCATAGGAGAACTCGGCGTGGCCAGCAGCGGCGGCAAAGACGGCGATGGCTGCGGCGTCGCCGATCCCGCACCATCGCATGAGGCTCCACTCGTTCTCGGTCGGTTGCCGACCGTACCCGTTGTAGAAGGCGGTGGCGAGGTCGGACCGGGCGCGAAGGGTGCGCTGGTCGATCCGGAGGAAGTCCCGTTCGGCGGACTCGTAGCGGCTGGTCTCGAAGTCGATCACGGCGATCCGCACTCGGCCGCGCTCGTCGGTGTCGGCAAGGCGGCGCGCCGGTGCGCCGTGCCGGTCAGTCCTCCAGGGTCTGCCGCCGGCCGGTTTCGGCGGACGTCCTGATCGCGTCCAGCAGGCGGTGCGTGCGCAGGGCGGTGCCGAAGTCGGGTTCCGACGGGCCGCCGGTGCGGATCGCCTGCGCCAGATCGGCGTACACCCGGCGTACGTTGCGCACCGCGACAGGCTCGTCGGCGGTCCCCGGCCGGTGCGGCCCGGGCACCTCCACCGTGACCGCGTCGCCGCCGCCTGCGGCGTGGGTGAGCACGAACTCGGGGCCGACCAGCGAGTCGTCCAGGGAACGCAGGACCAGGCGGCCGGCGCGCCCGTGCACCTCGATGCGGAAGCCGTCACCGTGCGGGCCGCCCGTCATGAGGTGCGCCGAAGCGGCGGCACCGGAGCGGAGCAGCCCGGCTACCGCGATCTGGTCCGGCGAGCTCACCTCGATCTGCCGGCCGCTCTCCTCCATTGTGATCCGGCGGATCCGGGTGGTCAGGGTCGCCGAGACCTCGGCGAAGCCGCCGACGACGAAGCGGTACATGTCCAGGGAGTGCCCGCCCACGACCGCCAGGTGGTTGACGCCCTTGGTGGCGTCGAACAGTGCGGCGTACCGCTCGGACCAGGTCTCCGGTGTGGAGAGGGAGTACGTCAGCGAGGTGGAAAGCACCTCCCCGACGATCCCGTCCGCGATCAGGTCGCGCAGGTGCCGCACCGCCGGATGGTGCCGGCTCTGCAGTCCCACCGCGTGCCGTACTCCTGCGGCCTGCGCCTGTGCCCGGAACAGGTCCGCCTGCTCGGCGGAGCCGGCCAGCGGCCACTCGCTGTAGACGTGCTTGCCCGCCGCGACGGCCGCGGACACCAGGCCGTCGCGGCGCGGGAGTTGGACGGCGATGGTGACCAGGTCGACTTCGGGGTGGGCCATCAGCTCCTCGGGGTCGGTGAGGGCGTGCCGGGCTCCCCACGCCCGGGCCGCGGCCCGGGCCGACGCTTCGCTCGTTGCGGCGATCGCGGTGATCTCGTAGTCGTCGAGTCCCGCGAGCGCCGGCAGGTGTACCCCGCGGGCCCAGCCCCGCTCGGCGTGGGCGCCGATGATTCCCACTCGGATCCGGTCCGTCATGATGTACACACCTCTCGTTCGTGTCCGTTCCGGCTGTCCGCCCGGCCGGCGGGCCGGTGTTCCCCCGATGTCGCACCGCGTCGCGGCGCCCGCCCGGGCGTTGCCGCTACAGGGCCGGGATGCTCCGCGGGGCCGGCTGCTCCGGGTGGTCGGCCTCCTGCGGCCCAGGTCCGTCCCGCAGGACGAGGAAGGCGATCGCCCAGGCGAGGAAGACGAAGCCGGCGGCGCACAGGAAGGCCAGGCTGTAGCCGTCCCGCAGGGCCTGGACCCGCGGGACGCCCCGGGCGGCCAGTGTGGCGCTGTGGGAGGTGGCCACCGTCGCCAGGACCGCGAGACCGACCGCCGCGCCCGCCTGCTGCGCGGTGTTGTTCAGGCCCGACGCCAGGCCGGCGTCCTCGGGCGCGGTACCGGACATCGCCCGCATGATGACCGATGGGACGGCCAGGCCCATGCCGAAGCCCTGTATGACGAGGGTGGGCGCGACGTCGACCCAGTAGTCGCCGCCGACCGGGGCCCGGCCGAGCAGCAGCAGTCCGGCGCCGAGGAACAGCAGGCCGGTCAGCAACACCCGCCTGGTACCGAAGCGCGCGGTGAGCCGTGCCGTGAACAGCAGTGACAGGGTGCCGATGACCACGGGCGCGGGCAGGAACGCGAGACCGGTGAGCATCGAGTCGAAGCCCAGCACCCGCTGGAGGTAGAGGGCGTTGAGGAACTGGAACCCGAAGCCGGCGGCGAAGACCAGGACGACCGCGAGATTGGCACCGGTGATCTCCCTGCTGCGGAAGATCCGCAGCGCGAGCAGCGGGCGGGCGGCCCTGGCCTGCCGCAGGACGAACGCGGCCAGCAGCACCACTGAGACCGCGCCGCAGAGGGCGAGTCCACCGGGGGTGAAGGTGTCTTGGGAGGCCTGCGAGATGGTGAAGACTCCCAGCGACAGGCCGGTGGTGACCAGCAGCGCGCCCAAGGCGTCCGCTCCCTCGCGCAGTCCCGGGCCGCCGCCGTGCGCGGCCAGCGTGCGTATACCGGCCGCCAGTGCCAGCGCGCCGAGGGGCAGGTTGATCAGGAACACCCAGTGCCAGCCGAGGGTTTGGCTGATGACCCCACCGGCGATCAGGCCGACCGAAGCGCCGCCGGCCGACACGAAGCTGTACACGCCCATGGCCTTGGCCTGCCCGCCGGGCTCCGGGTAGAGCGCCACGATCATGCCGAGCACCACGGCGGAGGCGAGCGCCGCGCCGACGCCCTGCAGGAAGCGGCCGGCCAGCAGCAGTTCCTGGCCGGTGGCGGTCCCGCACAGCAGGGAGGCGGCGGTGAAGGTGGCCAGGCCGGTCAGGAAGACCCGCTTGCCGCCGATGAGGTCGCCCAGGCGCCCGGCCAGGAGCAGCAGTCCGGCGAAGGGGATGAGGTAGGAGTTCACCACCCAGGACAGAGCGCCCTGGGAGAAGCCGAGGTCGCCCTGGATTCGGGGCAGTGCGACGGTGACGACCGTGCCGTCGAGGACGATCATCAGCTGCATCGCGCAGAGGATGGCGAGAGCCAGGGCGCGCGGGCGGGCCGACCTGCTGTCAGCAGAGGTTCTGTCGAGGCTCATGACGGGTCTCTTCCGTGTGGTTCGGGACGAGGCGCCGAAGACGGCCCGGGCGGGCGGATGTCGTCCGTGGCGGCCGGCTTGGTGCACGTCTTGTTACAGGGATCATGTTCTGGAACCATGACCGGAAGCGGAAGGAGGCACTTTCATGTCACAGGGGAACACCGGTGTGACGTCCCAGGTCAGCGGCCCGGAGCAGTGCGAGTCCCCGGCGGCGGAGGCTGCCTGCTCGGTACTGGAGGTGCTCGGGCGGGTGAGCGGGAAGTGGAGCATCGGCATCCTGCTCGTCACCACCCAGGGCCCGGCACGCTTCACCGAACTGGAGCGCCAGGTCAAGGGCATCAGCCGCCGGATGCTCACCCTCACCCTGCGCAACCTGGAACGGGACGGCCTGCTGACCCGCACCGTCTACCCGACCGTTCCGCCCAGAGTCGAGTACACCGCCACCCCGATGGCGCGAGAGCTGTACGAGTCGCTGCTCGCGCTCACCGGCTGGGCCGAACGCCACCGGCACCGGATCGACCAGGCCCGCGCCGCCTACGGGAACGCGCAGGGCGAGCCGGTGGCAACCCCCGCCCCGGTGGCCTGAGAGCAGGTCCGCGGGCTCGGGGCAACGCACCCGTCCGGCCCCGGACCGGACAGCCACGGGATCGTCCCTGCCACAGCGGCACGCGACTCGGCCGGCGACGGTCTCGACGTGCCGGTGGAGCGCGTCCAGGAGCGCGGTCTGCCGGCCGGTCAGCTTTCCCTCGGTGCGGGCCGCGGCCTGCTTACGCAGCCACCCGCCGGGCCGGGACGCCGGGTCGGCCTCGCCGCCGGTCCGGTTGGCGGGGCCGTCGAGGGTGCCGCCGGCGGCGAGGTAGGCGAGCAGGCGGCGGTAGGAGCGGTTCCAGTCCGGCTCCAGTCGCCACAGCTCGTCCAGCGCGTCGAGCCTGGCGGTCTGGTCCTCGGTGAGGCTCTCAGCCTTGCGCCGGCGGCGCATCCAGGCGCCCACCGCGTAGTCGTCGAGCTTCGCCCGGCCTCCCCCGGCGGCCGGGCAAGGTCCAGAAGGGCACCCGGGGCCCTTCCTGGGCCGCGCGGGCGGGGGCGTAAAGATCCAGCTGCGCGTGGTGGCGCATCCGGATCTCGTGGCAGGTCCCGCAGCGACCGTCGCCGCAGGCTGCCGGCTCCGGGCACCCGCTCACGCCCCCGACGCAGCCGTCCGGCCGGATCGCACCGGCAGGGAACCGAGGACCGGGCGGCCCAGGTCCCGGCCTGCGGGCGCGGGCCGGCCACTGCACAGGGCCAGTGCCAGCCGGGGCGCGGCGGAGTTCGGACCAGAGCGGGTGCCGCCGGTCATCGCGCGGCATCCCTGGGTATCGGGAACAAGGTGCGGACGACCGCCTCGGCCTGGGCGAACCGGGACGGCGGGGTGTACGACGAAGGCCCGCGGTCCGCGGCCTGTCTCCGATTCCTGACCGATCTCACCGCGGTTCGTTCGCGGGGATCGCGGTGTGAAGTGAGGCGGCGAAGGCGGCGGCGTCGGTCTCGGCGCCGAAGTGGTGAATCACGTGCTCGCGGACGTGATCCTGCTGGCCTCGGGTGAAGGCCGCACAAGCGTCGTGGATGACGTGCGCGGTGTAGCCGCGGTCGTGGGCCTCGCGCAGGGTGGATTCGACGCACACGTGGGTGGCGAAGCCTGCCAGGTACAGGTCGGTGACGCCGAGTCGGCGCAGGATCAGGTCGAAGTCGGACGAGCCGGCGAAGGCGCTCGCCCCGGCCCGGCCGCGCACGACCGGTTCGCCGGGGACGGGCCGGAACGCCTCGGCGAAGGCGACACCGGTGCTGCCCTGGATCCAGGTGCCGGCCTTCGGGATCGCCGCGCGCAGGCCGAGCCGCGCCGGGGTCCAGCTCTCCAGTTCCGGCGCACCGGGAGTGAGGACGAGCGGCACGTGTACGACGGGGACGCCGTGCGCGCGGGCGGCGGCCAGTGCGGCGGCCGCGCCACGGACGGCGGTGTCGAGCAGGCCACGGTCCTCGACGAGGTGGTTGAGGCGGCCGTGCTCGGGGTCGAGCCACTCGCGCTGGAACTCGATGAGGACGAGGGCGGCGGCGGGGCGTGCGGACATGACCGGCATGGTCGGCTCCTTGCGGAAGGGTTTCCAACTGGCGAGTTGGACACTAGCCCGAATCGGCCCCATCTCCAACTGGCGAGTTGGAGATGGGGCCGGTTCGGGTCAGAGGCCGAGTCTGCGGACCATCTCCACCACGGCGGCCCGCCGGGCGCCCCGATCCTCGACGGCCGCCCCGCCGAGGATCATCCGGGCGAGCTGCGGCACCGCGAACTGCCAGCCCGCCAACGCCACCACGGCGTACAGCAGCTCCTCCGGCCGAGGAGCCGCCCCGTCCCGTACCGGATCCGCCCCTTCTCCACGCGCACGGGAGACGGCCGCGACCTTCCCCGCGTAGTAGGCCGCCCGCCGCTCCTCACCCGCGACCGGAACCCCCGCGTCGCCGCACAGCGCCTCCCACTGCAGCAGGCGCAGCAGGTGCGGATGGGCGAGGTGGTAGTCGAACACCCGGCCGGCGTACTCCGGGAGCTCCACCGTCCGCCCGTCCGCCTCCTCCATCGGCACGGCGGCGGCGAGCTGTTCCAGCTCCCGCTGGACCACCGCCTCGAACAACTGCGCCTTGCCCCCGAAGTAGGGGTAGATCCGCTCCTTGTTGACCCCGGCCGCAGCCGCGATGCGGTCGATCCTCGCCCTCTCGGGCCCGTACGCGGCGAACTCGTCCACGGCCGCGTCGAGCAGCAGCCTCTTGGTCTTCTCGGTGTCCCATGCCATGGGACCAGCATAGGAAGTCACCAACCCGCCAGTTGGTATCCGGACGGGAGAGGCCCGGCCGGGCGCAATCCGCGCAAGACCCCCGGGGCGCACCAGGTGCGGCTGCACCGCGACATCCTCCAGCCCACCCGCGGCCTGCTCACCGCCGTCGTGTACGTCGAGGAGGCGACCGTGGAGACCGGCTGCACCTGGATCGTGCCGGGCTCCCACCGCGCGCCGTACGTCGGCGTCCCGCAGCCCGACGGCGGCGGCACCTGGATGGACGAGCACCCCGAACTCGCCGATCTCACCGACTGCCGGCGTGGGGTGGCGGATCCGGGTCCTGGTCGGGGGCGCCCGCCTGCGGTGCCGGGTGGTCGGCACGGGCGTCGTCCAGCTGCCGGCGCAGGTCCCGGATCTCCTGGCGGGCCTCGAGCAGTTCCTTGCGATCGCGTTCCACGGTCCGTCGCAGCTCGTCGCGGACCTCCTGCAGTTTCCCGGCGACGGCGGCCGTGAACTCGGTGCGCAGCGCGGTGTGTTCGGCGCGCAGGCTCGCGTTGTCGCTGCGCAGCTCCCTGAAGCCCTCTTCCAGGATGTGCTTGAGCTCGGCGTGCCAGAGCGTGTTCAGCATCGGCCCTCCCGGTGTGTGGTGTGGCACGCCGCTGACCGTGCCGGGCCAAGCATCGCGCCAGGCGGGCGGCCTGGTGACGGTCCGGCGGAAAGTGTTCGATCCAGATCGCCGCTGTCCGGAACCAGATCGCACGCTGTCCGGCTGTGGCAGAGTCGCAGGTCAAGAAACGCAACACCGTCGAACGGGCCATCAACAGACTGAAGAACTCGCGAGCTGTCGCGACTCGCTACGACAAGCGCGGCTACGTCTACCTCGGCACCGTCACCGCAGCAGCCCTCGCCATCCGGCCACACGTGATCGACCGGACAGCTCCTGGGCCGCCCCCATCCCGGTCCCCGCCGGCGGCATCCTGCTCTTCGACGGCACCGTCTTCCACACCGTCGGTCCCAACACCGGAGAGAGACGACCCGCACCAGCGTGGTCCTCGGCTACCGCAGCGCCGACGAACGTCCATGTCC
This sequence comes from Kitasatospora sp. NPDC098663, assembly GCF_044760075.1. Lineage (NCBI taxonomy): Bacteria > Bacillati > Actinomycetota > Actinomycetes > Kitasatosporales > Streptomycetaceae > Kitasatospora > Kitasatospora sp. NPDC098663. The sequence goes on along the minus strand of NZ_JBIWAP010000065.1, from coordinate 11,441 downwards.
TGGGGCGTACCACCACGATCAGGCACGCGGATTCGCCGGTGACAACGCACGCCGACACGGGTCAGCCCCGGCCCGCCGTGGCGGTGCCGGGGCTGACCCGAAAGCTTGCCGCTTCACATCTGCCAGCACCTCCAGTCCGGGACATCACGAACCTGCATCGGCAGCCATCCGTTCCATCCACTCACGCACCGTCACTGCTCGCTCGATGCGGCTGACGATGTCCTTCTTGGACCCCGTGTCCAAGGTCTCCGAGATCTTGTCGAAGGTGTCGGGAAGGACGTCGAGCAGACCCCAGATCTGTTCGCCGGTGCTGACGGTCAGCAGTTGCTGGCACCTCCACTGCAGCGGCGTCTCAGGCCGGTGTGTGAGCCGCTGCACGAGTGTCGGGAACAGGTAGTGCGTCGCATCTGCGGCGAGGTGCTCCCGGAGCCAGTCGACGGGGAGCCGCTGGCTGAAGCTGTGCGTGGCGGCCTCTTGGGCCAGGTCCAGAAGCTGAGCGGTGTCGACGGCTCGGACGGTGCGGGGAAGGGTCGGGGTCATGCCGAGATGATGCCAAGAAGCTTCCGAGAAGCCGAGAGGTCAGCTGGGCTGGTGTGCGGCGGATGGCGTCCCGCCGAGTGATGGATCTTCGACCCGTACTTGCCCCGACCGACAGGATTCGGACCCGTCAGCTCCCCCTTTCCAGGGCCTGCATGTTCACCGAGCCGACCACGCACCTCGACCAGTGACGATCGCCGCCAGTACCGCCCGGTCCCCGTAGCGCCACCGGCCCCCGCCCTGCGGCCGAGTCGGCGCCTCCGGCACCACCAACGGGAACAACTCCCACCACTCGTCCGGCACGAGACGCTCCACGATCGTCACACCCGCAGCCTACTCAGCCGACCAAATGAGATGTCATCTCAAGTGTCCAAGGAGGTACGTCTGCGGCCCGGCCTTGGTCCCGCCCGTCACCGCCCGCTGACGGCCGACCAGACCTCCTCCAGCAGGGTCCGGTAGTCCTCCCCGTATGTGGCCACGCCCGCGAACACGGCGTCCACGGCTGCCCGGAGCGGATCCGCCTCGGCGGCGGCGAGCAGCGTGGGGAGGGCCATGTGCGACTGCGACATCCGCTGCGGCGGGCCGGACGCCGGGACGGTGCCTGTTGTGAAGACGATCACGGGTCGTTCCTCCCCGGGCGTGACCGGCGGTTCGAACCGGGCCTTCTCGGGCGGGACCGCCGGGCCGACCGTGCGGCGGGGAGCGCGCGGATCGGAGCTCAGGGTCTCCCACATGCGCGTGGGATCGTCGAGCGGCGGCGGCAGTGGACCGCCGTCGGTGAGGGCGGTGAGCGCGGCGGCGACCCAGTCGAGGTCGGTGAGGCCTGCCGCCGTACACGCGCGCCGAGCGGCGAGCAGTGCTGCCTCCCGCTGGACCTGCGGGCCCGCGGCGTCCAGCGCATGCACCAGGGGCGCGTCGAAGGCCAGCAGGCCATGGACGTTGCCGCCGACACGGCGCAGGGCCTCGCTCGGTACCGTCCCTCCCCACTGCCACCGCTCGTAGGCCGCCTGCCGTTGCCGTTCGGCCTCCTCCTGCGCGTGCCGGGCCCGACGCTCGGTCTCCGCGCGCTCCTCGGGAGTGGGCGGGGGCGGGAGCCGACGGGCGTAGTCGTGCCAGTAGGCCGCGGACTCGGTGGTCTGGCGAACGACGCGGTCCGGCTCGGGCGGGACGGGCCAGAACTGCAGGAGGTACCGGTCCGCCTGCGGCTCGTCCTGGGCTCTGGTGTCCCGCCGCCGTCCCTCGTCCATGCCGTGTGCGCAGTACCGCACCCGGTAGTCGGTCTCCTCCAGGTCCAGCTCCCAAACGGCCTCGCCCGCCCACTGCACCAGCCTGCTCTCGTCCGACACCGGGCGGAACGAGACCTCGACGACGTCCTCCCAGGCCGGATCCAGCGGCGGCGCCTCATCGTGCACCTCGACGGTGAACCCGACACCGCCCGTGTGCAGCCCGGTCGTCAGCCAGAGCGCACCGGGTATCGCGGCACCGCACAGCCCCGCGCTCTGGCCCACGAACGCCTCCGCGAGGCCGGGGCCGAAGCTGTCGGGATCGCTCTCGACGTAGATCTGCCCGTAGTGGACACGCACCTCGCCGTCGACCGGCCTGCGCACCGCCATCGCCCCTCCCCCGCCGAAGTCCCGTCCCAGGACGGGCCGTGTACGGGAAGCGTACGGAGCACCACTGACACTGACAGTCGCCAGTGGGTCTCCGGTGGTCGTGGCTCTGCGATGGGCCCGCGTTGGAGGAGATCGACCCGTGGTGGTGCCCGGTCCGGCCGATCGCTCGGCAGCGCACCTACGCCGCGGCCCGACGGTGGCGGCCGGGGGCCGAGGGCCGAGGGCCGGGTCGACGGCGCAGCTGCCCGATGACGTCGTCTTCGAGGACGAGCAGCTCGGGCGCCGGGTGAGGCGCAGCGGGCCGGCTGGCCCGGCCTGGAGCCGGACCGGCTGTCGGCAATCGGCATCGAGGAGGACCAGGAGCCGGTGGCCGCCGAGCAGGCCGCCGAGGCGAGGCCGAAGTCTCGCGCACGGACCGGTTCCAGCAGGGCCGACGGCCCGCGCGCAGTTCGTCGAGCGGGAGGGGCACGCGAAGGCGCCCCGCCCGCACAAGGAGGATGGCGTGTCGCTCGGCTCCTGGTTGAACGACCAGAAGGCCCTCCGGGACAAGCTCGCCGCCGAGCAGGTCGGGCAGCTGGAGGCCCACGGGGGGCCTGGTAGGCGTGGCCGGTTCTGGGACATGACATGGTGTCCCGTGAAGGCATCAACCCGACACCACCCGACCAGGAGGTCCTGCATGAGCAGCGGCGCAGCGTCACCCGAAAACCCCGAGAACCCCGAGAACCCGGAGGCTGGCCCGGCCGCCGAGGCCCCCGCGGCCGCCGCCCAGGACGACGTCAAGGCCCGGTTCCTCGCCGCGCTGGAGCGCAAGCACGGCGCCAAGGGCGGGAACACGGTCGGCGGTCCGAACGGCGACTCGAAGATCCACGGCGCGCACGCCGCAGCGGGCGGCAAGCGCAACTTCCGCCGCAAGAGCGGCGGCTGACCGCGCTGGTGCGCACCGGAGCGGCCGGGCCTCGGCGGGACGGGCAGGGCCGGCACAGGGCCGGTTCGGGTGTGCGCGTGCCCCCGAGCCGGGGCACCCGGCCCGGCGGACGTTTCGGCCCGGATGACCGGTGAGGTGTCGCTGTGCCGGGCGCCGCAGCGCCCCGCTCGCGACAGCCGCCCACGCGCGGGCGGCTGTCGCGCACTCCGGCCCCGGTCGAGCGCAGGCTCTCCGGCAGGCGAACCACCTGGTGGTACATCGCGGCGTACAGCACTCCGTCGACCTGGCGCTGGAGCAGCATCTCGATGCTGCGGCGCGCCTCGCCAACGGAGTCCGGAGCGGCTACCGGCATTTTCGCGAGCCGCGGAATCGAACGACCGCTCCCGCCCGGGTGACGAACCGCGCACCGTGCGTATGCCGGTACCAGTGCCAGCAGCGCTCGGTGCGACCTCCGCATGCGACCAACTCCCCTTCGAACAAGGTGAGTCAACGGCTCCATTTACGCCGCGCTGGCTTGATCGCAGCCTTGCGGGTCACTTGTTCGGATGCCTAGCGTGACCCGGTGCTCACGGTGAGCATCGAACGCCTTTCAAGGAGCCGTGGATGACCAGCACTGCCGAGCCGATCCAGCCGACCCCGTACATCGCGGCCCAGAACCGAGCCGCCGTCGCCTCCGCGCCGTCCCCGAACAGCGACTTCGAGGACGCCACCCGCGGCCTGATCGCCCCTCCGGACGTCCCCGTCATCGTCTCGCGCACCAACCCCTCCAAGGTGGTGTGGGACTTCACTGCCTACGGGTTCCTCGCCGGCACCGAGTGGCAGGAGGCTCCGGCGAGTGCCAACCCGATGCTCTGGCGCCAGGGCCAACTGGCCTCCCAGGCAGGGCTGTTCCAGGTCATCAGCGCGGGCGGCCGGACGATCTACCAGGTCCGCGGCTACGACCTGTCCAACATGACGATCCTCAACGGCGACACCGGGCTGATCGTGATCGACCCGCTCGCCAGCTACGAGACCGCCCAGGCCGCCCTGGCGCTCTACCGGAGCGCCACCGGTGACCGGACCCCGATCTCCACCCTCATCTACACCCACAGCCACGTCGACCACTTCGGCGGCTCGCGCGGCCTGTTCGCCGAGCTCGACGACCAGGTGCCGACCACCCTCAAGGTGTACGCGCCGACGGGGTTCCTCGAACACGCCATCAGCGAGAACGTCTACGCGGGCCCGGCGATGGCCCGGCGCGCCGAGTACATGTACGCCGCGGCCCTGGACAAGGGCCCGGACGGGCAGATCGGCACCGGCCTCGGGCAGACCGTCTCCACCGGCGAGGTGACGCTGATCCCCCCGACCGACAACATCGGCGACGGCCGGGCCACCCCGCAGGCGGAGTGGAAGTCCGGCTATGTGATCCCGTGGCGGGACGGCCTGTACGCGCGGACCATAGACGGCGTCCCGGTGATCTTCCAACTGACGCCCGGTACCGAGGCGCCGGCCGAGATGAACTTCTACTTCCCCGAGCCCCGGGCCCTGTGTATGGCGGAGAACGCCACCCACAACCTGCACAACATCCTGAGCATCCGCGGCGCCCAGGTGCGTGACGCGCAGGTCTGGTCGACCTACCTCACCGAGGCGATCCAGGCCTTCGCGCCGTACAGCGACGTCGAGTTCGCCTCCCACCACTGGCCGCACTGGGTGTCCGAGGGCATCATCGAGTTCCTCAGCAACCAGCGCGACATGTACGGCTACCTCAACGACCAGACGTTGCGGATGATCGACGCCGGCTACACCGGCATCGAGATCGCCGAGAAGCTCCAGGCGCTGCCGCCGAACCTCGCCGACCAGTGGTACACGCAGGGGTACTACGGCTCGCTGAGCCACAACTTCAAGGCCGTGTACCAGCGTTACATGGGCTGGTACGACGGCAACCCGGCCAACCTGTGGAAGCTCCCGCCCACTCCGGCGGGGGCCAACTACCTGAAGGCCATGGGCGGTGCCTCCGCCGTGGTGACCCTGGCCCAGCAGGCGTACGACGCGAACGACTACCGCTGGGCCGCCGAACTGCTCAACCACGTCATCTTCGCGTCCGGCGACGCCGGCGCCCCGGTGCCGGCCGATGCGCTGACCCAGGCCAAGACCCTCCAGGCCCAGACCATGACCCAGCTGGGCTACGGCGCGCAGAACGGCACCTGGCGCAACGCCTACCTCAGCGGCGCCTGGGAGCTCCAGCTCGGCCACGCCCAGGCGCCCACCTCGTCGGGTGCGTCCGACCTGGTGCGCAGCATGGACCTGTCGCTGTTCTTCGCCGCGATGGCCAAGAGCATCGACGGCCCCACCGCCGGCGCCCAGCAGCGCACCCCGATCGTGCTGCGCTGGAACGTGACCGACGACCCGGCCCAGAAGAACGGAACCGACGTGGGCACCACGGTGCTGCGCAACGGCGTGCTGGTCTACGCGGACGGCACCTACGACCTGGCCGGCAAGCCCGCGGCGACCATCACCATGACCCGTGACACCTTCAACAGCCTGGTGCTGGCGGGCATGGACTTCAAGTCCAACTTCGACGCCGCCGTCAACAAGGCCAGCATCCAGATCACCGGCGACCCGAGCGCCCCGGACACCGTGTTCGGCTACCTGACCTTCCCCGACCCGGTCTTCCCGCTCGTCACCCCGCGGCCCGACTCCGCGAAGAACTGACGGCCACGGGGGCGGGGTCGGGGAGGTCGCCCCGGCCCCGCCCCCGTGCTTGTCCGGAGAAGGCCTACCACCGACCGCGTGCCGGTGGGGGGTTGAGCTTGGCGCTGAGCGCCGACAGGAAGGTCGGGAGCTTGTCCACCATGGGCCTGGGGACCGGGGTGGTCTGGACGGTGCCCTGCCTCACGTCCTGGACGACGAGGGTGTAGGCGCCGTTCTCCTCGACGAGTTCGGCGGCGTAGAGCAGTGTTTCCGTGGAGGTTCGCATCGGGGTCCTAGGCTTGGGGGTCGTTGAGCCAGGCGGTCCACGCCTCGGTGGCCCGCTGCTCGTCGGCGTCCTCGCCGAACAGGTGGTGGGCCAGCCAGATCGGCGTGTTCCAGGTGCTGCCGTTGAAGAAGCGGTAGAGCGCGTCCGGGCCGCGCAGGCCGACGAAGTCGGAGCTGAGCCAGTCCACGACCACCTCCTGCGGGCCGCCGTCCGGGCCCGGGACGTGGAGGGTCGAACGGTCCCCGACGGCCGCGTCCTCGGCGAGGCCCAGGCGCCGGCGCAGGGCGGCGAAGTCGGCCGGGTCGGCGGTGGGTTCGGGGCGCCGGGCCGTGACGTAGACGGCGGGGCGGCCGGCGAAGTGCCGCAGGTACTCGACGAGGCCGTGCTGGTAGAAGTGGACGTGCTTCTCGGCCACGTCCGCCTTCCTGTCCCAGATCTCGTCCCAGACGCCCTCGTGGACCCAGTGGATGCCCATCCGCAGGTGGCTCGTTCCGCCGTCGGCCGGCTCGATCCGGTAGCTGAGCGTGTTGGAGAACTCGTCGCCGACGGTCGCCCGGACGGCGAAGTGATGCGGCGGCTCCCACGCCACGACGGTGCTCTCGGCCCGGGTGACCTTTCCGCCGACGCGCGGCTCGACCTCCATGGGGTACAGCCAGCCGAGGTTGCCGGCACCGGTGGCGACGGCGGCCCAGACCTGTTCGGGTGTCGCGGGCAGGTCCTGCTCCTTGCGGACCTCGAACTCTCGGGTCATGGTCGGTTCTCCTTCGTCGTCGTCGAGTCGTTCGTGGGTCAGTAGGTGACCGGGAGGGCGCTCAGCCGCCGCTGCAGCGGGTTGGGCCGCCATTCCAGCGGCGCCCCGTCGGCCAGCCGCAGTTCGGGCAGCCGGCGGACCAGCGTGCCGACGGCCACCTCCGTCTGGAGCCTGGCCAGCGGGCCGCCGAGGCAGAAGTGCGGGCCGTTGCCGAAGCTCAGGTGCCGGTTGCCGGGGCGGGTCAGGTCGAGCCGGTCGGGGTCCGCGAAGCGCTCGGGGTCGCGGTTGGTCGCGCCGAGGAACAGGTACACCAGCTCGCCCTCGCGCAGCGTCCGCCCGCCGATCTCCAGGTCCTGCGCGACGACCCGGACGATCGCCTGGGTCGGCGTGTCGTAGCGGGCCAGTTCCTCGACGGCGGTGCGGATCAGCCCCGGGTCCGCCCGCAGCCGGGCCAGCTGGTCGGGGTGGCGCAGCAGGGCGAGGGTGCCGTTGCCGATCAGGTTGGCGGTGGTCTCGTCCCCGGCGGTGATCAGGACGAAGCAGGTGGACAGCAGTTCGGAGTCGGTGAGCCGGTCGTCCTGCGCCTGGGTGGCGACCAGCGCGCTGATCAGGTCGTCGCCCGGGTCGGCCCGTCGGTGCCGGATGAGGCCGGCGAGGTACTCCTCGTACTGCCCGATCGCCTCCTCCGACTTGTCGATGTCCTCGCTCAGCCGGCCGAAGCGGCTGAACCAGCTCTTGACCTGCGGGCGGTCCTCCGGCGGGATGCCGAACAGCTCGCAGGCGACGGACATCGGCAGCGGGGCGGCGACCGCCTCGATCAGGTCCGTGGTCGGCCCGGCCTGGACGGCCCGGTCGATCAGCTGGTCGACGATCCGCTGGATGCCGTCGCGCAGGGCTTCGACGCGTCGGGCGGTGAACGCGCGGTTGGCCAGCTTGCGCAGCCGGGCGTGGTCCGGCGGGTCGGTGTTGGACATCACGCGGCCGAGCCGGTCGGTGAGCCGGCTGAGGGCCTTCAGGTCGCCGCCGAGCGCGACGCAGGCGCGGGTCATCCGGTCCCGGTCGTTGGACAGGCGCAGGTCGCTCAGGGCGGCCTCGACGTCGGCGTGCCGGGTGAGGTACCAGACGCCGTCGGCGCTGCGGTGGACCGGGCTCCCGCTCCGCATGCGGGCGTAGAACGGGTACGGGTCCTGCCGGGCCTCGGGGGTGAGCAGGTCTGCGGCGAGGTCGCGGGGCTCGGCGAGGTCGCCGGGCCGGGCGGGGCCCGCGGTGCCGCGGGCCCCGCCCAGGGTGTCGGTGGAGGTCACGTCGGCCGCGCTACTTCCGGGCGTCCATGGCGTCGGCGAGGCTCCTGGGCCGCATGTCGGTCCAGGACTGCTCGACGTACTCCAGGCAGGCGGCGTGGGTGTCGGGGCCGTGGACGATGGTCCAGCCCTCGGGGACGTCCGCGAACTGCGGCCACAGCGAGTGCTGGTTCTCGTCGTTGACGAGCACGAGGAAGGTGCCGTCCTGGTCGTCGAACGGGTTGGTCATGGGTCAGTCCTCCTGGTGGGAAAGGGTGGTGGTGCCACCGGTGCGATCGGTGCCATCGGCGCCATCGGCGCCATCGGCGCCATCGGCGCGATCGGCGCGATCGGTGTCACCTGCGGCCTCGGCGAGCCTGGCGGCCAGGATCGGTCCGATCTGGGCCAGCGAGCCGGGTTGGGTCATCCGGTTGTGCCGGGTGGTGATCTCGTGCGACTCGATCCGGCCGGTGACGTAGGGGCGCCAGATCCCGGGCCCGGCGTTGTCCTCGGTCCGGTCGATCGTGGAGTTGAAGAGCAGCAGGTCTCCGTCGAACTCCGCGGGGACGAAGTCGACCGCCAGTTTCGCGTTGTTGATCATGATCTGGACGATCACCTCGACCTGCCGCTCGTTCAGGCCGGCCAGCGCGCTGCCCCGCCGGTTCAGCACCTCGGCGATCTCGGCGTAGGTGATGTCCCGGTCGCCCAGCTCGTCCGGGTCGACGTCGAGCACCCCGACGAGCACGTCCCGCTCGGTGGGCACCGGCACCTCCGCGAACTGCACGTCCTTCACCGGGTAGGCGTCGAGGATCGCCAGCAGCGCGGTCCGCTCGCCGCGCGACTGCAGCTCGCAGGCCAGCGCGTGGGCGATCAGCCCGCCGGCGGACCAGCCGAGCAGCAGGTACGGGCCCTCCGGCTGGATCTTCTGGATCTGGTCGGCGTAGTCGGCCGCCATCTCCTCGTAGGACGTCGGCAGCGGTTCGGGCCGGCCGAGGCCGCGCGCCTGGATCGCGTAGACCGGGTGCTGCGGGCCGACGTGGTTCAGCAGCCCGCTGTACGACCAGCTGATGCCGCCGCCGGGGTGGACGCAGAACAGCGGTGTGCCCGTCCCGGTCGAGCGCAGCGGCAGCACCACGTCCAACGCGTCGTCGGGGTCGTCCATGAGCAGCCGTTCGGTGAGACCGGCGACGGTCGGCGCCTCGAACAGCATCCGCAGGCCCAGCTCCAGGCCGAGGGTCTCGCGGACCCGGGAGGCCAGCCGGGCGGCCAGCAGCGAGTGCCCGCCGAGGTCGAAGAAGTTGTCGTCGATGCTCACCTGCTCCCGGCCGAGGATCTCGGCGAAGAGGCCGCACAGCAGTTGCTCCTGCGGCGTCCGGGGGCCGCGCCCGGCGTCCGAGGCCCCGTACTCGGGGGCGGGCAGGGCAGCCCGGTCGAGCTTGCCGTTGGCGGTCAGCGGCAGGGCGTCCACGGTGACGAACGCCGCCGGCACCATGTAGTCCGGCAGGTCGCGGCGCAGTCGGCCGGACAGCTCGCCCGCCTCGGGCGCTCCCTCGGGGGCGGGCACCAGGTAGGCGACCAGCCGCTTGTCGCCCGGCCGGTCCTCGCGGGCGACGACGGCCGCCTGGGCGACGCCCGGGCACCCCGCGAGGACCGCCTCGATCTCGCCGGGCTCGATCCGCAGGCCGCGCAGCTTGACCTGGTGGTCGGCGCGTCCGGCGAACTCCAGCGTCCCGTCGGCTCGCCACCACGCCAGGTCGCCGGTGCGGTACATCCGCCTTCCGGGCGGCCCGTACGGGTCGGCGGTGAAGCGCTCCGCCGTCAGGCCGGGCCGGCCGAGGTAGCCGCGGGCCACGCCCACGCCCGCGAGGTAGAGCTCGCCGACCATCCCCGTCGCCACCGGCCGCAGGTGGTCGTCGAGCACGTAGGCGCGCATGTTGGCCATCGGCCCGCCGATCGGCACCGAAGCGGCCTGCTCGGGGACGGTGCGCGCGGGGTGGCAGGTGGCCAGGGTCGTGGCCTCGGTCGGTCCGTAGCCGTTGACCACCTCGATGCCGGGGCAGGCCGCCAGCACCCGGGCGACGGCGGCCGGGGAGACCACGTCGCCGCCGGTCCACACTTCGCGCACCCCGGCGAGCAGGTGCGGCCGCTCCTCGGCGACCAGCCGGAACAGTCCGGCCGTCAGCCACAGTCCGGTCACCCCGGTCGAGGTGATCGTGTGCTGGAGCAGGTCGAGGTCGAGCTGCTCCGACGGTGCGACCACGACCCGGCCGCCGTTGAGCAGCGGCACCCACAGCTCGTAGGTGGAGAGGTCGAAGGCCGTCGGGGAGTGCATCAGCACCCGCTCGTGTCCGCCGCCGCGGAACTCGGGGGTCCGCGCGTGACCCACCACGTCGCGGTGGGTGACGGCCACGCCCTTCGGCCGGCCGGTCGAGCCGGAGGTGTACATCACGTACGCCAGCTGCCGCGGGTCGCACGGGACTTCGACCTCGGACGGATCGGACTCGGCCTGCAGCAGGGCGGTCAACGCCTCCGAGGTGAGCACCAGGGCGGCCCCGGTCTCCCGCAGGATCAGCTCGATCCGGGACGACGGGAAGCGCGAGTCCAGCGGCACGTAGGCGCCGCCCGCCTTGACGATCGCGAGGATCGCCGTGACCAGGTCCGCGGAGCGCTCCAGCATGACCGCGACCGGGGTCTCCGGCCGCACGCCCTGGCCGATCAGCGCCCGGGCGAGGCGGTTGGTCCGCAGGTCGAGCTCCCGGTAGGTCAGCTCGGTACCGCGCGCCACGACCGCCACGGCGTCCGGGGTGGTCCGCACCTGGCGGGCGAACAGCTCCGGCACCGCGGCCCCGGGCAGCTCGGCGGCGACGCCCATGAATCCGGACAGCAGCTGGTGGCGTTCCTCGCCGGAGAGGACGTCGATCCGGCTGATCGGCCGGTCCGGGTCGGCGACCGCCGCCCGCAGCAGCCGTACCCAGCGGGCGAACAGCAGCTCCACGGTGGCCGGGTCGAACAGGTCGGTCGCGTACTCCACCGCGCCGACCAGGCCGTCGAGGCCGCCGTCCGGGCGGTACTGCTCGGCCAGGCTGAAGGTCAGATCGACCCGGGAGGTGCCGGTCGGCGCCTCCAGGTGGCCGGTCTCCAGCCCGGGCAGCGCGAACTCGCCCAGCGGCGCGTTCTGCAGGGCCAGCATGATCTGGAACAGCGGGTGGCGGGCCAGCGACCGCGCCGGGTTGACGGCCTCGACCAGGTACTCGAACGGCACGTCCTGGTGGTCGTACGCGGTGAGCGCCTTCTGCCGCACCCGGCCGACGAGTTCGGCGAAGCCCGGGTCGCCTGCGGTGTCGGTGCGCAGCACCAGCGTGTTGACGAAGAAGCCGAC
>NZ_JBIWAP010000064.1:0-30829 GCF_044760075.1 Kitasatospora sp. NPDC098663 | reverse complement strand
GCTGCTGCCCGCCGCGGTCATCGGTGTTCTACGGGGCTGCAGGCATGGGCAGTGGCTGTTGGGTCCAGTGGTGTCCGTCCCAGTGCTGGGCCATGACGATGGTGGTGCTGGGCAGCTCTGTGCCGATGGCCGTGCAGTCGGCGGGCTGGGAGCAGGAGACGGTGGTGAAGTAGCCGGTTCGGGCGCCCGGCGCGTCGAGCGGTGTGTCGGTGGTCCAGGCAGCGGCGTTCAGGATCTCGGCTGCGGAGCGGGTGTGCCTGTCGGTTGTGGTGCTGCCGACGCCCAGGCACCTGGCGGGGGTGGCGCAGGAGATGTCGGTGAGCGTAGTGGTGGGGCTGTTGGTGGTGGCCGGGGTGAGGAGGTGCCAGCCGGTCTCGGTCAGGGCGGTCAGGTTCGGGCCGGTCACGGTGAAGCCGATCGCGGTGCAGTGAGTGGTTGACGGGCAGGACAGTGCGGTAAGGAGGGTGCTGGTGGTGCCAGGGGGTTCGTCGATCTGCTGGGTGGTCCAGCGGTTGCCGTCCCAAGTGGTGACGTAGGCGTGTTCGGTGTTGCTGGTGGGGCCCGGGTCGAGGTTCCCCCGAGGTGCGGAAGGCTCCCTTCTCACGACCTATCAGGCCATGTCCGGCAACCTTCCGCACCTCGGGGGAACCTCACCGGTAGCTCTCGGGCTGTGAGATACGCACAGGGCGGCGGCTTGACCGACACCGAGAGGGCTGCTCGGGAGCGGGTGCGGCTGCAGGCCGTGGCCCGGTTCGAGGCTGGGGAGAAGAACCGGGAGATCGCTGCCGCGCTGCGGGTCTCGGAGCGGTCGGTGGAGCGCTGGTGCCGGCGGTGGCGGGAGCACGGCGAGGCCGGGGTCGTCTCCAAGGGATCGCCGGGCCGGCAGAGGCTGAGCGCCGCGCAAGTCGAGCGACTTGAGCGCGAATTGGAACGTGGACCGCTGGCCCGCGGGTGGGAGGACCAGCGCTGGACGCTGGCCAGGATCAAGACTCTCATCGGGCGCATGTTCCACGTGACCTACACGGTGGAGGGCACGTGGGCCCTGCTCAAGCGTCACGGCTGGTCGTGGCAGCAGCCGGCCCGGCGGGCGATTGAACGCGACGAGGCGGCCGTCGAGTTGTGGAGGACGGAGGTGTGGTCCACGGTAAAAGCACCGCGGCGGCTCGCGGAGCCTGGCTGGTCTTCGAGGACGAAGCCGCCCAGACGCTGAGACCGCCGCGTGCCAGAACCAGGGGCCGCGTGGGCCGAACCCCCGTGGTCCACGTCCGTGGCAGGGGATCCGGGCGGGTCTCCATAGCCGGGATGGCCTGCTACAAGAAGGGCGAACGCTCCCGGCTGATCTATAAGTTCCGCGTCCATCGGGGTCGGAAGGGCGAGCCGAAGGCGTTCAGCTGGCAGGACTACCGAGACCTGATCGTCCGGGCCCGCACCCAGCTCGGCGGCCCGATCGTGCTGGTCTGGGACAACCTCTCCGCCCATCTGATGCCGCAGATGAAGGAGTTCACCGCTGCGAACAGCGATTGGCTCACCGTCTTCCAACTCCCGTCGTGCGCACCGGATATCAACCAGCAGGAAGGGATCTGGGCGCTGATGAAACGAGTGATCGGCAACCTCGCCGTCGTCAACGTCGACCACCTGGCCAAGTCCGTCAAGCGAAGCCTCAAGAAGATCCAGTACCGCCCCCACCTGATCGATGGCTGCCTCACGAGCGCGGGTCTGATCATGGACGGTTGATCACGACCAGACCCGACACCACGGTTTCAGGTCCAGTAGCGGGAGGTCAGAAAAGAGCAAGGTTAGTGAGAAATGGCTCCGGACTTCAAGGGTCGGATTTTGAACGCTGCGTCGGTGGGACTTCGGCACGGTGTTCAACTGAGCCGGGGCATCAGTTGTACGTCGGGGGATACGGGCGCGTGCCGTGATCACCGATCGGGCGATCGCCGGTGCCTGGTCGACCCACACCTGTGATCAGTACAGTCGGTGGCTGCCGACACCCCCTACTCCGCAGACGCCGGGAGCTCTGTGGATCCGCCCACCGGCCGGGGGAATTCGAAGAACACGGCCAGGGAGAACACCTATGAACCGGGCACTGGTATGCCTTCCTTTCGCGGGCGGCGGCGCGGGCTTCTACCGAGCCTGGAAAGACCTTCCGGACGGCTGCCCGAGCATCGTCGCGGTCCAGCTGCCGGGCCGGGAGGAACTGTTCGCCGAACCGATGTACAAAGACGCGGTCGCCGCCGCAGAGGAACTCGCACCGAGGATCGTCCAGCAGGTGCGCGAATACGACGCCTATTCGCTGTTCGGGCACAGCCTGGGCGCCATTCTGGCGTTCGAGGTGGCCAGGCAGCTGATCCTGCTCGACGGGAGGGGCCCCGAGCACATCTTCGTCAGTGGCTCGCCCGGTCCGTGGAGCGGGCGCGAGGAGCGGGCCACCGGGTTGGGTGACGACGAGTTCGTCGCCAAGGTCGAGCAGTTCGCGGGCTACCGGCACGACGCACTGAACGAGCCGGAGCTGCGGGAGCTCCTGCTGCCGCTGCTGCGCGCGGACGTCGAGATGCACGAGAACTACCAGCCCGCTGACCGGGAGCCGATCGGCGCGCCGATCACCTCACTGCGTGGCGCCCAGGACGAGTTGGTGAACGCCGACCAGGCCAGGCAATGGGCCGAAGCCACCACGGGGGCGTTCGCCTACGTGGAGATCCCCGGGCAGCACATGTACCTGGTCGACGCGGCCGACCCGCTGCTGGCGGGGATCAGCAGCACGCTGGCCGGCAAGGACGGCCGGTGATGCAGCTCAAGGGGGTGACCGCAGTCGTCACCGGGGCGGCCCGCGGACTGGGCCGCGCCTGCGCCGTCCGGTTCGCCGAGGAGGGCGCGGACCTGGTGCTGGTCGACCTCGGTGGTCAGCTCGCGGGGGTGCCCTACCCGCTCGGCAGTGCGAACCAACTCGAGCACACCGCCGACCTGTGCCGCGAGCGCGGCGCCAGTGTCGTCACCGAGGCCGCCGACGTACGCAGCCTCGAGGCATGCGAGTCGGTGGCCGAGCGGGCCTTGGAGCGTTTCGGCTCGGTCCAGGTGCTCGTCAACGGCGCGGGCATCGCGGCCCCTTCGGGCAAGGCAACGCACGAGATCAGCAGTGCGGAATGGCAGCTGATGATCGACACCGACCTGTCCGGCGCCTGGCACATGATCAAGGCGTTCGCCCCGGCCATGGTCGCGCGCCGTGAGGGCAGCATCGTCAACGTCTCCTCCACCGCCGGCCTGGTGGGCTACCGGAACTTCGCCGGGTATGTCGCGGCCAAGCACGGGCTGATCGGCCTCACCAAGGCGGCGGCCCTCGACTACGCGCCCTTTCGGGTGCGGGTGAACGCCCTCTGCCCCGGATCCGTCCGGGACGATCCGCTGGTCGAAGGTCGGATGCTGGCCGAGATCGCCCGCTCCCTGGAGGTGGCGGTCGAGGAGCACGAGGAGATCTTCACCCGGTCCCAGCCGATGAACCGGCTGATCGAGCCGCAGGACATCGCGGGCGCCGCCCTCTGGCTGGCCGGCCGCGACTCGGCCCAGGTCACCGGCAGCACGCTGACCGTGGACGGCGGCTTCGTGGCGAAGTGAGCGGCAGGCAGATCGACGGCGACGCTCCGGCCCGCCCGCATGGCGAGGCCGGCGCCCACATTTCAGGAGTCCTCATGGCACAGGGCCTGCGCTACCGCGTGGCCGCAGGGCAGGCCGGCCAGGAGGCCGGCGGCTGCCACAGTCTCACCGTGCGGCTCGGCGGCGACGTCACCGCCGACGCGATGCACGAGCGTGCGCAGGTGGCGGCCGGTTCTCACCCGGCCGCGGCCGGGCTGCGGATCTGGCACGACTACATGGGAGTCGCACACGACGACCCGGCCGCGCACGAGCGGGTGCGCACCGAGGCGGAGCGCCCGTTGCATGCCGCCGCCCACCCGCTGCGCGCCGTCCTGCTCGAATACGCGGACGGACCGGCCGACCTGGTCCTGGTCGCCCGGCGGTCGGCCCTGTCCGGCAACGAACTGCGATACGTTGCAAGGGTTCTGACGAGTGGGGGGCCAGCCGCCGAACAGTCGGCGGCCAACGCCGGGGACGTACCCGCAGCTGTCGCATCGCTGCCTCACCCGGGCCCGGACACCACCCCCGAGTGGGGCCTCGGAGACGCGGACGCGCGTGGACGGCTCGGCGAGATCGCCGTCGAGCTGGGCGCGCTCACCGTCACGGACGGGTTGCTGCTGGCGGCCATGGCCGTCACCGTGGCCCGCCACAGCGGCTCGACGGTGGTCGAGCTGGCGGTGTGGTCCTCCGCCGAGGCCGGCAGCGACCACTGGGTGCACCAGGTGGACTGCCGGGACGGGCAGACCGTCCGCGAGCACCTCGCCCAGTACCCGCAGGCTGCGGACGGCGTGCCGGCCGGAAGGGTGAACCCGTGGATCGGCGCCGTCTTTGAGGAGGACCGGGCGAGGGAGCGCTACCGCCCGTTCCTGGCGCCGCCGCTGCCCGTGCTGGTGGTCTGGCGGCGCGACGCCGACGGAACCGTCCGCGGCACCCTCCGCTACCGGGAGAGCGACCTGGACCCGCGCGTCGCCCGCGACCTGGCCGCTCATCTCGTCCATGTGGCCGGGCAGTTGGCCTCGTCCCCGGACCTCGGGCTGGCCGACGTCGAGCTGACCGGGGAGGCCGAGCGTGAGCGCCTGCTGCGCGCCGGCGCCACGCCCGCCGTCGGGCACCCCGAGGCGGACGCGGAGCGCACCGTGCCCGGACTGTTCGCCCGGGTCGCCGCTCGGCAGCCGGAGGCGGTGGCGCTGGTCGACGAGGACGGCGAACTCGGCTACGCGGAGATCGACCGGCGAGCCGAGCGGGTGGCCGCGGGCTTGCGGACGCTCGGTGCCGCGCCCGGGGACATGGTCGTGGTCGGCCTGGAGCGCACCGCCGAACTGGTCGTGGTGCTGCTCGGCGTCCTCAAGGCGGGCTGCGCCTACGTGCCGGTCGACATCCGCTACCCGGCGGAGCGGCTGCGCTACACCGTCGAGGACGCGGGCGCGAAGATCGCCGTCGCCCTGCCGGGCGTGCTCCCGGAGCTGGGCGGCGTCCGGGTGGTCTCGCCCGAAGAACTGCACGGCCTGGCCGACGGTGCAGGCGGGCCCGCCACCGAGCCGGTCCGGCCGGACGGCACGGATCCGGCCTACGTGATCTACACCTCGGGCTCGACCGGCCGGCCGAAGGGCGTCGTGGTCCCGCACCGCAACGTCGCAGCCCTGGTGGAGGCCGCGGTGGCGGAGTTCGGGCTGGGCTCCGACGACACCTGGACCCTCTTCCACTCCTGCGCCTTCGACTTCTCGGTGTGGGAGATCTGGGGCTGTCTGCTGACTGGCGGGCGGCTGGTCGTGGTGCCGTACTGGGCGTCGCGGGACGCCGAGGTCTTCTACGACCTGGTCGAGCAACGGCAGGTCAGCGTGCTGAGCCAGACGCCGTCCGCCTTCGCCCAGTTCATCGAGGCCGACGCGCGCCGCGACGGCCGGCTGGCGCTGCGGCTGGTGGTCTTCGGCGGCGAGCCGTTGGACACCGGCATGCTCGCGGCCTGGTTCACTCGTCACTCGCACACCAGCTGCCGGCTGTCGAACATGTTCGGCATCACCGAGACCACGGTGCACGTGACCGAGCAGACCCTGACCCCGGCCGAGGTGGTGGCCGGCAGCCGCAGCGTCGGCCGGGCACTGCCGGGGTGGTCCCTGTCGGTGCGCGACGCGCGGGGCAGGGTCCTGCCGGCCGGGGTCGCGGGGGAGATCTACGTCGGCGGTGCCGGCGTCGCCCAGGGCTACCTGAACCGGCCCGAGCTGACCTCGGAGCGCTTCGTCACCGACCCGGACGGTGAGCGGGTGTACCGCTCCGGCGACCTGGGACGGCTTCGGCCCGACGGCCGGCTGGACCACCTGGGCCGGATCGACAGCCAGGTGAAGGTCCGCGGCCACCGCATCGAGCTGGACGAGATCCGCGGCGTGCTGCTCGGTCACCCGGCGGTGGCCGCAGCGGCCGTGGCGCTGCGCTACGGCACCGAGGGCGACCGGGACACCGCCCGCCTGGACGCGCACTTCGTGGTCCGCGGCGGCGGACGGCTGGACGCTCACGAGCTGCGCGCGCACGCCGCCGGGATGCTGCCCGAGTACATGCTGCCGGCCACCTTCACCCGGATCGAAGCCATCCCGCTGACCGCCAACGGCAAGGCCGATCTGGCCGCGCTCGCCGAGGTGACCGAGGTGACCGAGGAGCCGGTCCGGCCCGCCGACGCGGCCGACGGACCGGGCGGGGCGAAGGGCGAGGCGGCCGATCCGACCGCGGCCGCCGTGTTGGCGGTGTGGGAGCGGCTGCTCAACGCCCCGGTGGGCCTGCGGGACAACTTCTTCGAGTTGGGGGGCAACTCCCTGCTGGTGGTCCGGCTGCTGCGCGAGCTGCACGAGCAGGGCCTGCCTCGGGTGTCCATGCAGGACTTCTACCGCAACTCCGTGGCGGCACAGTTCATCGAGGTGGTTCGCGCGGCGGCGCGCTGAGCCTGCGCACCGTCCGAGTCCACACACACCAGCGCCGCCTCCGACGATCGGGGGCGGCGCTGGTGTGTGTGGATGCCGGGCTGGGTCAGGCCGACGGACCGCTGCCGTCCATGAGGCGACTCTCCCAGGCCCAGGCCGCGATCTCCACCCGGTTGCGGACCCGGAGCTTGGTCTGGATGGTCGCCAGGTGGCTCTTGACCGTGCTCACCGAGATGAACAGCGCGGCGGCGATCTCCTGGTTGGTCCGGCCCCGGGCGATGGCCCGGATGACCTCGATCTCCCGCAGCGAGAGCGGCTGCGCGGGCCCGGACACCTTGTTCTGCCGGGTCGGGGCCAGGTTCCGGATCAGCCGAAGGGTGATCGACGGGGAGATCAGGGCGTCGCCGGCGCTGGCGGCCCGGACCGCCTCGATCAGCAGGGCCGGTCCGGCGTCCTTCAGGACGAAGCCGACCGCCCCGGCGTGCAGTGCGCCGTGGACGTACTCGTCGAGGTCGAAGGTGGTGACGATCACCACGCGCAGGGGGTCGGCCACGTTCGGGCCGGCCAGTGCCCGGGTGACCTCGATGCCATCCAGCTTCGGCATCCGGATGTCGACCAGGCACACGTCGGGGCGCAGCCGCCGCGCGAGGTCGACTGCCTCGGCGCCGTCGGCGGCCTCGCCGACCACGGTGATGTCGTCCTGGACCTCGAGGATGAGCTTCAGGCCGCTGCGGATCATCGCCTGGTCGTCGGCCAGCAGGACGCTGATCGTCACCGCGACTCCTTCGCCAGCACCGGGACGGTGGCGAGCACCGACCAGCCGACGCCTGCCTCCGGGCCCACGGTGAGCGTGCCGCCGAGTGCCTCGACCCGCTCGCGCATGCCGATCAGGCCGAAGCCGCCCTTCTGCAGGTGCCGGGACCGGACGTGGCCGGTCGGGGCGTCGTCGGTGATGGAGATGGTGACGTCGGCCGGGCTCTGGGCGATGTCGACGACGGCGCAGCGTGCGTGCGAGGCGTGCCGGGAGATGTTGGTCAGGGACTCCTGGACGATCCGGTAAACCGTGGTGCTCACCTCGGGCGGCCAGGGCACCCGTTCCTCGGGCAGTCGCAGCTCGATCTCCGGCCCGTGGCCCTCGAAACGGTGGACGAGCTCGGTCAGCTGGTCCACGCCCTGGGCAGTGGGGGAGGTGGTGGCCACGTCGTCGGCGTCGCGCAGCAGACCGACCACCCGTCGCATCGCGGCCAGGGCCTCGGCGCCCGCCTCCTCGATGCCCGCGAGGGTGCCGTCCAGCATCTCGGGCCGCGAGCGGCGCACCAGCCGCGCGGCCTGGGCCTGCACCACGATGCCGGTGATGTGGTGGGCGACCACGTCGTGCAACTCCCGGGCCAGGATCAGCCGTTCGTCGTGTCGCACGGCGTCGGCGGCGGTGCGGCGGCGGTAGTCCAGGAAGCGCAGGCCGAGTCCGACCCCGAGGGCGAGGACCCAGACCTCGGTGCCCACCCGGACGGGGGTGCTGGGGCCCTCCTCGGCCAGCCAACCAGCGGCCATCAGCGCCAGCCCGGCGGCTGCGATGGCGCAGGCCTGCCACCTGGACAGCGCCCGGATCGCGGACCCGCCGAGGACAAGCAGGGCCAGCATGGCGCCGGGGCCGGGCTCGCCGGGCAGGTGCGCGAGCCTGGCGATCACGCCGGCGCCGCCCGCGACCACCAAGCCGACGGTGGCCGCCCAGGCCCGGTTCCATTCGCGGGTGAGTGCGATCAGGCAGACCACCAAGCCGACGGCGGTGTCGAAGATCCAGGGGCGGCCCTGGGCCGCGTACTGGGCGGCCATGACGAACAGCACGACGGCGAACACGACTCCCAGCGCCGTGTTGGCCGCGACCCTCGGCCCCAAGGCCGATCGAAGAGCGGTAATCACCCGGTTCACGCTACGCGATCGCCGACCGGCGACCGAACCGGCTGAAAGTACGAGTGACCTCGACCGAACCGTCTTTTCGGCTGGTGCGGGGGCGGGTGCGCGCCGAGCAAGCTGAGGTCATGGCTGATCTGACTTCCTCCGCTCCCGCTTTCCTCTCCGTCGCCGCCGAGGCCGAGAAGACCGTACGGAGCCCGCTGCTCTACGCCTGGTGGGCGCTCAACCTGGTGGTGCTCGTCGCGGTGATCTACGGCGTCTACTGGGGCGTCAAGAAGTGGCGCTCCGGGCGCGGTTCGCGCGGCTGATCCACTTGGCCCCCTGTCCGGGGGACCGGGAGCCCGACGTCCCCACCTACGACTGATTCGCGATCCTCGATCGAGGGAACACATGACACCGGTACTCGAAGCCGTGAAACTCGGCAAGCGATACGGCCGCCACCAGGCGCTGATCGACTGTGACCTGAACATCCCGCAGGGGCGGGTGATCGGCCTGGTCGGTCCCAACGGCGCCGGCAAGTCGACGCTGCTGAACATGTCCTGCGGCCTGATCAAGCCCACCGAGGGCACGATCCGCGTGCTGGGCGCCGAGCCCGCCGCGAGCCCGGCCCACCTGGCCAAGGTCGGCTTCGTCGCCCAGGACACGCCGGTGTACGCCGAACTGTCCGTCGCGGACCACCTGCGCCTGGGTGCCCGGCTGAACCCCACCTGGGACGGCCCGCTCGCGCAACGGCGGATCGCCCAGATCGGACTGGATCCGAAGCAGAAGGCGGGCCGGCTCTCGGGCGGCCAGCGGGCCCAGCTCGCGCTCACCGTCGCGGCGGCCAAGCGGCCCGAACTGCTGATCTTCGACGAGCCCGCAGCCGCCCTCGACCCGCTGGCGCGCTCCGGCTTCCTGGACAACCTGATGGAGTTCGTCACCGACCTCGGTGCGAGCGCCATCCTCTCCTCGCACGCGATGTCCGACGTGGAGCGAGTCTGCGACTACCTGGTGGTGCTGGCCGACCACCGGATCCAGCTGGCCGGCGACGTGTCGGACCTGCTGGCGAGCCACTTCCGGATCACCGGCTCCCGTCAGAACATCACCCAGCTCCCGGTCGCGGTCGAGGCCGTCCGGGTCGAGCACACGCTGCGCGAGAGCTCGGCGATCGTCCGTGCCGACGACGGTCTGCTCTCCGCCGGCCCCTGGAGCGTGGACGCCGTCGACCTGGAGGAGCTGGTCCTCGCCTACATGACCCGGGCGAACGAGGGCGTCGCCCAGCCCACCCCGATGCCCACGGAGGCCCACCGATGATCTGGCTGACCTGGCGTCAGTTCCGCGCGCAGGCGTTCGTCGGCCTGGGAGTGCTGCTCCTGCTCGCGATCTATCTGGTGGTGCTCGGTAACCAGATCCACAGCTCCTACGACGACACCCTCGCGCACTGTGCGGGCGGTGCCTGCACGAGCCAGCTGAGCACGGTGGCAGACCAGTACGGCAGCCAGGTGGATCTGCTGAGCTACCTGCTCCTGGCCGTTCCCGCGGCGATCGGCCTGTTCTGGGGCGCCCCGCTGGTCGCCCGTGAGCTGGAGGCGGGCACCCACCGGTTCGTGTGGAACCAGAGCGTGACCCGCGGTAAGTGGCTGACCGTCAAGCTCGCCGTCGTCGGCGCGTTCAGCGTGGCGGTGGCCGGTGTCTTCAGCATCGCGCTGACCTGGGCCTCCGGGCCGGTGAACACGATCCTGAACAACCGCTTCGAGCCGGTGCTGTTCGGCTCGCGCAACATCGCCCCGCTCGGCTACGCGGCCTTCGCCTTCGCGCTGGGCCTGACCTTCGGTCTGTTCATCCGCCACACCGTGCCCGCCATGGGCGCGACCCTGGTGGTCTTCGTGGCGCTCCAGATCGTGGTGCCGACCCTGGTCCGCCCGCACTACCAGACCCCGGTCAAGACCACGGTGCCGCTCACGGCTCCGCTCATCAGCGGCCTGACGAAGATCGGAACCTACGGCGAGATCGGCGGTCTGCGGGTGCCCGGTGGACCCTGGGTGGTGAAGACCACCGACATCCTCGACTCGTCGGGCAAGGAGGTCGGCCACTCCGACTGGTACCAGGACTGCACCAACAACAAGTCCCTCACCGAGATGCCGGAGTGCCTGGCCAAGGGCAACATCCACGTGGACATCTCCGAGCAGCCGGCCGACCGCTACTGGACGTTCCAGCTGCTGGAGACCGCGATCTTCACGGTGCTCGGCGCAGGGCTGGCGGCTCTCTCCTTCTGGCGGATCCGCGGCCGGCTCAACTGACAGCGGTACGGCCGCGGATCCGTCTGCGGCAGGGCCTCAGCGGCCGGTCGGTTCCCGGCCGGCCGCTACGGCGTTCCGGTCCTGTTCCGGCTCGTCCTGTTCCGGCCCGTCCGCGGTCGGTCCGGCCGCCTCGGCCTCGGCCTGGCGGATGAACTGGGCGCGGTACAGCTGCGCGTAGCGGCCGTCGGCCTTGAGAAGCTCCTCGTGGGTGCCGCGCTCGCGGATCTCGCTGGCCTCGACGAACAAGATCTGGTCCGCCTCCCGGATGGTGGACAGTCGGTGGGCGATCACCAGCGAGGTGCGATCGGCGAGAGTGGCCTTCAGCGCCCGCTGGATCGCTGCCTCCGACTCCGAGTCCAGGTGGGCGGTGGCCTCGTCGAGCACCACGATCGGCGGGTTCTTCACCAGCAGTCGCGCCAGCGCCAGCCGCTGCTTCTGACCGCCGGAGAGCCGGTGGCCATGGTCGCCGACCACGGTGTCCAGGCCGTCGGGCAGGGCCGCGATGGTCTCCCAGATCCGGGCCGTCCGGCAGGCCTCGACCAGCTCCTCCTCGTCGGCCTCGGGGCGCGCGTACTGCAGGTTGGCGCGGATCGTGTCGTGAAACAGGTAGGTCTCCTGGGAGACCACGCCGACCGCCGTGCCGAGCGAGTCCAGGGTGAGGCCGCGAACATCCGAGCCGCCGACGCGGACCGTGCCCTCTGTGGCGTCGTACAGCCGGGGGACCAGCTGGGTGATCGTGCTCTTGCCGGCGCCCGAGGGGCCGACCAGTGCCGTCATGTGACCAGACCTGACGGTGAAGGTCATGTTCCGGAGCACCCAGGCGTCGGACTCGGACTCCGCGCTGGGCAGTGAGACCGACTCCAGCGAGGCGAGCGAGACCTCCTCGGCGGCCGGGTAGCGGAACGAGACGTTGTCGAACTCAACGTCCGGCGCCTTGGCCGCGGTGTCGACCGGGCGGGCGTCCGGCCTGTCGGTGATCAGCGGTTTGAGGTCGAGCACCTCGAAGACCCGGTCGAAGCTCACCAGCGCCGTCATGACGGTGATCTGCATGCTGGAGATCTGGTTGATCGGTTGGTAGACACGGGCGAGCAGGGTGGCCATTGCGACCAGGGTGCCGATCTCGAAGGAACCGTGGATCACCAGGCCTCCGCCGAAGCCGTAGACCATCGCGGTCATCAGGGTGGCGAGCAGCGTGGCGATGACGAAGAACAGTCGACTGACCGTCAGCTGAGTGATGTTGACGTCACGAACGCGGCCCGCCTCCCGGGCGAACAGGGCGGACTCGTCCTGTCGGCGCCCGTACAGCTTGGCGAGCATCGCCCCGCCCACGTTGAACCGCTCGTTCATCAGCGAGCCGATCTCGGCGTCCAGCTCCATGCCGTGCCGGGCGAGCCGCTGCAGCCGGCGCCCGATCGCCTTCGCAGGCAGGAAGAAGAGCGGGATCAGGAGCATCGCCACCAGGGTGATCTGCCAGGACAGGTAGAACATCGCGGCGGTGATCAGGACGAGCGACAGCACGGTGGACACCGTCTGCGACAGCAACGAGCCGACCGCCTGCTGCGTGCCGATCACGTCCGAGTTCAGCCGGCTGACCAGTGAGCCGGTCTGGGCTCGGGAGAAGAACGCCAGCGGCTGGCGCTGTACGTGGTCGAACACCTCGGTCCGCAGGTCGTAGATCAGGCCTTCACTGATCCGCGCCGACAGCCGGGTCTGGACGTAGACGGCGACCGCGCTGACCAGGGCCAGGACGGCGACGCCCACGGCCAGCCAGACCACCACGTGGAGCTTGTTCGGCAGGATGCCCTCGTCGATGACCGCCTTGAGGGCCAGCGGGCTGCCGGCCGTGATGACCGCGTCCGTGATGGCAGCGATCACCAGGGTCACCAGGGCCCAGCGGCAGTTGCCGGCGTACGGAAGGATCCGCCGCAGCGTGCCGGGTCTCACCTGCTGTTTGGTGACGCGCTTGTCCATGCGCGGTAGAAATGGTCCCGACAGACTCACAGTTGAGTACCTTCCTGATGTGTCCTGCGCGGCTGCGCGGCACACGCGTGGTGGACGGCCGGATGGTCGCCGACGGGGCGACGTTCGTGCCGACGATGCGGCGCGGTCACGGCGGCGTGCCCGGCCGCTGACAGCCCCGGCGAGCGCGTTCGGCCTGCTCGGAGCCTGGCCCGAGACCGGTTCGGGCGGGTCGAGGCTATGTCCTGTGCGGGATGCGGAACAAGGCGCCGAGAGGCCGTCCGGCCTGCGGTACCCCCTTCCGGACGCCAGCTCAACTCGGCTTCCTGATAGGCGAGTTCTGTCAGCGTGAGCACTCTTCGGAGGGGGTGTCGGCAGGGCCGGCCCGGCTATGCTGCTCCGCGGCACGCCCACCCGCGCCCGCCGCACCGGCTGTCGTCGTACCAGCGCGCCCGCCGGGCGTCCGGAGCGGTTGGGCGGGAACGTTCAACCGCGGCGACAGCGCGGTTGAACAGGCGCCGGGCGCCTCCCGCCGAGCTGGTGGCGATATTCGGTGGCCGGCGCCTTTCACGAATCCGTCGCCTTTCGCACGTGCCAATCGGAGCGGTGTGCCCGCGAACGCCGTTGAAGGAGGAACTGTTCCCGTGCCATGGTCCTTTCGCCTGGAATTCGCGGGGCCGGTGACAGGGTGAAGGAACATGTTGGCGAAGAATCGCGGTAAACGCCTTTCGCCCGGGGAAAGGGTGTAGCCGAATCATGCCTTTCGTGCACGCCAACGGAATTCGGATCTCCTATCAGAGTGCCGGTGACGGGGAGCCCGTCCTGCTCATCATGGGGTCGGGGGCGCCCGGCCGGGTCTGGACGATGCACCAGACGCCGGCGCTGGTCCGGGCCGGCTACCGGGCCGTCACCTTCGACAACCGCGGCATCGCGCCGACGGGCGCGCCGGCCGGCCGTTACTCGCTGGACGACATGGTCAGGGACACAAAGGGCCTGATCGAGACCCTCGAGCTCGGACCCTGCCGGGTGGTCGGGACCTCGCTGGGCGCCATGATCGCCCAGGAACTGGCCCTCACCAGCCCGGAACTCGTCCGATGTGCGGTCCTGATCGGCACCCGGGCCCGCGTCGACGCGTTCCGCCGGGCTTACCTGCTGGCGGACCGCGCACGGCAGGCGGAGGGCATCGTGATCCCGCCCGCCTACCAGGCCGCCGTGTCGGTGCTCGAGATGCTGTCGCCCGCGACCCGCGACAACGACGCCGAGGTCGCCCACTGGCTCGACCTCTTCGAGCTGGCCGGCGACGACGGGGCCGCCCCCGGCCAGGCGTGGGCCGACCCGGACGACGACCGGCGTGCGGCCCTGCGGAACGTTTCCGTGCCCTGCCGGGTCATCGCCTTCGCCGACGACGTGATCACCCCGCCCCACCTGTGCGCGGAGGTTGCCGATTCCATTCCGGACTGTGATCTCGTGCGGATTCCGTCGTGCGGCCACATCGGATACCTGGAACGTCCGGGCGAAGTCAATTCGGCAATCATCGAGTTTCTTGACAAAAACTAGCCAATCCGTAGCGTGGGGAGTTCTCTGTCATGGGCGTGCGTGACATCGAGTACGTAGAGCTGTACACGAGCGAGCCGAAGCCCGTTCTCGACTACTTCGTGGAGGCGATGGGCTTCACGCCGGTGGCGGAGTCGGTGGAGCGCGACACGCACTCCACCGCGCTGCGCTGCGGCGAGGTCCAGATCCTGGTGACCTCGGGACGGGGGGCCGAGGCGTTCCTGGACGCGCACGGCGACGGCATCGCCGACGTCGCGCTGAGCGCGGACGACGTCAGCGCGACCTACGAGGCGGCGCTCGCCGCCGGGGCGCGGCCCGTCCGCGGCGAGGGCGGGCGGCCGGCCGTGGCCGGCTTCGGCGACGTGCGCCACTCCCTGGTGCCCGCTTCGCCCGACCGGCGGCTGCCTGTCGGCCGCGAGTGGAGCGCGCTGAACGGCGCCACCGGCCGGGCGGATCGGATACGGACGCTCGACCACATCGCGGTCTGCCTGGAGGCCGGAACCCTGGCCGACACCACCGACTTCTACATCCAGGCCCTCGGCCTGGAGCGCTACTCCTCGGAGTACGTCGCGTTCGGCGACCAGGCCATGGACTCGATCGTCGTGCGCAGCGTCACGGGCGGTGCGACCTTCACCATGATCGAGCCCGACCGGACCAAGCAGGCAGGGCAGATCGACCGATTCCTGGAGCGCAACAGCGGACCGGGTGTGCAGCACCTGGCCTTCCTGGTGGACGAGATCGTCCCGGCGGTGCACGAGTTCCGCGGCCGGGGCGTCGACTTCCTGAGTACGCCGGCCGCGTACTACGAGATGCTCGTCGAGCGGCTCGGTGACCTGTCCGAGGAGATCGCGGACCTGCAGGTCGCGCACGTGCTGGCCGACCGCGACGAGTGGGGCCACCTGCTGCAGCTGTTCACCCGCTCGCCCTACGAGCGGAACACCCTTTTCTTCGAGCTGATCCAGCGCCGCGGCTCCCGGGGCTTCGGCAGCGCGAACATCCGGGCGCTGTACGAGGCGGTCGAGCGCGACCGTGTGATTGCCGAATGAGCGCCGTAGGGAGAACGGCCCTGACCCTGGCGGACATCGCCGAGGCGGCGCGCGGGCGCCTGGACCCGGCGGTGTGGGACTTCATCGCCGGCGGCGCGGGCGAGGAGCGCACGCTGAGGGCCAACCTGGCGGCCTTCGAGCAGGTGCGGCTGAGGCCGAGGGTGCTGGCCGGAGGGGGGCGCCCGGACACCAGCACCCGGATCCTCGGCCGTACCTGGGCGGCACCAGTGGCCGTCGCCCCGGTCGCGTACCACACGCTCGCCGACCCGGCGGGGGAAACGGCCACCGCCGAGGCCGCCGGCGCGCTCGGCGTCCCGCTGGTCGTCAGCACCTTCGCCGGGCGGACCTTCGAGGACGTGGCCGCCGCCGCCACGGCTCCGCTGTGGGCGCAGGTCTACTGCTTCCGGGACCGCGAGGAGACCCGGCGGCTGGTGGAGCGCGCGGAGCGGGCCGGCTTCGAGGCGCTCGTACTGACCGTGGACGCACCCCATCTGGGCCGCCGGACGCGCGATCTGCGCAACGACTTCCGGCTGCCGCCCGGCATCGCCCCGGCCAACCTCGCCGGCGCCGACTACTCCTCCCCGAGCGGTCACGCCGCAGCCGAGTTCGACCCGGCGCTGGACTGGTCGGTGGTGGCTTGGCTGCGTTCGATCAGCCGGCTGCCCATCCTGCTTAAGGGGATCCTGTCCGCGGACGACGCCCGCCGGGCGGTCGACGCCGGCGCCGACGGCATCGTGGTGTCCAACCACGGCGGCCGCCAGCTCGACGGGGCCCCGGCCACCCTCGAGGTGCTGGCCGAGGTCGCCGAGGCGGTCGGCGGCGTCTGTCCGGTGCTGCTCGACGGCGGCGTCCGCCGTGGCGTGGACGTGCTGGCCGCGCTGGCGCTGGGTGCCGACGCTGTCCTGCTCGGGCGCCCGGTGGTCTACGGCCTGGCGGCCGAGGGCCGGGAGGGCGCGGAGCGGGTGCTGCGGATCGTCGTCGACGAACTCGTGGACGCGATGGGCCTGGCCGGGGTCGGCTCGGTCGCCGAGGCCGGTCCGGCGCTGCTGCGGACCGGCGTGGCGCCGCTGCCCGCGGCGAGCGAGGCGGCCGCCGCCGTCGAGCCCGCCGTGGCGCCGCCCGCGAGGACCGCGGCCGCCCCGGGCGGCCTGGGCATGGCGGACCTGCACCCGAGCCTGAGTGACCCGGTGCTGGACACCATGAACTTCCTCAACGACATCACCCGCCGCTACCCGCAGGCGATCTCGTTCGCGCCGGGCCGACCGTACGACGAGCACTTCGAGACCGAGCAGATCTTCGACTACCTGCGCCGTTACCTGGGCCACCTGGAGCAGCGCGGCTTCACGCCGAAGCAGCAGCGCGAGGCGCTCTTCCAGTACGGACCGACCCGGGGCCAGATCCGCGAACTGATCGCCGACTGGCTGCGCGAGGAGGAGGACGTCGACGTCCCGGTCGACTCGATCGTGGTCACCGTCGGCTGCCAGGAGGCGATGGTCCTGGCGCTGCGCGCGTTGATCTCCGGCCCGGAGGACGTCCTGCTGGTGGCCAGCCCCTGCTACGTGGGCATCACCGGCGCGGCCCGGATGCTGGACATCGGGCTGGCCGGGGTCGCCGAGCGCGAGGACGGCTTCGACCCGGCTGAGCTGGAGGCCGTGGTGCGCGAGCAGCGGGCCCTGGGCCGTCGGCCGCGGGCGTTCTACGTGGTGCCGGACCACGCCAACCCGTCCGGGAACACGATGTCGCTGGCGAACCGCCACGCGCTGCTGGAACTCGCCGAGCGGCTGGACCTGCTGGTGCTGGAGGACAGCCCGTACCGGCTGGTCAGCCCCGGCAAGCAGCTGCCCACCCTGAAGTCGCTGGACCGCGACCGCCGGGTCGTCCAGCTGGGGTCGTTCTCCAAGACGCTGTTCCCCGGCGCCCGGGTGGGCTACGCGATCGCCGACCAGCCGGTGGCGGGTGCCGGTCTGCTCGCGGACGAGCTGACCAAGCTCAAGAGCATGATCACGGTGAACACCTCGCCGCTGAGCCAGGCCGCCGCGGCCGGCATGCTGCTAGCCGGCGAAGGGCGGCTCGCGGAGATCAACACCGAGGCCACCGCCCACTACGAGGGCGCCATGCGGGTGACGCTGAAGGCGCTGGACGAGCACCTGCCCGAGCCGCGCCGCTCGGTCCTGGGGGTGCGCTGGAACAAGCCCAGCGGCGGGTTCTTCCTGACGCTGAACGTCCCCTTCCGCGCCGACAACGAGGCGCTGACGCGCTCGGCCGAGGAGTTCGGCGTGATCTGGACGCCGATGTCGTACTTCTACCCGCTCGGCGGCGGGGAGCATGCCATCCGCCTTTCCACCAGCTACCCGACGCACGCCGAACTCGAGGAGGGCGTCGCCAGGCTGGCCCGCTTCATCGAGTCCGAGTCCCGAGCCGGCTGACCGCCGGACCGACACGAACGGAAAGGGTGATCGTCATGGTGAGCCGTGTGCTCCCGCCGCGCAGCAAGCCCCGGATGTGGGGGTGGACGTTCCGGTGAACAGAGGACGCTCCGCCACCGGTCTGCTGGACAGCCCGGTGACCGCCGCGCCGTCCGTCCCGACCATGGCGCGGGTCGCCGGGGTCGGGACGGCGGTCACGAGCACGTCGTATTCCCAGCGCGACTTGCTGGACCGCTTCGGGATCACCGATCCCAGGATCCGGTCGCTGTTCCTCAACAGCGCCATCGAGCGGCGCTTCCTCACCATCCCGCCGGCCGGCCCCGACGGGCAGCCGGTCCCGGAGATCCAGGGCGAGCTGCTGGCCAAGCACAAGCGGATCGCGGTCGACATGGGAGCCAGGGCCTTGCAGGAGTCCCTGAAGAACGCCGGACTGGACCTCTCCCAGATCGACTACCTGTGCTGCGTGACGACCACGGGCTTCCTGACCCCGGGCCTGAGCGCGCTCATCATCCGTGAGCTGGGGATCGACCCCTCGTGCCACCGGGTGGACGTGGTCGGCATGGGCTGCAACGCCGGGCTCAACGCCCTGAACGGCACGGCTGCGTGGGCCGTCGCGAACCCGGGCAAGGTCGCGGTCATGGTCTGCGCCGAGGCGTGCTCGGCCGCGTACGTCATGGACTCGACCATGCGCACCGCGGTGGTCAACAGCCTCTTCGGGGACGGCGCCGCGGCGATCGTCGTGACCGCCCCGGAGCCTGATCAGGCGGCGCCCGAGGGGCCCCGGATCCTGTCCTTCGCCAGCCACCTGATCACCGACGCCGTCGGGGCGATGCGCTACGACTGGGACGACGAGCAGAACCGGTTCAGCTTCTTCCTGGACCCGGAGATCCCCTACGTCGTCGGCGCCAACGCCGAGCGGGTGGTGGACCGGCTGCTGTCCGGTGCCGGCCTGCGCCGCAGCGACATCGCGCACTGGCTGGTGCACTCCGGCGGCAAGAAGGTCATCGACGCGGTCCGGATCAACCTCGGTCTGACGCGGCACGACGTGCGGCACACCACCGGGGTGCTGCGCGACTACGGGAACCTGTCCAGCGGCTCGTTCCTGTTCTCCTACGAGCGACTGCTCGGGGAGCGGGCGGTCGAACCCGGCGACCACGGGGTGCTGATGACGATGGGCCCCGGCTCCACGATCGAGACGGCGCTGGTCCAATGGTGAAGGGGAGAACGATGGGTGACACCGGCCTGAGGCTGCGAATCGACGGAGCGCTGGCGCCGTCGGCCGAAGGCGTCGCGGCACTGAACGAGCTGTGCGACCGGGCGGAGGACGGCGGCGCGGGCGGCCCGGTCGTCCTGGAGGTGTCCGGCACCCCGAAGCCGGGGTGGACCGAGGGCCTGACGGTGGGTCTGGTCGGCAAGTGGGAGCGCGTGCTGCGCCGCCTGGAGCGCCTGCCCGCGGTGACCGTCGCCGTTGCGAGCGGTGAGGTCGGCGGCATCGCCCTGGAGGCGCTGCTGGCCACCGACCACCGCGTCGCCGAGCCCTCGGCGCGTCTGGTGCCGCAGGCCGCGGACGGCGGCGTCTGGCCCGGCATGGGCATGTACCGGCTGGCCCGCCGGGGAGAGAACGCGGTGACCCGCCGGGCGCTGCTGTTCGGTACCGCCGTCGAGGCCGCCGAGGCTCTGGCCATCCAGCTCGTCGACGAGCTGACCGACGACCCGGCGGGCGCCGTGGCGCGGCTGGCCGAGCGGACCGCGCAGCTGCCCGGGGCCGATCTGGCCATCCGGCGGCGGCTGATGTTCGACGCCCTCACCACCAGCTTCGAGGAGGCACTCGGCGCCCACCTCGCGGCCTGCGACCGACTGCTCCGCCGCACCGCGGACGCCACGCCATGACGGCGCGGGCGACATCCGTCGAAGGCCCCCTGGCCGTGGGCGAGGGGCGGGAGGGCCTGGGCGTCGCCCGCGTCGACCTCGCCCGGGCGGCCGGGCGGGCCCCGGTGGACGGCCTGCGGGAGCTGCGGGCGGCCTTCCTGGACGCCCACGTGGAGGCCGTCTACGCGGAGGTCACCGACAACCACACCCGCCCGCTGCGGCTGGCGGAGCTGTGCCGGGCCGCCGCGGCGGCCTTCCCCGGGCTCCTGCCCACCGAGGAGCAGCTCGCCGCCGACCGGGCGCTGGTGCAGGAGGAGAAGGCCGGGCACGAGATCGACCAGGGTCTGTTCCTCAGTCAGGTGCTGGGCTCGCCGATGGCCGGCCCGCACCTGCTGGACGCTATGCGCCGCCCCACCGAGCGTGCGCTGGAGCTGCTGCAGGACTTCCGCCGCTCCGGTGCGGTGGACCTCGGTACCGCCCGGCTGGAGCGGGTGGACGGCGCGGCGCGGATCACCATGACCCGCGACGACTGCCTGAACGCCGAGGACAACCGACAGGTCGACGACATGGAGACAGCCGTCGACCTCGCGCTGCTCGATCCCGAGGTACGGGTCGGGCTGGTGCGTGGAGGGGTGATGAGCCATCACCGCTACCGCGGCCGCAGGGTATTCAGCGCCGGGATCAACCTCAAGGCCCTGCACGCCGGTGACATCTCGCTGGTCGACTTCCTGCTCCGGCGCGAGCTCGGCTACATCCACAAGCTGATCCGGGGGCTGATCCTCGACGACGGTCCCGCCTGGCGCCCGGCCGTCGTCGAGAAGCCCTGGGTCGCGGCGGTGGACGCCTTCGCGATCGGCGGGGGCTGCCAGCTGTTGCTGGCCGTGGACCACGTGATCGCGGCCACGGACTCCTACGTCAGCCTGCCGGCCGCGCAGGAGGGCATCGTCCCCGGCGCGGCGAACATGCGGCTGACCCGGGCCACCGGGGCGCGGCTGGCCCGGCAGATCATTCTGGGTGGCCGCAAGCTCCATGCTTCCGAGCCCCAGGCGCGCTGCCTGCTGGACGAGGTGGTGGCCCCCGAGGCCATGGGCGAGGCGATCGACCGCGCGCTGGAGGCGCTGCAGGGCGAGGCCGTGGTCGCCAACCGGCGGATGCTGAACCTGAGCGAGGATCCGCCGGAGGAGTTCCGCCGGTACATGGCCGCGTTCGCGCTACAGCAGGCCCTGCGGCTGTACAGCGAGGACGTGATCGGCAAGGTCGGCCGGTTCACGGCGCGGGACGGCGGCTCCGGTGGCCGATAACGACCGGCCGCGGGTCCGCTACGAGAAGCGGGATCGGGTCGCGTACGTGACGCTGGACCGGCCCGAGGTGCTCAACGCGATGGACCAGCGCACCCACG
Organism: Kitasatospora sp. NPDC098663; assembly: GCF_044760075.1. Lineage (NCBI taxonomy): Bacteria > Bacillati > Actinomycetota > Actinomycetes > Kitasatosporales > Streptomycetaceae > Kitasatospora > Kitasatospora sp. NPDC098663. Next base: position 9,844 of record NZ_JBIWAP010000064.1, on the reverse strand, counting down.
AGGAGCTGGCCGCGATCTGGGACGACGTTGAGGCCGACGACGAGGTGCTGGTCGTGGTGCTGACCGGCGCCGGCGAGCGGTCCTTCAGCGTCGGCCAGGACCTGCGCGAACGCGCCCGGATCGATGCGGGCGGGGCCGCGGCCACCACCTTCGGCAGTCGGGGCCAGCCCGGCTGGCCCCGACTGACCGAGCGCTTCGGCCTGGCCAAGCCGCTGATCGCCCGGGTGAACGGTTACGCGCTGGGCGGCGGCTTCGAGCTCGCACTGGCCTGCGACATCGTGGTCGCCTCCGAGAACGCGGAGTTCGCCCTGCCGGAGGCCAGGCTCGGCCTGGTGCCCGGCGCGGGCGGGGTGTTCCGGCTCGCCCGGCAGCTGCCGCTGAAGACCGCGATGGGCTACCTGCTCACCGGCCGCCGGCTCGAAGCGAGGACCGCGCTGCGGTTCGGGCTGGTGAACCAGGTGGTCCCGGCCGAGCGGCTCGACGAGGCGGTCCGCGAGTGGACCGACGACCTGCTGCGGGCCGCCCCGCTGGCGGTCCGGGCGATCAAGGAGGCGGCACTGCGGTCGCTCAACCTGCCGCTGCCGGAGGCGTTCAGCGCCGAATACGCCTGGGAGCGGCGCCGCCGCCTCGGCTCGGACGTCGTCGAAGGCCCGCGGGCATTCGCCGAAAACCGCGAGCCGCAATGGCGGGACCGTTGATTTTGAACATGTTGATCAATCCTTCGGCCCCGTGCCAGAGTGGGCCGAGTTCGTTCCGCACGGATACGGGGAAGGTGCCCCGCCACTCGGCCGCCAATATTTCGGCCGACTGTTCTGGGTTCCGTGCGCTGACTCGTTTCGATGAATTCCTGGGGGTGGTGCAGTGATGAGCGGCGACGAGAAATTCCTGCGTTCGCGAGTCATCATCGAGCCGTTGGTGGACCGGTTCTACGCCTGGTTCCACACGGTGGCTCCGGTGCAGGCATCGATGAATCTCGCATTCCTTCAGGTGCCCATGCTGGAGTCCTATCTGGACAATCCGCAGGTGCACGTCGCGGCGAGTGTCAACCCGGAGCTGCGCGGCGGGTACTTCGTCAACATCGCCGAGGAGCGCAGCGCGGAGGTCCGCGAGCTGCTCGACTCGATCAAGACGGACCGGGCGGGCATGCTGGCCTTCGCCAAGGCCGTCGCCGAGGCGGAGAACCTGCTGCGGGAGAACGCCACCGGGTACGACCTGACGCCGTTCTACCCGCAGCTGCCCAAGGAGCTGGGCGGCCTGGTGGAGCTGGCCTACGACACCAGCAACCAGGCGGCCGTGCACTTCATGGAGCCGCTGGCGTACTGCAGCGGGCTGTACAGCGAGGACCGGCAGTCGATCCAGCTCTCCCTGGAGCCCGGCGTCGAGCGGCCGTTCATCCTGAGCACGCCGCGCCTGGCCTCCCCCGACGTGCTGGAGGCGAAGATCCCGTTCCGGCACGCCGGCCTCGAGGAGCTGTTCCGGGCCCGGTTCCGCCCCACCACGGTGGACCGCCTGTGTGAGGCCCTGGAGCTCGACGACGCCCAGGCCGCCCTCCTGCCCGGGCTGCTGTCCGACCGGCCGAGCGTGTCCGAGGACCGGCACATCGAGGCCGGCGGCCGGATCCGCTACTTCGGCCACGCGTGCCTGGTGCTCCAGACGCCGGAGGCGGCGATCGTCACTGACCCGTTCATCAGCGCCGACGGCAGCGCCGGTGACCGGTACACCTACGACGACCTGCCCGATTTCATCGACCTGGTCCTGATCACCCACGGTCACCAGGACCACATCGTGCTGGAGACCATGCTCCAGCTGCGCGGCCGGGTCGGCGCCGTCGTCGTCCCCCGCTCCTCGCGCGGCAACCTCGTGGACCCGTCCATCGGCCTCTACCTCAAGGAGCTCGGCCTCCCAGTCGTAGAGGTGGACGACTTCGACGAGGTGCCGTTCCCCGGCGGCAAGGTTGTCGCCACGCCGTTCCTCGGCGAGCACTGCGACCTGGACATCCGCGCCAAGTCGACCTACTGGGTCGACCTGGCCGGCAAGTCGGTGTTCGTCGGCGCGGACTCCTCGGGCATCGACCCGATCCTCTACCGGCACATCCGCAACCACCTGGGCACCGCCGACATCTGCTTCCTGGGCATGGAGTGCGACGGCGCGCCGCTGACCTGGCTCTACCAGGCGCTGCTGACCAGCCCGGTGCCGAAGAAGATGAGCCGCTCCCGCAAGCTCTCCGGCTCCAACGCCCAGCAGGCCGCGGCGATCATGACCGAGTTCGGTGCCACCGAGGCCTACATCTACGCCATGGGTGAGGAGCACTGGCTCGGCCACGTCATGGCCACCACGTACAGCGAGGACACCTACCAGATCCAGCAGATCAACGAGTTCCTCACCTGGTGCGCCGACCGCGGCATCAAGGCCGAGCACCTTCTCAACCAGCGCGAGTGGCGTTGGTGAAACAGGCCAGGTGAACCCAACCGGAACCGATCCCGGGAAAATCCCGCACGAAAGGAATTCGCTGTGAACCCGTTCGACGATCCCGAGGCCTCCTACCTGGTCCTGGTCAACGACGAAGGCCAGCACTCGCTCTGGCCGGTCTTCGCCGAGATTCCGGAGGGCTGGCAGAAGGTCTTCGGCGAGGCCGCCCGCCAGGACTGCCTCGACTACATCGAGACCAACTGGACCGATCTGCGGCCGAAGAGCCTGATCGCCGCGATGGAAAGCAAGTAGACGGAAAGCACGTAGCAGCAGCGGAAGCAGTCGTCCGCCCGCGCCGGGAGCCCGGCGGAGGAGCCATCCTCCGCCGCCCGGCGGCCGGCGAATGAGCCGAGGAAACGTCATTCCGGCCGGAGGACCTGGCGACCGCCAGGGCCCGGCCCGTTTTGTGAAGGGGTGCCGCGATGTCCGATCCCACCGACCACCGGAACCTGCGGGACGCGTTCGCCGCGCAGGTCGCCCGGCAACCGGAGGCGACCGCGCTGACGATGTTCCGCGGTTCTGACGCTGCGGAGCACGAAAGCCTGAGCTTCGCCGAGCTGGCCCGCCGCGCCGCGCTGCGCGCCGAGCGGCTGACTGCCCGGTTCGCTCCGGGCGACCGCGTGCTGATCGCCCTGCCGACCTGCACCCAGTTCGTGGAGCTCTATCTCGCCTGCCTGTTCTCCGGCCTGATCGCGGTGCCCACCCCGCCGCTCGGGGGCTCGTCCACCGCGGCCGAGCGGGCCGTGGCCATCGCCGCCGACTGTTCGCCAGCCCTGGCCGTCACCACCGGTGACCACCGGGACGCGCTCGCCGAGCGACTGGTCGCGCTCGGTCTCAAGACCGTCCTGGTAGAGGCAGCGGGGGAGGCCGGCCCCGGCGAGGCCGCCATGCCGACCGAACCGGACCTGCCGCCGGACACCCTCGGGGTGCTGCAGTACAGCTCCGGATCGACCGACCGCCCCAAGGGCGTGATGCTCTCGCACGGCAACATCCTCGCCAACATCAGGACGATCGCCGAATACTTCGGTCTCGGCGACGGGCCCGGCGGCTGCGGCAGCTGGCTGCCGCTCCACCACGACATGGGCCTGTTCGGGATGCTGACCACGCCGCTGATGGCGGGCGCGCCCGTCACCCTGATGTCGCCCAGCGACTTCGTCCGCCGGCCGGTGGAGTACCTGCGCCTGATGCAGTGCTCCGGAAGCACAGTCACCGCCGTCCCCGACTTCGCGCTCGACCTGTGCACACGGCTGATCAGCGACCGGGACCTCGCCGACCTGGACCTCTCGCAGGTGCGCCGCATCTGCAACGGCTCCGAGCCCGTCCACGCCGCCACCCTGGACGCCTTCACCGCGCGCTTCGCGCCTGCCGGTCTTCGGCCGGACGCCCTGTCACCGTGCTACGGGCTCGCCGAGGTCACCCTGTACGTGTCAGGCACCCGGCTGGGCACCCCGCCGAAGGTGCTCTCCGTCGACCGGGCCCGACTGGAGGACGCCGAGCGTCCCGAGGTCCACCCCGTCCCCGAAGGCCAGGGCCGCCCGCTGGTCGCGCTCGGCGCGCCACACGACATCCGGGTGCGGATCGTCGACCCCGCCGCCGGACTGGCCGTGCCGGACGGATCGGTCGGCGAGATCTGGGTCAGCGGCACGAGCATCGGACGCGGCTACTGGAACCGGCCCGAGCTCAACGACTCCGTGTTCGGCGCCCGCCTGCCCGAGGAGCCCGACACCGCCTGGCTGCGCACCGGAGACCTCGGCGCGATCGTCGACGGCGAGGTCGTCGTCACCGGCCGGCTCAAGGAAGTGATGATCGTCCGCGGTCGCAACCTCTTCCCGCAGGACGTGGAACGCGAGGCGCGCGCCGCGCACGAGGCCCTGACCGGCTTCGTCGGAGCCGCCTTCGGCATCGCCGCACCGGACGAGCGGATCGTCGTCGTTCACGAGGTAAGCCCGGCCGTCCAGGCCGACGACCTGCCCGTCGTCGCCACCGCCGTCCAGCGCAGGCTCTCCACCGAGGCGGACGTGCCCTGCCGGAACGTCCTCCTGGTACGGCGCGGCACGGTCAGCCGCACCACCAGCGGCAAGATCCAGCGCACCGCGATGCGCGAGCGCTTCCTGTCCGGTGAACTGCCCGTTCTGCATGCCGAGTTGGACCCGCAGCTGGCCGTGATCGCGCGCGGTGGTGCGGCATGAGTACCGCCCTGGACGGTATGCCGCAGGCCGCGCTGGAGGCGGCCCTCGGCGACCCGGAGGACTTCGCCTGCACCAGCGCCGCCCTCGACGTCGCCGAGGACTTCCCCGCCGAGGTCTGCGCGCAGCTCGACGCCTTCGGCCTGCCCGCGTACTACGTGCCGGCCGAGTGGGGCGGCGCCCTGGACGACCACGAGCAGCTGATCGCGCTCTGGCGGACCGTCGCCCGCCGGGACGTCAGCGCCGCAGTGGCCCACGGCAAGACTTACCTCGGCGCCGCTCCGGTCTGGGACGCCGGCACCCCCGAGCAGGCCGCCGAAACCGCCGCCGCGATCCTGGCCAGCACCCCGATCGCCTGGGCCCTGTCCGAGCCCGAGCACGGCGCCGACCTGCTCAACGGCGGGCTCACCGCCACCGCGACCGGTGACGGCTACCGGCTGGACGGCACCAAGTGGCCGATCAACAACGCCACCCGGGGCGGACGGCTCACCCTGCTCGCCCGCACCGGCGAGCCCGGCACCGCCCGCGGCCACAGCCTGTTCGTCGTCGACAAGGCCGAACTGGCCTCCGGCACCTGGCGGAACCTGGCCAAGGCACCCACCCACGGCATCCGCGGCATCGACATCTCGGGCATCGAGTTCGACGGCGCGACCTTGCCGGCCGGCGCGCTGATCGGCCCGGCCGGCAGCGGCATCGAGACCGTGCTGCGCTCCCTGCAGCTCACCCGCATCGCCTGCGGCGGCCTCTCGCTGGGCGCCGGCGAGCACGGCCTGCGGCTGGTCGCCCGGTTCACCGCAGAGCGGATCATCCAGCGCCGGCCGCTGATCGACCGCGCCTACCCGGGCTCGATCCTCGCGCGCTGCGCCGCCCTGCTGGCCGCCGCCGAGGCCGCCACACTGCTCGGCGCCCGCTCGATCCACAGCCTCACCGGGGAGTTGAGCGTGACCTCCGCGGTGGTCAAGTCGCTGGCACCCACCCTGGTCGACGCCCTGCTCGGCGAGCTCTCCGAACTGCTCGGCGTGCGCTCGTACCTCACCGGGACGTACGAGCACGGCGCCTTCCAGAAGATCTGGCGCGACCACCAGGTGGTCGCCGTCTTCGACGGCAGCACCCCGGTCAACCGCAGCGGCCTCGCCCAGCAGTTCCCCCGCCTCGCCCGGGCCCTGGAGGCCGGCGACGTCGACACCGGCGGACTGGCCGAGGCGGTCGCCTCCGGTACCCCGCTGCGGCCGCTCGACCGTGCCGGCCAGTCGCTGCTCTCCCGGCGCGGCTGCTCGCTCGTCCAGTCGCTGCCGGCGCTGGCCGAGTCGCTCACGGCGAACGGCGCCCCGGACGGTCTGGCCGAGCACGCCGCCGCCCTGTCCGCGACCGCCCGCCGCCTCGGCGCGCTGATGGCCGAGGTCCGCCCGGCGGCCCGGCCGCCGATGCCCGCGTACGAGCTGGCCGCCGCGTACGAGCTCTGTTACGCCGGCGCGGCCGTCCTGCACCTGTGGGTGCACGGCTCGGCTGGCCACAGGGGCGAACCGCTCTGGCAGGACGGGCTCTGGGTACGGGCGGCGCTGCGCGCCCTGCGCACCCGCCTGGCCGCCGCGCTGCGCACGCCGGCGCCCGACCCCGCTCCCGGTGACGACCGGATCGACGCCGCGCTGTCGCGGCATATCGCCGAGGCTGCCGAGACCGGGGCGCCCGTCACCCCGTTCGGAGCGCCACTGCCCCTGTCCGCCGTCCGCAGCGAAGGAGCACCCGCATGAGCGAGCTGAGTCACCTCGCGAGCGCCGAGCAGCTCGACGCCCTGCTCGGGGACCCGCGCGACGCCGCCAACCCGGTCGGCCACGTCCAGGTGCTGGCCGCCGACGAGCGCCAGGAGATGCACGCCGAGGGCGAGCACCTGCTCGACGAGTTCGGCCTGAACGCCGAGTTCGTGCCCGCCGCTTACGGCGGCCGGCTGCGTCGGGCCGACACGCTCGCCGAGGTCATGCGCACCGTGTGGCGGCGTGACCCCGCGCTCGGCCTCGGCTACGGCTTCGCCTCCTTCATCGCCTCCGTCAACATCTGGACCAGTGGTGACGAGGAGCAGCGGCGGCGTGCCGCCGACCTGCTGCTTGCCAACCAGAAGATCGCCGCCGCGTTCCACGAGCTCGCCCACGGCAACGACTTCGCCCAGGCCGGGTTCACCGCCCGTCAGGCCGACGGCGGCTGGGTGTTCTCCGGCCGCAAGGAGATCGTTACCAACCTGCGTCGCGCCCCGGCGATGGTGCTGTTCGCCCGTACCGGCCAGCAGGCCGGCAGCCGCAGCCACAGCCAGTTCCTGGTCACCCGGGACGAACTGCCCGGGAACCGGCTGCTCGACCTGCCGCGGTTCCCCAGCTCGGGGATGCGCGGTGTCCAGCTGGGCGGCATCCGCTTCACCGACTGCCCGGCGCCGGCCCACGCCCTGATCGGGAACGTCGGTCAGGGCATGGAGATCGCGCTGCGGTCCTACCAGGTCACCAGGGCCGTCCTGCCGGCTGTCAGCGTCGGGCCGTTCGACACCGCGCTGCGCACGGCGGTGGAGTTCGCGCTCGAGCGCCGCCTGTACGGGGGCACCGCCGCCGACATCCCGTACGTCCGCGCCACCATCGCGCGCGCGTTCGCGGACCTGCTCGCCGTCGACGCCTTCGCGGCGGTCGGCCTGCGCACCCTGCACCTGGAACCCGAGGCGATGGCGGTCTACGCCCCCGCCGCCAAGTACCTGACCTCCCGGCTGGTGCTGGACGGGTTCGAGGACCTGCGGTCGGTGTTCGGAGCGGCCGGCTACCTGCGCGAAGGCCCGTACGCAATCTTCCAGAAGATGGCCCGGGACATCGCCCCCGCCGCGTTCGCGCACGTCTCGCGGGCCGCCTGCCTGGTGATGATCCTGCCCCAGCTCCCCCGGCTGGCCCGCCGGTCCTGGCTGGCCGACGGTGCCGCGGCCAAGGAGGTCTTCGACCTCGGTGGGCCGCTTCCCGAACTGCCCTTCGACCGGCTCGCGGCCGGCATGCCGCGCGGCGACGGCCTGATCGGCGTTATCGCTGAGGCCGCCGCAGCGCGCGACCAGGGCCCGCTGGGCCGGTTCGCCGCCCGCCTGGAGGCCGAGCTGCGCGACCTGCGCGAGCGCTGCGGCGAGCTGGGGCCGGCCGGCATCACCATCGACGCTCCGCCGGAGGCCTTCGCCCTGGCCGACCGCTACACCGTGCTGCTCGCCGCCGCGGCCGCGCTCGCGGTGTGGCGCCAGGGCGGCACGCAGTACCCGCAGGAGGCGCTGCTGGGTGTGCTGGACCGTCTCATCGGACGCCTGGGCGGCGAGCCCGTGCTCACGCCCGCCGAACGCGCGGACGTCGAGCACCGGCTCTTCGACCTGGCCGTCCAGCGCTGCCAGGAGCGACGCCTCCTCGATCTGACCGCCCGCCCGATCGCGGGCTGAGAAGGGAAACACCGATGACCGAAGCGGAACTGACGCTGTCACAGCGCACACCCGAGGAGATCGCGGCCTGGCTGGCCGACCGCGTCTCGCACTTCCTGCAGATGCCGGTCGAGGAGATCGACCCCGAGGCCTCCCTCGCCTCGTACGGCCTCGACTCGGTGTACGTCGTCGCCCTCTGCGGCGACATCACCGACCACCTGGATCTGCCCATCGAGCCCACGCTGCTCTGGGACATCGACACGCTGTCCGCGCTCACCGCCCACCTCGTGGGCCTCGCTGCCGAATAGGGGATAACGGGAAATGGCTGCGCCTCAGGCGGAATCGCACGAGCTGATGTCCGGTCAGCTCGGCATCTGGTACGCCCAGCAACTGGCACCCGAGGACCCGGCGTACAACATCGCCGAGTACCTCGACCTCCGTGGCACCGTGCGGGTGGATCTGCTGGTGGCGGCGACCCGCCGGGCCCTGGGCGAAGCGGAGGCCTACCGCCTGCGCTTCCGCCTGGAGGGGCAGTCGCCGCGCCAGTACGTCGGCGCCGCGGAGGACCACCCGGTGAGCGTCGTCGACCTCCGTGACGCGGCCGACCCCCACGCGGCCGCGCGGGAGTGGATGACCGCGGATCTGGGTCGCCCGGTGGACCTGACCGGCGGACCGCTGTCCGCCCACGCCGTCCTCGTCCTGGGCGAGGACCGGTGCCTGTGGTACCAGCGGATCCACCACGCCGCGCTGGACGGCAGCAGCCTGACCACCTTCGCCGCCCGGGTGGCCGCCCTCTACACGGGCGCGCTGCGCGGCGAGCAGCCCGAGGGCGGCGCGCTGCGCCCGCTGTCGGTGCTGCTCGACGCCGACCGCGCCTACCGCGATTCGATCGAACTGGAGTCCGACCGCCGGTTCTGGGCGGAGGCGCTGTCCGACCTCCCGCCGGCCGGGGAGGCACACGGTCGGCGGCTGGCCGGCCACCCGGTGGTGTGCGCACGGGACGTCGCCCCCGGCGACGCCGCCGACCTCCGGGCGGCCGCGCGCCGCCTGCGGACCGGCTTCGCCACTCTGGCGATCAGTGCAGCCGCCCTGTACCACCACCGCGTCACCGGCCTGCGGGACTTCGCCATCGGCGTTCCGGTCGGCGGCCGCACCACCATGAGCGAGCTCGGCGTCCCCGGCATGACCTCCAACGTCCTGCCCGTCCGCTTCGTGATCGGGCGCGGGACCACCGTCGAGGAGCTCCTGGACGGCACCGCGCGGGCCCTGCGCGCGGGCCTGCGTCACCAGCGCTACCAGATCCGCGACATCCTCGCCGACCGGAGGCTGGTCGGCCACGGCTCGCTCTGGGGCCTGAGCGTCAACGTCATGACCGTCGACCGGCCGCTGCGCTTCGGCGATTGCGAGGCCGTACGGATCGGCCTGTCCAGCGGCCCGGCCGACGAGCTGAAGATCGACCTCATCGGCACTGCGCGCGGCGACGGCCTGCAGACCCTCGTCCAGCTCAACCGCAATCGCCACGACCCGAACTCGGGCGCGGAGATTGCCGACCGTTACCACCGGATCCTGCACGCGCTCGCCACGGCCGAGCCCGGCGACGCGGTGGCCGGGCTCGAGGTGCTGGACGCGGCCGAACGCCATCGGATCGTGGACGAGTGGAACGACACTGCTGTGGTTCTGCCGGGGGTGTCGGTGCCGGGGTTGTTCGCGGCGCAGGCGGTGCGGTCGCCGGGTGCGGTGGCGGTGGTGTGTGACGGTGTTGAGGTGT
>NZ_JBIWAP010000063.1:0-32512 GCF_044760075.1 Kitasatospora sp. NPDC098663 | reverse complement strand
AGCTCGCCAGCCCAGTCTCCCTGCACCCGCAACAGTCTGGCCCCACGCGAAAGCACGTGGGGCCAGAACCTGAAAGATCTTCAGCGATCTCCTAGTTCTGCTCTGTCTTCTGGACGGTGGTTCCGACCTGGGTGAGGTAGTCGGTGATCTGTCGTATCGAAGGCTGAGCGATTCTCATCGAAGGATGAGTAGGGCAGGGTGCAGATGAGGGGCATCGAGCCCTCAGTCATCGATGAGAACCACCGCGAGAAGAGGCACCCGGCGACGATCCGCTCACCCGGATCAAGGTGCCCGTCGGCGGTGGCGAGGAGCCGCAGAACGCGGGTCGGGCCGCCGCCCGGGGCGAGGTGTCGTTTACTGGTCCTCCGTGACGGTGTCGTTGTCCTCGATCTGCTGGGCGGCCTTGATGGCGTTGGCGATCCACCAGCGGTGCTGGTTGGCCTGCATGGTTTGGCCGGTGGGGATGTTGTGCTGATCGGCGATGGTCCACAGGGTCTGGTCGCCGGCACAGTCGATGTCGTTGTGGACGTGCTCGGGGTCTGCGTTCTCACAGTTCCAGCCGACGAGGACAGCCCAGAGGAAGGCGTCCAGCTTGTCGGCGGCCCAGTCGCGGGGGTCAAGGGTGATACGCGTGCGGAGGTTTTCGAGGGCGGTCTTCGCTCCGAGGAGGGCGGACACCGTGAGGCTGTAACCCACGGCGTACGCCCGGGCCAGGCTGCGGAGCTCAGGCACTTCGGCTTCGGCGTCCCAGAGCCGGTCGTACAGCTCTGCGAGGGACTCCTCGGTGTGCTCGGCCAGAGGGAGTCGGTGTTCGGGGTCGGTGACGGGCGGGGCGGGCGGCAGCGCACCGGTTTCGGTGAGGAGGTGCTGCTCCCACAGGGCGGCGAGAAGACGGTGCCAGCGCTGTGGAACGGGGGACCAGCCGCACGGGCAAGCCACGGACCAACGGCCGGAGGGCAGTTGGAGGCGCTGCGGCCAGTGGCTGGTGACGAGGTCCTTGTGGTCGGGGCAGATGTGGCCGCCAGTGGGGAAGATGCTGCCCGTGCCGAGCGTGCACCAGCCTTCCCCCGACCACTCGGCGCGCATGGGCGAGCCGGCCGTCGTCGCCATGGCGTCGAATTGGCGCAGACACCCGGGCACCAGGCACGTGCGCAGCACCGGGGTGTTCGTGAGGGAGTCGATGTGGACGTAGAGACCTTCGAGCTGGTCTTCCGTCAGATCGGCAAGCGGGATGCGCGCTTCACGGATCACGGTCAGATCTCCTCTGTGGCGATGTAGGGGTAGCCGGCGCTGGTCGGGCGGAACCGGTTGAGGCGGGTGCGGGTGCGGCGGCCAGGCTGGGCCAGGGTGTAATGCCGGCCGATGACCAGCTCGACGGTGGCGTGCGTCTCGTCGATCTCGGAGATCCGCAGACTGACGCAAGTGGACTATCAATCTGGCCTCACGTGGCGACGGTTGGCCGCAGTCGGCCACCTCTGGATCATGGTGCCGATATTCGCTAATGGAACTGGGACTCGAGGAGGTGGGCGATGAACGCGTCGACGCCCGGTTTGTCGTCGAGGACGTGGACCTCGGCCCCGTGTCGGCGCAACTTGGTGTGTGTGAGCTGTTGCAGCTTCCGCAACTGGCCGCCGGGGCGTTTGACTTCGACGAAGACGGTACCGCGGGGAGCGACGACGATCCGGTCGGGCACTCCCCCGCGGGCCGGTGAGACGAACTTCAGACACAGGAAACCGTGTGCCCGGCATTGGGCGAGGAGGTAGTCCTCGATGTCCCGTTCGCGCGGGACCGACATCGGCTCTCACCCGCCTTCGGCGCACCGTACTTCAGCTCGCCGGGCTCGACGAGCCGCCAGCCTGTGGCGTGTCTGTGCATTAGGGAGATGCTGAGGCTGGAGCGTTTCGTGCCGTAGTGGTCCCGGACTTGGGCCTCTCCGTCCGCAACGGACTCGATGGCGACGTGGCGCTCGCTCTGCCGGGTGTCGAGGTTCTCCCAGATCTGGCCCCGGCGGACCAGGATGCCCTCGCAGGTCGTGTTCTTCTCACGCTGGGCCTGGGCGTCGCCGTCCTGGACGGAGGTGTCGGTCGGCGCGAGTTCTTCATACACCATTATTTCTCCTTGTTTTCGGATCGCCAACCGGCAACCCAGTCAGGGATATGACTGGAGCACCACACGTCACCGTTCCGCTGGAAAAACCATCCCAGATTATGGGCTCTCTGGTTATCCCATCGACTACCCGTCATGAAGAACTGTTGGCATTGCTCGAATTTGCATTCCCTCTTAACCGAATGCGCGCCCATTCCCCCTCGATTCTCTTGTTGCGACAATCCGAACCGACCTTCAACCTCAATTGGGACTCAAGACGAATGAGTTATGCGGTTTCATTCTCTGTCCTGTGGAACAGCTACAGGCGCCGGGCTGCGTCGTATCGATATTTCCCGGCACCCCGCAGACCGGTCGCCGTGCAGGTGCTGATCAGGCGGCGTTCTTCCAGTTCTTGGTGAACGTCTCGTCGAGCATCCGGGTGTAGATGTCGAGATCGAGCGCCGCGATGAGCTGCTCGACCCGGGCGGGCGGCAGCGTGCGGAGGTCGTCGTTGACGACGACCAGCGACCAGTACGGATCGATGCCGTTGATTCGGCGAATCACGGCGTCCTGGTCATCGGGCAGCAGCCTGAGGCCGTCGGAGGTGCTGGCCTCACTGCGGTTCTTCGCCCACCCGTGGTGGCGCAGGATCTCCAGCGCGATCGGGTCACGTCGAACCCCGGCGCTGCCGGACTCGCGCCGCTTGCTCTGGCTGGCCGGGTTCACCTTCCATGCGCCGGCGTTGTGCAGGCTCACGGCACCATCGGTGCCGTCGTGGACGATGAAGACCCGGTTGACCATCTGCAGGGCTCGCGGGTTCACCAGCTGCGCGTCGGCGTCCTCGTTGTCGTCACGGTCGGGCCCGGCGCTGACCGGGTCGGCGGCGAACGGGTAGGTGATCGATCCGCGTGAGGCGGCGAGGACGTTCTGGAACAGCAGCAGCGTCCGCACGGGATCGACGGGGTCGATCGCTTCCTCGATCATCTTCCGGCCCAGGATGGGGTCGAACGGCTCGGCAAGCGCCTCCTCTCCCCTGCTGGCGACAGCCTGCAGATAGCGGGCCAGGGCGAAGTCGATCACGGCCGGGTGGGCCAGCGACTTCGTCGGGGTGGGACCCGCGTGGCAGGCCAGTGTCCCGCCGGAGGCGGTGATGATCGGGCTGTCGGCGACGCTACGGTCCTGACTGGGCGACTCCAGCTCGAGCCGGTTGTTCGAGTCCTTGCTGATGAGGAACATCAGCTCCGGTTCGATGTCGATGCCGATGGCGGCCTGCTGCTCGGCGAGCACCTGGTTGTTGGCAGTCTCATCGAAGCCGTTGCCCCCGCCGACGACGGAGTAGAGGCCATCGGTGTTCGTCGAGATGATCCGCGCGCCGGCCAGAGTCTGGGCCTGCCCGATCCGCCAGCTGAACAGCTGGCCGATGATCCGCATCGAGATGGTGCGGTTGTTCATCCTGATCGGGGTCCGGTGTGCGGCGTCAGCCGCTCCGGAGGCCGAATTGAGAATCAGCTTCGTGCCGTTGCGCAAGGTCGTGAGCCGGGCCTTCTCCTCGGCGGAGATCCCTGGCTTCTTCATCTCGAAGCCCAGACGTTCCTTCTCGAAGAAGATCGTCGTGTAGCGGTCCTCGCCCAGCTCGGGGTTGTAGAAGGCCCGCATGTTGCGCAGCAGGTTCGGATAGTAGCTGGTGAAATCCTCGTGGATGACGAGGCCTGCCGAGGTCCGTGCGAACTTCGGGTGCAGCTTGGTTGACCCGTCGGTCTTCGTGGTGAACAGCTCGGGTGCCCTCTTCGCGGGCTCATCGCGGTAGATGGCCTTGACCGCCGAGGTGACGGCCAGGACGAGCTTGCCGTCGAGCACGGTTCCGTCGGTCAGGCGCACGTGCATCGCCTCGGTGTCCGGACGCTGAGTGTCCAGCAGCTGCGCTGGATGCGGCACTTGGGCCTGCGCACGCGCGAGCTGTTCAGCCTGGCCCGGGTCGTCCTTCTTCGGCTTGCGGTACTTCACCTTCTGCGGGTCCGAGCCCAGCAGCACGAGCCGCTTGTCGACGGCCGTGCCGTCGGGCAGCGCGAGCAGGTTGTGCTGGCGCTTGGCCTCGGCGACGAAGTCCTTCGCGTCCGGATAGAGGAGCTTGGCGAGGCCGATCATGGCTGCCTGCTCCCGGTGCTCGAAGGAGTCGGTGTCGAAGACCTCCATGTCTGCTTCCGCGCCGTGGATGCCGCCTGTGCTGAACGTCGCGAAGCACGACGACGGGGAGGCGTCGCGGTGGAAGTAGGGCACGTTGTTCGGCGTCTTCGGCATCTCGCGCAAGGACTTGGCCGGGAGGTCGAACAGGTCGCGGTACTCCTCGGAGTCGTTGAAGTTCCGTCGCTCGACCGAACGGTAGTAGTTGACGACCTGGATGAACTGGCGGTGTGCCTTCGCCTGTGCCGGCGTCGCGGCCGGGTCTTTGGCAGGGTCGGGGGCCACGTTCTCCTCGAAGAAGCGCACGCACTCGTCGAGCACGTTGACCTGGGGAATGCCCTGCTCGTCGGCAACCTCCTTGGCCGGATAGAGGTACGACACGGTCTCGATGTCGTTCAGCGAGGTGTACGGCGCGAGGATGCGGCCGACGAACTTCGCAGAGGACGAGTCGATGGTCAGGCGGTCCCGGCGCACCGAGCCGTTCTTGGCGTAGACGGTCTCGGAGTACTGCGCCAGCAGGCCGGCCTTGAGGTCGAAGTTGCTGGCGTAGGCCGGGTGCTGGAAGAGCTGGGCCAGACCCAGGCAGTCGGAGACGTTGTAGGCCAGCAGCTCGTACAGGTCCTCGATCGCGGCGATCGAGGTGTCGTGGCTGAGCTTTTCGGACTCCTTGATCTGGCGGCCGAGCATCCCGAGCATGCGCTTGAGGCTCACCTTGGTCTGAAGTTCGTTGAGCCGGGCAACGTCGAGGTGCCGGCCTGACTGCATCATGGCGCGGCGGATCTTGGCGGCCGGGCCGTTCCAGCCGAGGTAGCCGGGCATGTACTCGATGTGTTCGGTGAACAGATTGTCGTTGTGCTCGCGCATCTCGCGCGCGGTGGTCGGCTGGACGAGACGACCGGAGTGCGGGGCCGGGAAGGTCTCCATCAGGTACAGCGCGAGCATGGTCATGTCGTAGTTCAGCGAGTTGTATCCGGCCAGGAACGGGTACTTCAGCGGGTCGTACTCGGGATCCGTGTCGCAGACGGGGCGCAGGCTCGCCGGATAGGACGAGACCTCGCCGCGGTCGTTGACCTGGTCGGCGTTCGAGAGGCCCATCAGCGCGGCGAGACGGAGGTTGCCCCGCTCGCCGCGCAGGTTCCACAGCCGGACGCTCACCGCGGGAAGGCCCGGGTTGGAGCGCACCACGGCTTCATAGAGCGCCTGCGGGTCCACGGCGTCGGAGAGCTGCTGGACGTCGGAGAGGAAGAAGATCTCCAGGTCGTCGACGGCTCTGTCAGGCTGCGGGGTGTAGGCGCACAGGGTGAAGACGTCCGACAACGACTCGATGTCGTAGAAGGTGAAGCGCGACTTCGAGGCCGTGACGGGTGTTCGTTGTGAGGTCATGGTGGGGATCTCCTTTCGTCGGTCCGACCATCACGGCCGGTGTCTGGGGAGGAGGCAGGCGCGGCCTCAGCTGGAGTCGTGAGAAGTGCGCCGCCGCGGGGCATCCGTGCGCCAGGACGCCTCACCCGTGAGCCCGGGGCCTTCTCCGAGGGGTCTGCCGTGACCTGCGAGGGATGGTGAGGTGGTGGTCCGCTGCTCGCGCCCGTCGTGCGTCATCGCCGTGACCAGGCGGCCCTGGCCTCAGGTGAGTTCGCCGAGTGCGCCAGCAGTTTTGGCCATGGGTGCATCAGTCCTGTTCGTCAGTGGTGTCGTCGGTCGGGGCGGATGCGCCCGTCTGCCGGAGCAGTCCGCGGTAGTTGGCCTGCAGCGTCGGCTGGGACTTCTTCTTCGGGTCGCTGCCGGTGTAGCTCGGGTGCGTCCACTTCTTCAGCTCGTACTCGGCGATGAGCACCTCGGGGGTGTTCATCATCTGGCCGGGCCGGATCTTGCGGTTCTTGTCCGGGCAGTGCCACAGGGCATCCGGCCGGACGACCGCCACAAGGTCGGCGATGAACGCTTTGTTGCCCACCGGTGAGCCCGACGGCGAGACGTCGGCGAACCATGCCTTGTACAGGTCGTAGAGGAACGTGAACGGCGCCAGGTCCCACACCAGTCGACCGCGGAACTCCTCCCAGAAGGCGCGCACGGGGTCGTTGGCTTCCTTGTATTCGGCCAGGACCGCCTTGGTCGCCACCGGCTCGGAGAGCTGGTAGTAGTCACCCGGAGATGACGCGCTGGCGCGGTTGATCGCGTACCAGAAGACGTACTCCAGGACCTCACGGCGCTGGAGGTAGTCGTCCTTGATGTACTTCTTCTCGGCCCCAGTGAAGCTCTTGGTGAAGGGCACGAAGAGCTGCCGGCGGTAGAACGACTCCGATTTGTCCTTCACACGCGGGAACTCGTTCAGGCACTGGACCATGAAGCCGAAGAACTGGTAGGCGATCGGCATCCGGTACTTGCGGTTGATCTGGATGACGTCGTTGGTCACGATCGCCTTCAGGTTGGCCGCCTTGTCGATGAAGGTGCCGACGTCGTTCTCGTCGACGATGATCGCGTTGGCGCGCACCAGCGGTTCGAGCGCGAAGTCCTTACCGAAGTCCGAGAGCGGGATCGAGGTGTGCGCGCCGCTGCCGACGAGGTTGCGCATGAGCGCGCAGAGCGTGCCCTTGCCGTTGTTGCCCTGCTCGGAGTAGAACCAGGCGGTCTTGCCCCAGCGCACGTGCGGCCGGATGATCGCTCCGATGATCTCCCAGATCAGGTCGGCGAGGCCCTCGTCACCGGGCTGGTCGAACAGTTCCTCGATCCAGGCGACGACTTCCCAGTCTCCGTCCTGAGCATGTGTGATGGCCTGCTGCGGGGCGTCGTCCACGTAGTCGACGTCGTTTTTTGTCAGCAGCACGATGGCGGGGTCGAAGGGGTGTACCTGCTTGGGCTCGAAGTGGAAATCCTTGCCGAAGATCGTGACGTCCAGCGGCTCGGTGCTGTAGAAGACGATGCCGTTGCGCGCGGCGATGAAGTCGCGGTTCGTGCTCTGGTGGCGACGCGGGCTGTCTTCGCGCAGGACGGCCAGGACCTCGGCGAACTCCTTGAGGGACAGCTGGGTGTTGTACATGCGCGCCGTGGTGCGGATGTCGTCCTCGCTGGTGATGTACGTCCCACGCGCGCGGCCCGTGGCCTGGTACATCGCCAGCAGGTCGTACTCACGGTCGGTGTCCTTGGCGTTGGGCGCGATGCGGATGACATGGTGCAGACGCAGGAGGATCTGCGCGACCTGCCAGTACGTCAGATATCTCGGCAGGGGGTACTTCTCGGCGGCCATGGCCGCCTTGACGTTCTCGGCCTTGATGACGCCGCCCACGATGGCCAGCAGCTCCTTCTCCAGCACGCGGGGCGCCGGAGGATCGGCTGGGGCGATCCGGTCGAGGTAGGCAGCGGTGACGTAGGTGATGATCTCGTTCGGCGGAGCCATGTCGTCGCGGTGCGAGAAGGACCCCATGACACTGGCCAGGACGTCAGCGACGGGGTTGGTGCGCGGTCCGGCACTGGAGCCGGCGGCAGGTACAGATATGGGGGCATCAGGAGGTGTCATGTTGCTGCTTTCTCGATCGTGACCGAGTTCCTGCCGGCGATGAGTGGGAAGCCGACTTGACTCGCAATCGAATGGAACGTGATCTCGACCCTATGTCACTCAAGCAGCCTTTCGCAACGATTGAGCTACCAGTCGACAAGTGAGTCAACTGGATCCATGGATAGCGATCAATGGGCAACCAAAGGGGCACACGACAGGGACTGAAGAGGGCGCGCAGCCGCCACGACCACGCCGCACGCGTCGCGAGCCCGGATGAGTCGCGAGAGCCGGCGACTCCGTGGAGCATGCGCCCGACAGAGCCACTGGATCCTCACGCTCGACCACGCACCCGCGGGCGGCGTGAGCCGCCCGGCCCGCGGTCGAGGTTCGGAGGAGTTCTTCTGACCGGCCGAGCCGGCTGCCACCGGGGCATCGGCCGAATGCTCTCCAGGAGGCTCAAGAGAGCCACATACCCCCTACAGGTACCCGAGTGTGTACCACTTGACGTGGTACACCTGTCTTCCCAGGTCAGAGCGGTAGTTTCGGGCGTTCAAGAGCAGGGTGTACCACGTGGCATTCTCTACGCGGTACAGGCGTTTGCCCAGTTCGGGCGCTGTGTACATACCCCCCGTACCACCTGTACCAGGAAATGGGGACTAGATACACGCGCGGGGAGGCGGGAGAGCAGGCCGGCGAGCTGGAGTTGCCTGGGTCGCTCCCGAACACGCCCTCATGGAAACGCCCAGAAAGACGTGGTACTCGTGGTACGCGGGCCGGAAAGGCTGGCTGACCAGGCAAAACGTCGTACCACACTGGCGCTCCCACGCGGTACACCCGATGCGGGAAAGAGCCTCGCGGTGCAGGCGCTCGCCCAGGTCAGACACGGTTTTCGGGGCTGTACCACGCCTCGTGGTACAGCTGGCAGCTCGATGCGTCCTCCGGCGACCAAGTTCGCGACGGGGTTCCACGTCAAGCTGCCAGTGACCCTCAGGCGGTTCGGCGAGCCTCAATGGGACATGAAATCCGCGCGGGACATCCTCGGTGCCCCGAAGCTCACAGAAGGTCCTGACACACCCACCGGGCACGAATCGGAACCCTGCTGTCGACACCTGTCCGAGTCGGCCGCCCACGAGGCTCCAGCCGATGCAGAATGGCACTGGACTGGCACTCACTTCCCATTGCGAGCAATCCGCGACACTGCTACCGTAGGCGGCAGGTGATCGATGTTGCACTGGAACGTGAGACAAAGAGGCCGGAGAGCATCCCCGTGGGAAGGGAGTTCTCCGGCCTCTTTGCATGTGCTGATGAGGGTGAGGCGTGGACGGCGCGAGTCACCCAGGGGTGACCGTGCTCCCGCCTCGCCGGTATCCCGCGCTGGGGGACTCGGGACTGCGGCTACGGGATCGCTCATCCGCTTCGACGACGTAGAGGATCTCGTAGGAGATCGTGGTGTTGAGGTTGAGCCGGTTCTCGCTCTGACTCTTCGTCATCGTGATCCTGCGGAAGCCGCGAACGGCCTCGGCGCGATCGAAGAACCGGCGCAGCCTCGTGTTCACGCGCTCACGGGCCTGTTCGGCGGTGATGCCCATGTCGGAGACGACGAAGACGTGCGTGTGACCGCGGTCGAAGGTGGGCTTCTCACCGGTGTCGAGGTCCAGGCGGATCTTCGCACGGCTGATGTCGAGCGGGTCGGGACGGACGAGCTGCCCTCGTGAGTCGTACGCGCAGGTGCTGACGATAGCCATGATGAGATCCTCTCCTCTCCCGATGAGTATGCCTGAATAGTTACTTTCAGTCACACCTCCGGCGACCGGATCACCGCGGTCACCACGAGCACGCCCTCCGTACGGACCCGGCGACGGAGAGGCCGCCGGGTCCCGCGCGGAGGGCGCCATCGTTTCTCAGAAGAGGCTCAGTACCCCGCTCACCGCGTGCCGGACTCGCCTCCCGCGCCCTGGACTGCGCCTGGCTCAGTCCCACCGGCGACCCGCTGGTAGAGCCCCAAGGCACAACCAGCGAAGGCAAGACACAGCGGCACCGCGGAGGCGGGGTTCGCCAGGGCACCGAGCGCCTGTGCCGGGACAAAGGTGGCAGCGAGGTTGAAGCCCATGTGCAGGAGCACGCAGGGCCACAGCGCGCGCGTACGTTCGTAGACCAGGGCCAGGAGTACCGCCAGTGGCAGGGTCGCGGCGAACTGCACGGCGTTGCCGTGCAGCAGGTCGAACACCACGGCGGTGGCCAGCGTGGAGGCGAGGATGTGCACCCGCTTGCGCAGCAACGGGTAGATCAGCCCCCGGAACAGGGCCTCCTCCCCTGCGGGAGCCGCGACCAGGGTGAGCAGCAGGGTCGCCAGGGCTCCAGCCGCGTGCCTGGTCTGGTTCGAGGCGTCGAAGCCGGCAGACCCTGCCGTGGTGTGGATCCACAAGGCCAGCGACTGACCGGCGAGGAAGGCCAGGACCGCACAGCCGAGGACTGTCCACCCGAAGCGTGGGATCTCCGACTTCGGCTGCGGGGCCGGCGCATGTGCGAGCCACCGCGGCCGCTGAATCCTTACCCAGCCGACCAGGACGACGACGAGCATGCCCAGGACGGAGGTCGCGACGATCGGCTCTCCGATGAGGAGGACTGCGAAGGTGCCGAGGCCGAGGTAGACCGCGACAACGGCGAACGGCACGAGGGCGCACCACCCGATGTCGAACAGACGCGAAGTGATCGGTGGCGACGTCATGGTCTCCTCCTCTACGGGGTTCAAGCAGCCGTGTTGGTCTGTTCGTTGATGACGGCCTGGACGCGGGTGTCGCCTCTGAAGCTGTTCAGCTGCAGCGTCGCCGTGAAGCGCAGGGTGCCGAGTTCGGTGCGGCTGGCGCGCCGACGAAGCTCTGGATCGCGTCGAACTTCTCCTCGGCGGCGTTCCACCACAGGCAGGACAGGCCGGACCGGGTGACCAGGCGCAGGTGCTGCGATTCGGATCCGATCCGGTCCACGCGCAGGCCCAGGGGCTCGATCGCGATCTCGACAACCGGCGCGGTGAAGCCGCGCCCGAAGGGCTTGAGCCCTTCGGTCCGGCGCACCAGCTCGAACAACGGCTGCAGGTCCTCGAGGCCGGCGTCGCAGTCGGCATCCGGGCCGAGCACGAGATCACCGTTCGGACCATCGCTGCTGACGGCGAGTCTGGAGACCTGCGTGGCCTCCTTTAGCACGGCGACAAGATCGCCCAGCTTCTCGGCCTTCGCAACGCGGACGCCGCATGCCTGCTGGTGTCCGATGGCGCTGAGTCCATCGTGCGGCTCCAGGCTGGTGATGATGTCGTACCACTCCGGCGCGCGGCCGGAGCCGCTGACAGGATCGTCGGGGCTGGTGGGGCGGTTGAGAACGACGACCGGGTGCCCGTTGAACTCCATCATCCGGTTGGCCAGCAGCCCGTACATGCCCGGGTAGGCGTCCGAGAAGTACACCCACGGAGCCAAGGGCTGCTCCCCGGCGACGAGTTCTTCCATGTGCTTGATGACCAGCTGCTTGCGCAGCTCGTTGCCCTCGATCACCTGGCGCGCGGCCTTAAACTTGACGTCGGCGCCGGCGGCCGTGAACACCGCGAAGCACGGCTCAAGCGAGGCCCCCGTGCGCCGGGGGCTGTTCATCGCCGGGGCAAGGTAGAAGCCGAAGAAGCCCTCGTCGAGGTCGTCGACGTCTCGGATCTTGCCGGCCTGAGCGAAGGCCTTGAGCACGATCGCGAAGCCCTC
The DNA here is from genome assembly GCF_044760075.1 of Kitasatospora sp. NPDC098663. NCBI lineage: Bacteria > Bacillati > Actinomycetota > Actinomycetes > Kitasatosporales > Streptomycetaceae > Kitasatospora > Kitasatospora sp. NPDC098663. The sequence continues at coordinate 21,016 of NZ_JBIWAP010000063.1, read as the reverse complement.
GAAAGCCCGGAGGAAGACCGGGTGGTGCGGCTCTGTGCGCAGCAGCTGCATCATGATCGACTGTTCGACGTCGATGGCATCGGGGTCAGCGTCGAACCCACCCCGGGGATTGGGGATCGTCTTCGGCGCGGCGACGCGCAGCAGGCGGGCGATCGAGATCGCATCGCGCACCAGGCTGCGGTTCTCGTACAGCACGGGCATGACGTCGGAGACGGTGCCCAGGCCGGCGAACAGGCGCAGCAGGTGGATCTCCCAGAGCTTCTCGGGCCGGTGCACGCGAGTGTAGGCCTCGATGACCTGGTAGAGCACGTGAGCACCGCAGATCCCGGTGTGGGTGTAGGTCTCATCGATCCGGCACGGATCGACGGTGATGTCCGCGGTCGAGCCCGGCGCGAGCTCCTCGTGGTGATCGGTCACCAGCGTCGTCCAGCCCAGGGCGCGTGCGGCGGCGATGCCACCGTGGGAGTTCACTCCTCCGTCACAGGTGAGCAGGACCCGGGTGGCGGGCCACTTCGCCTGGATCTCGGCGATGTCCTCGGGCGCGAGCTCGTGGCCGCGGCGGTAGTCGGGCAGGTGCAGCTCGACATCGAACCCGAGCTCGGACAGGCCGGCGTAGCCGAGGACGCCGGCGGAGATGCCGTCCATGTCGAAGTCGGGGGCGATGGTGATCTTCTTGTCCGTGGTCCGGGCGTCATGGAGGGCCTCGACCATCTCGGCCAGGTCCAGGAGCTCGTCGTGTTCGGTGGCCTCGATCTCCTTCAGGTACCGATCCGACCACCCCCTGCGCCGGCACAGCACCTCGAAGAGGCCCGTGTCCTCATCAGTGAGCGAATGGTCGTCGACGGTGCGGAGCATCGGCATGGCGGGGACCTCTCGATCCGGGTTTGTTGGGCGGTGGCGAACGGGGCATGCGACAACACTGACCCTGCTGCGATTTTAGCAGTGCCACTCGCAACTCCTGCTCATTTAGCAGCACTTTAGGGTCTCATTCGAGCTGCGAATGACACACTTATCTCGAATGACCACGACAGACTTTCCAAGGTCATTGCACATCGGCTACTGTCACTGGTATGGCTATTCGAAGTGTTGTCGAGTCAGATCTCAGTGGTGAGCCGGATGCAGCGACAGCTACGTTCGGCCTCGGTGACACCTGGTACGAGGTGGACCTCACGACCGAGGAGCGGAAGAAGCTTGAGGAAGCGCTGAAGCCGTACCTGAAGGCCGGCCGGAAAGCCGGGGAGCCGACACCCAAGAAGCGAGTCGTGCCCGAGACGACTGCCGAGGAGCGCGACAAGATCCGCGAGTGGGCCAAGGGGAAGGGCCTCGAGTTCGCGGACCGGGGGCGCATCCCGAAGAAGGTCATGAAGGCCTATGACGAGGCGCACGGCATTGATCGGAGCAAGTAGCGCCGAGCCTGGTGCCCGCCTCCCGGCCCCTCCCATCCCCCCTCCGCCCCTGAAGGGCCCTGCAGCGTGCTGCAGGGCCCTTCATGTGTCTCAGAACGGCGGCGACGGATGGATCACGTCGGTCGTCTTGATCCCTACCGCTCGCGCCCGAGACCTGCAGTGGATGACGCCGTGCGAGACGTGCCCCGGCGTATGCGGTATGAGCTGCTCGTGGCCTCGCTGCGGACATTCGGGCATCCGGCAGAGATCGAGAAAGGCCGTGCACAGCACCTGAGCCCCGGCCTCGCGAAAAACCTGGGCGGCGTCGACCATCTCCTGGTTGCGCTGGAAGCCGGCTGTCCTCCCGCGGGTCGACCAGTCGGCGGGGAAGGGGATGGCTTCGAAGCCCGCGTCCTGCCACGACGGCTCGGCTATGGAGTCGGCGCCCTTGGGGCAGTGCCCCGAGAGGAGCACCGGTCGGGTGACGTTCTCGGGGCCCATTCGCGCCAGGCATCGTTGAACGTCTCACGCATGCTCTTCTCGTCGCTCCAGCTACGGGAACCGGCGACGAGGACGACGTGCGAGAACGATTCTTGAATCATTTCAGCAATCATTCGAGTCTCCTCTCCCTGTGGCTCGGTGGGCTCCGCAGCTGGAGTCGAGAGCTGCGGCCATGAGGCCCGGGCAGGCGTGGCGCGCTCATACCGGCCGGCTGCAGCAGGGCTCGATGATCGCCAGGCCCATCTCACGGTGCAGCTCGACCGGACTTGATCGTCGCTCCACATCGGCATGAGATGGACGGTGTACATCCCGTCGGTACGATTTCTTGCAACGCCGGCTGCTGTGCCCGGCCGGGACGTGCCGGTCTGGCTGAGCGGGCGGAGAGGCTGTCGGCGCCGTTCCCGCGAAAGGGCTCGCGGCCCAGGGGTTCGTGTCAGGCGTTGGATCCGACAGCCCGTCGACCCGCTCGGCCGGGGCGGGCGATGGGGTGGAGAAGGGGCCGGGCACCACTTCCGCGTAAGGGCTCACGGCCCCGGGTGAACGAAGGTGTCCCGGCCGCCCCTCAGCCCGTCCCCTGCGCGGGAGCGGGGAACATCCCGTCCTCCCGGTAGGGCTCGTTGGTGCGCAGGCAGTGGTGCAGGCCGCTAAGGAGGCGGTTACCGACGTGGCGCAGCGCGGCGGCGTGGCGGTCGCCTCGTTCGCGGCGTGCGTCGTACAGGGCGCGGCAGCCGGGCGAGCGGGTGAGGGTGCTGAACGCCCAGCGGTGGACGGCGGTTTTCAGGGCTCGGTTGCAGACCTTGCGGTGGACGACGGTGTGGCTGGTGCCGGAGGACCAGGTGATGGGGGCGGTGCCGGCGTAGGAGCGCAGGGCGCGGGCGGTGGTGAACCGGGCTGGATCGTCGCCGAGTTCGGCGAAGATTCGGGCGGCGAGGAGCGGACCGGCGCCGGGGAAGCTGCGGTAGATCGGGTAGTGCGGGTGCTGGGCGAAGGCGCGGTCGGTGAGCTCGGCGAGCTGCTCGGCGTGGTGGCGGGCGAGCTGGAGTTCGGTGGCGTGCAGGCGGGTGCGCTCGCCCATCGCCGTCTCGGTCGCGGGCCGCTGCCGTAGCTGGGGCTTCTGGAACAGGTCGCGCAGCCGTTCGGCCTCGCTGTCGAGGAGGCGGATGCGTCCGGCCGTGGCGAGGGTGTCGTAGATCTTGCGCTTAGTCAGGGCTGCTGCCTGCCGCGGGGTGGGGGCGAGTGCGAGTACGGCGAGGGCTTCGGGGCGGCGCAGGCCGTGGTCCATCTGCGCCCAGGCGTGCGCGGCGGCCGGGTAGTAGAGCGCGAGGTGGGAGCGTAGGCGTGTTGCGAGTTCGCGGGCGTCGGCGGCTGCTGTGCACTGGGCGCGGGCGAGGACGGCTATGGCTGCGGCCGTGTCGGTGGTGTCGGGCAGCGGGGTGCGGCGGCCGGGGGTCTGGCGGAGGATGTTGGCCAGCAGTGCGGCGTCGCCTCGGTCGCTCTTGGAGACGGCGGCCGCGTGGCGGCCCCGGTACCGGGCGGTGACTGTGGGCGGGACGAGCACCACCGGCTGGTTGCGGCGACGCAGTTCGGCGACCAGGAGGCGGTTGCCGTCCTCGATCGCGATGGGCACCTGCCGGCGCGAAAAAGTGTGCGAGGTGGGGTTGAGGGCTCGCAGGGCGGCGAGGATCTCGTCGACGCCCTTCTTGGACTCCTCGACGACCAGGTGCGTGACGATCGCACCGTCGTCGTCGACGATCACGACGTGCTGCTTGTCGGCCGACCAGTCGATCCCCGCCCACCACCGGCGCCCGCGCATCCGCCGCCCCTCACTCACCTGGTGATTCATATATGAATCATACCTGGAGGGTGCCCGGCTGCGGCGGGCCCGGTGGGGAATCATGAAGGGGACATCGGTGATCAGGACGGTCCCAGGGGGCGGCGTGCGCGGCGACAGGGCCCCGAACACTTACACCGCCGGCGACTGGCCGCACCGGGCACGACCGCTGCCTCAGGCACCTCCCGGCGTCCACTACGCGCTCGCCATGGCCCGCGAACTCGATGACCTCGCCGACCAGCGGGGCCTGTCCCACCGGGCCGTTTCCGCGCACGCGGGACTCGGTCCGGCAGCAGTGGGCCGGATCGTGCGGGGCGAGGTGTACCCCGACGTCTCGACGCTCGCCCGCCTTGAGGCATCCCTGTGCGCCGACCTGCTGCCGTCGGACCGGCATCGGACCCTGCTGCCCCAGGGCGACGACAGGCAGCTGTAGCGGCACTGTCCGGCCCATCACGACCATCGCCATCGCCTTGGGGCGACAAGGTCCACCATGCGGCCGCTCCGCCTCCCGTTGGCGGGCTTGTAGGGGTGTCGCGCGGGCTCTCCCCTGCCGCGCAGCCGTGGGGGGTAGGGGGGTTGAGGACGGAGTTACGAGTTGGCGCGTGATTGCGGCGGCGATGTGACCAGCGGTGTTGCGGGCGGCATGATCTGACGGTGTGACGATCATGGTGAACCGTGCGGTCCTCGGTCATCGGGTGCTGACCGGGGTCTCGCGGCGTCACCTGGCCGATCTGGTTGTCGAGCTGGCGGCTCCGTGGTAGGCCGTGGTCGAGGGCCAGCGCCACTGCGCCCGCGGCGGGAGCCGGCGCCAAGCACCGCCTGGCCTTCGTCGACCGGGCGGTCGCCACGCTCATCCATCTGCGCCACGACCTGCCGCACGCCGTCCTGGCCTTGCCGCTCGGCGTCGACCGTTCCACGGTCAGCCGGGCGATCGGCGAGGTCAGGGGCCTGCTTGCTGCCCGGGGCTTCGCGGTGCCCGGCCGTACGGGCGTACGGCCGCGAACCCTGGCCGACGTCTTCGCCTATGCGCGGGCCGAGGGTGTCGTGCTTCGGCTGGACGCCACCGAGGTTCAGGTCCGCCGCCCGGAGTGAAGCGAGGGTCCGCAGGACACGTGTTATCAGGTTCCCTTATGCCCTTTTGCTTCTTTGTCGTCGTCGTCGCTGTGCCACGGCTGGAGCGTCAGCGGAATCCTGGAACATCAGGCGAAACAGGCCGTACCCCCTTGTCCCGTACCCCTCCCTCCTTGCCGTGCGGCAGGGGTACAGTACGGCCTGTTTCCCCTGGTCATTGCGCCTCGGGGCTGTACTGCTGTTTCTCCGTCCGTGATACGGCCGTACCCCATGTTCATCCGCCCTCGTGAGGCAGGAGCGAGGCGGGGGTACGGGTCTGCTCCCGACGGGTCGCAGACCCGGTTCATCGCTCTGCTGCCGCAGGTGGCACAGCCCTCGCCGCGCAGTGGGTCCGGTCTCTCGCGACGCTGCCGCTTCGGCTCTGGATAGCGCTCCGCTCCGTCGTGCGCCGCGGCCGGCGCAGCTGCCCTTGCGCCATCGCGTAGCACTGACTGCGGTGCCCAAAGGCGCCCCCTCCCGGAAACCCCACGAGCCACTGTGATGCAGGTCACCGTGACACTTTCAAGATCTATTGTCGCTTCCTGCGTCTGCCGGGTCTGAAGAGTGACGCTGTCACTCGTTTTGGAGTCGGAGGACCCCATACCCATGCCCTGCACAGCGGAAGTGGCGCTGACGGACGACGAGGTGCGCGCCCTGAACGCACTGCCCGGCGCGGACTTCGAGGTTAATACCGAGCCACTCTTGCGACTTCGGTGCACACCGGCCCGATGCGCAGCACACCGTGTGTGCGCAGATGCAGTACGAGCCCGGAGGACTCGCACTGTGGTGGCTGTTCTGGGACGACGAGGGCTGACGGGAGCTGCGGATCGCTCCAGGGTGCGAGAAGGTCGTCGTCTCTGAGGCGTGCCTGCTCGTCGAAGACCACCCCGGCGCCTGTGACCAGTCTCGATCGGCTTCACTCGCGAGGAGCTGGCGGCAGAGCTGCCGCGGCCGGGCGCGGCGCCTGGGTGAGGCAGCGCCGGCTCAAGGGGCGGCGGGCTCCCAGGCCGGCGGGCACAGCACCCGCCCCGTCCGTCCATCGGGCGAGCCGATGAACCCGCCGCCTTACCGACCGCCGCGATTCGGCGTGAAGTGCAGACAGGCTTTTCTCCCCTACGAAACAGCAGTGAAAAGCGTCTCCCTCGCGTCTCCGAGGTGGCCCATCGGGACGTGCGGGGGGCGCGACTGCGACACGTATGAGACGCGGACTGCTGCCACTGGCCCTCTCGGAGTCCCGGGAGTGTCCTCACGGCGTCTCGCGCGCGCTCCAATAGTGCCGTCCTGGTGTCGCACACGGTGCTCTCGGAGTACACGACTGGGTAGCGGCGACCGGTGAGGTCCTTCAGGAGTCACAGTCAGGACGCCGACGGGACGCCATGCGCACTCGAATGCGGTTCCCCCGGGGACGGCGCTGCGGCCCCACGTGTCTCGTGGATGCCCTGCGGGAGCCCTCGTCGCGTCGCACGTAGAGCCTATCGGCGCACGGCGTCGGCGGCTTGCGTGCGGTCATCCCAGGTGGGGCGCGACGGCGTCTCGCCGGTGCACCTGGCAGCGCTCGACAGGGACGCCGATAGGGCCCTACTCGCGTATCGAATGGGACTTGCAAGAGACTCAATAGGGACAGTAGAGTGACGTTGCATCGATTCGCATTCGAGCAGAAACGTGGAAGGCGGTGAGTCCCTATGGCAGAGCGCGAGACATCCGGTGAGCGACTGGGTGAAGTGCATGAGCAAGCGGCCGGGCGAGGTGAGTGCGATGGCGAATCAGTCGGGTGAACCTCGCAAGGTTCGCTGGACCGTGCCCGCTGCCGATACCTCGGTGATCGAGTGGCTCGATCAGCAGGAGAACATCTCGCAGTCGCTGCGACAGCTCATTCGGGAGTCCATTCAGCGCGACGGGTACATCGACGTCTTCTACAAGCCTGTCGATCAGCTGCCGCGGCGTGGCCGACCACCGCTGGAGATTACCGAGCAGCGCGAGGACGACGAAGCAACAACCGAGCCCCGTCCGGCCGTCCGGCTGGTCCAGTCGCAGCAGCAACCTGTGGTCACCGACCAGGCCGACGTCGTCGCGCAGACAGCCCCAGCCCCAGCGCCGGTGTCCCGGCCCGAGCCGGCTCCCGCACCGGTCGAGACAGCCGAGGCTTCCGTCCCCATCCCACCGCCGGAGCCGCCGAAGCAGGCGTCCATAGACGAAATCATGGCGAGCACTCGGCGCTGAGTGACGCGGTGACTCTCACCTTCCAGACAGACAACGCAGACACCGAGGGGCCGAATTCATGAGCACGAACACCACCGACATCATCACCCTCACCGGCGGCATCGACGTCGGCAACGGCTACGTCAAGGGCGTCATCCAGAACACGAAGCAGAGCACTTTCGACGAGATCGATCTGCCCAGCGCGGTCGTCTCGACTTCCCGCACCTCGCCGAAGGTACCGCTCCCCGACGCGGATGCGGCCACCGTGATGGCCGGCGACTTCTACAACCAGATCGACTGCTCGCTCACCACTCCCCTGGTGGCGGCTTCGGACCGCCGGATCTTCGGCCGGGCGGCGCTGAGCGTTCGCGGCTCGAAGTTCACCGAGTTCGAGGTGCTGGGCAAGCACTCCAAGGCCGATCAGGAGCTGAGCAAGGTCCTGGTTCTGGGTGTCTTCGCCGCGAAGGCCCTGCGCGACCACGTCAGCGAGAACGGCGCGCTGCCCGATCACGAGCTGCGCGTGCACGTGCGGGCCGGCCTGGCACTGCCGATCTCCGAGTTCGTCGCGCGCCGCCACGCCTACGCCGCCGAGTTCATCGGCCTGCTGGGCAGCTCCGACCCCGCGGTGCACCTGGTGACGATCAAGAACTTCAGCACCCCGGTCTCGGTGCGCCTGCAGTTCGTCGACGTCCAGGTGATGGCCGAGGGGGCCTCCGCGCAGTTCGCCATCACCGACAAGGGCGAGCCGCTGGCCCAGGCTCTCCTCGATGATCTGCGCGCCCGCGACGCCTCCCTCGTCGAGGGTGTCTCCGCCTCCGACCTGGTCGCGGTCCAGCACACCATCGGCGTCGACGTCGGCGAAGGCACCGTGAACTTCCCGGTCTTCACCGACGGGCGGTTCAACGCCGAGGCGGCCGCCACGCTCGACGAGGGCTACGGCACCGCGCTGATGAACGCCATGGAGCGCATGAGCGAGTCGGACGCCACGCTGCAGTTCTCCTCGCGCAAGCAGCTGGCGGACTTCCTCCACGCGGAGCCGTCCGTGCTGGTGAGGAACCGTCACCAGCGGGCCGCCGGCTTCGTCGAGGACGAGGCGAGCTACCTGGTCGACGAGATCGTCTCCTCCTTCGGCGACGTCCTCTCGCAGGCCGGCGCGACGACCGAGGTCGTCTACGTCTACGGCGGCGGCTCGGGTCCGATCAAGCACCTGCTGCACCCGGCGCTGCTGAAGGCCGCGGGCGACGTGCCCGTGCTCTACCTCGACTCGAGCTACTCGCGGCACCTGAACCGCGAGGGCCTGTACATCGCGGCCCGTCACGTCGAGCAGCAGGCCCTCGCCGCGAAGACCGGGGGCAAGCGCACTAAGGAGGTGGTGTGATGAGCGAGGCACTGAGCGCCGTCTCGAAGGCCGCAACCGCCGAGACCAGCACCATCGAGCCGACGTCGTGAGCGCCTTACGCGAGATCGTGAAGTTGCTGGCGGCGAACACCGGCGCGAAGCGGATGAGCGATGTCTTCGACCACTTCGTCGAGATGGCGGCGCTGGCTCTGCGCAACGCCGTGGACGTCCGCGGAAGCAAGTCCTGGGAAGCGCGTGAAAGACAGTACCTCCAGATCGCCGGCGGCTACAGCAGAACAGACTTGGACCGCTTCGCGCATGCGCTGGCGCTGGTGACCATGGAGTTGAATCGAAATCCCCATGACGTGCTTGGACGCCTCTACATGGAACTGGAGCTCGGCAACGAACGGCTGGGCCAGTTCTACACGCCCTACGACTTCGCCCGTTTGATGGCTCGGATGGAGATCCGCGCGGTGGTCGAGCAAGTCGAGCGCAGCGGTTTCGCTGATGTCTACGAGCCCACCTGCGGCGCGGGCTCGTTCTTGATCGCCTTGTCGGAGGTCATGCTCGAGCACTGCCTCAACCCGCAGACGCAGTTGCACGTGACGGCGGAGGACATAGCGCCACAGGCCATGCACATGGTCTACGTCCACCTCACACTGCTGCACATCCCCGCAGTCGTGCGCCATTGCAATGTCCTGACGCTGGAGACCTTCGAAACATGGCCCACCCTCGCTCATGTCCTGGGCGACTGGAGTCACAAGCGCAGGGTGGCCCGGGCCATCGATGGATCACGTCAACTGATCATCGCGTCGCATCAGGAGACCACCGGAGATCCCGCTGACGCTTTGGGGGTGAAGCGATGACGATTACGCAAGGACAAACCGATCCTTCTGACGCCGAGAGCGACGACACTTCGGCATGGCGCGGGAAGGAGCCGGTAGCCGGGTCGTGCCCGGCGTGCCAGCGCGAGGAAGTACGCGCGGGACGTTGCGGCGGATGTGCCGCAGCCATCGGTGCCGAAGCGGCGGCGGCCGCTCTGGAGGGCATGCCCAGGAACGCGGGCGTTCTGCTGCACGAGGCAGAGCAGTTGGGCTGGGGTGTCCGTACGGAGCTCCGCCGGACCGGCCGTCTGTGGGTGCGCGCCGCGGTGATCTCCGGGCTCGTGATAGTGCGCGCCGGGGTGGAGGAGACCGAGCACGTGTGCGCGTGGAACGAGGCGACGGGCAAGTTCGTGGCGTCCGCCTCGACAGGCGGTTTCAAGGCGGTACGCGAGGCGATCAAGGCCGTACGCGTCGTCGCCCGGGAGCAGGAGGCCACGGGCCGAACGGTGTGGGGCCGGGACGCCGCGGAGTGGGTTCGGCAGATGGTCGATGCCGTGACCAAGGTGACTGCCTCCCTGTGCGGTGCACGGGACGCGTTCAACAACCTCGACGGCTCCACGCCGACGGGTGCGCGGGCGGTGGAGCTGGCCTCCGCCGCCTACGCGGAAGCCAGGACAGCCGAGCGGTCGGCCATCGACGCCGTGAACGCGGCGCGGACGTGGCTGGCCGAGACCAACGGCGACGACGCACGAGGATGCGCCTCGTGGCGGCAGGCAATCCTGCTGGCCGGGGAGCACGTCAAGGAAGCCGGGAAGGCGATCGCGGATGCCATGGCGCGCGCGGAGCGGGAAGCACTCGCCGCTCCGATCATCGAGGAGGCGCAGGAGCGGCTGGACGCCCGAGAAGCCCAATGGCGCGGACAGTTGGTCGAGTCGGGCCGTGCGCCGTCGGCGCGCGGGTACGCCGAGCTGATCGTGATGTTCACGGACTCCTCGCGTGCCTGGTGCGCGTGGTTCGAGGGCCACACCGACTACGACGGCGTCACGCACGCCGGGCACGGCGATCCCTCGCGGTCGTTCGTGGCGCAGTACGACGCCTGGGTGGAGTCCAGGCGCTCCAACCGGTCGGTGTACTACCCGTCGCGGTACACGTCCGCCTCGCTGATCGCCGGAGGCCGTACCGATGCCGCCGCCTTGGCGTTCACTCTGGCCGTGACCGACCGGATCGAGGGGCGCGGCGGCGAGGCCCTGCGGAAGGCTGCGGCCGCCGTCCGCAAGAACCCCCAGGGGTTCGGCACCAGCAACGACCGCAAGCACCTGTCCGACTGGTCCAAGTACCCGCACAACAGCTTCGGGGAGCCGACCCGCCTTGCCGAGCACGCCCCCGTCGAGTGGGCGGCGCTCGAGACCGCCCAGGCCGCGTACCACGGCGTTCGGGACTTCGAGCATGCCCTGTACTGGGACGCGCACAACGCCGGCGAGCGTGCGGAGGCGCGGGCGGAAGCCGATCGTGCCGGGCTGGCGGGACGCGACGAGGCCCGGGCAGAGCGCGCGGCGTCCGGCCGAACGGCGGCTGTGTGGGAGGCGGCGGTGGAACGGCTGACGACAGCCCGCTCCCGTGTCTACGCGGCGGTGGTACTCGCCGCCGGCGACCTGGAGCGGGCGCGGGCGTGCGGAGAGCGGGTTCGCGAGGACGATGCGCTTGCCGGGGACGTGTGGTCGGCCGTCCGGTCCTGCGAGGAGGCGTACGACGACGTGCACCGCGCGAAGCGGGACACAGCCCACTACGAGGAGTCGGCCGAGGTCTACCGCACGGCGGGCGTCCTGTCAGACTTCGTGGCCGAGTGCGAGCGCATGGAGGAGGCCGCAGCCCGTGCCGAGTCCGCCCGTGAAAAGACGCTGGACCTGTATGGGTGCGCGTTCGAGGACTCTGTGACAGCAGTGGAGAACCGGCATGAGGGTGGGCCCCAGTAGTGGCCACGTCGAGTGCGGTAGCGCCAGGTGGGAAGTGAGTACACGAAGCAGCACTCGGCGGAGAACCGGCGGGACGCGATCGCGCTCGTCTGTTCTTCCGGCAGGACGGTGACCGAGGTCGACCGGGAACTCAGGGTCGGCCTGGAGAGAATCTGCGCGACTGAACGTCCCTTGTCCTGAGTAGATGCAGCTCACTGGGCGTGGGCCCAGCCGGTGGTCGGCATCGTGCCGGACGCCCAGTGGACGGTCACGTCGATGGTGAGACCGGCGGTGTGCGGGTCGAGGACGGGCTGGCCCGGGAGCAGCTGATGCATCTCCAGTGCCTCGTGGACTGCGGACTCGGCCACGGCGGTGCCGGCGCACAGCAGCATTGACGCTTCCGGACCGTTCCCGGCTGCGTGGAAGTCAAGGGTGCGGAAGGTCCGCAGCGGGAACACGACCACGCCCTGGTCGTTGGTTACGGGGTTGAGGCTCGGGTCGTACCTGCGGGGTGCTGTTGGGTTCTCGCGGTCGTGGCAGCCGACGTAGAGGTGGACCTGCTGCTCGGCGAAGGCGAGCTGGTCGATGCTGAAGGAGGTCTCGGGGTGCAGCCACGTGCCCGTCAGGTGCCAGGCGCCGACCAGGTGGAACCACCAGAGGTGCCACATGTCGAAGGGCGCGTCGTCCATGGACCCCAGTTCGGTCGGCGGCGGGTCGGAAGGCAGGGCGTGGCCCAGGCTCTTGCCGCGCCACAGGGGCGTGGCGGGGCCGTTCTGGAAGGAGACGTCAATACCAGTGATGAACTCGTCCAGGGGGACGCCCCGCCACGCGAAATCGTGGAGCCACTGTTCGGCCATGGCGGCTGCGTGGTCGGCCCAGGCAGTGCCGGCGGCGTCGGGCCCGGGGCTGCGGACGGCGTCGACGACGGTCAGCACGGTTCGTCCTGCGGTGTTCGCGGGGCAAGCAGGCTGAAGGGAGCGGGCGGCAGGTCCAGGCGCGGGCCCGCGTCGTCTCCGATATACCGGCCGCCGCAGGAGCAGAAGCTGCCAACGTAGACGAAGCAGTGCTGGAAGTGCCTGCCGTGCGGGTGTCCGGGGGTGGGACCCATGAGTTCGTTCCTTCAGACAGGGAGCGGTCGCACGCCGGGAACCAGGGTGCGGGGCGGGGCGGGGTGGAGGTGTCGGGCTGCGGGCGGCGCCGGAGAGCGGGCTCGCGATCTCCTCATGAAGGGGTGCCACGTCCCTCACCAGCTTGGCCACCACCATCGCGGCCGGCCTCTCCCCGGGAACGGCCGGGTGCTGGGCCTGGGCGGCCTCGACCGCGGTGGCCGACCACGGGCAACCAGAGCAAGAACCCCGCGAATAGGCCTCCAGGCGTAAATAAGAAAATGCGGTTGCTTTCATGTCGTTTAGGTCAAATAAAAAAGCCCACCCCGGTCCGCTGGGGACCGAGGGGGGAGCTTTTCGACGTGTCAGCCAGGGAAGACATCATCGTTGTTCAGCAGCTTCACGCCTGCGATCTCGATGACCGTGAGGCCAAGCTCATCCAGACGGTTCCATGCTTCGGCGGCCTGCCCCTCGGGGGTCTTCGCCTGCTCGGGCGCAGGTTCCCTGATGTAGTCCACGCCTCGCTCCTCGGATCACGTTCGGTCAGTCCAGTGCCCATTTTAGCTGTCCGCCGGCCTCCTGCAGCCGTGCGTTCCACCGCCGGTACGTCTCCACCCGGCGGCTGATCCGGTACGCGGCATCGACCACCACCACCGCGGCCACACCCTGCTGCACGCGAGCGAGCGGTTCCTCAAGGGCAAGCTCATTGTCGCCTGCTTTGCCGGACACCAGGATGTCCTCCACCCAGTCTATTCAATGGATTCGGCAGTGAGACTCCCGGCGCTGCCTTGCAGCGCGCTGCCCGTGCCTATCCGATTCCGCCTACCGCAACTCGGCCCCCTTGCGGCATTCGGTGCGAAAAAGGAAGACCCCCCACAGACGGTCTCTGCTGTGGTCTTGGCTGTGCTGTTCGCCAGGCACACCGTTTGATGTGTGTGGCCCCAGGTCGTACCAGAGCCCTTGCGATTCGAGGGTGGTGGTGGATTTGAGGACGGCATGAGCCTGACGGAGCCTCATGCAGGGAACGTCTCCGGGTGGGCGGCCTTCCAGGTAGCCCAGTCCTTACTCGGGTATTCGGTGTGCATGTGCTTGTCGCGGTCCATGACCTGCACGAGAGTGAGTGGGCCGATGGCTGCCTTGTCTGCGTAAAGGTGCGCGGCAAAGTCTCCGCCGCGGGACCGGGGTGAGAGAGGCACCCAGAACGGACCGTACTGCCAGGTGACGACCCGGTAGGACCAGTCGCCATCAGCCCACTTGTGGAAGACGCGGGTGACGGCGTCGGTGTCGAAAGGCTGTTCTTCGAGCTTGCGCTTGTACCAGCCGTTGGTGCCGAAGAAGTACACCTTGTACTGCTCGATGTAGGAGGCGAGCTGGGCGGCTTCCAGATCCGTCGGGCGCGCTTCGGATCCGCGGTCGAAGCAGGCGATGTACCGCCAGCCGGGGTGGGCACTGGTAACGGGGATACGGAGGTTGGCGAGTGGGTCATCACGGTCAGCGTCGTACTTCCACCAGGTGGCGGTCATGTGGCGAGTCCTGTCGTTTCGGGCGGCCAGGTGGCGGGCGTGACCACGGCGAGCAGCGTGCGGAGCTGGTCCGTGCGGAGCGTTTTGTTCACGGCGGACATGATCGTGGCGCCCTCGGGTGACCAGCGCCAGCACCAGCCGTGGTAGGCGCAATGCCGCGTTGTCCGGCAGGGGGTGAGTGACGCGGTCACGACCTGTATCGGGACCCCAGCCGCAATCAGCTGGTCGATGTCCGCCTCGGTTAGATTCGTGTCGTCGGGCCCGGTTACTGACTTCGGCGCTTCAGGGTGATGGTGGTGGGAGGTCGAGGGAGAGTCCGGTTCCGGTGAGGAAGCCGTCGAGGATGTCGGGGCGGTACTGGAGTCGTTTGAGTCGGTTGCGGACGAGGGTCGCGAGTCGGTCGAGGGCGACGGTGGCGATGGTCGCGAGGGTGCGTTTGACGTGGGCCCACAGGTACTCGACAGCGTTCAGTTCGGGTGAGTAGGCGGGCAGGATGAACACCGTCAGCCAGTCCCGCGCGCCGATCAAGTCGCGCATGGCATGGGAGACATGGGTGTTGAGCCGGTCCCAGAGCAGCACGATGGGCCCCTTGACCAGGTGGTGGATTCCGTCGATCAGGCCGATGTAGTCGCGCTCGGACAGGCCGCGGCGTTCGCCTTTGCGCCCGGTGTGGCGCCGCAGCCGGTGGCACAGCCGGGTCCGGGAGCCCGGACGCATCGCGAGCAGCCCGGCGACCGAGACCCGTCCGGAACCCCGTCCGGAGACCCTCACGACCGGGGCGCTGCCGCGGCGTCCCCACGTGCGTCCCTTGGGCGGTCTGCGGGTGAACCCGGCTTCGTCCTCGAAGCAGATCCATCCGTCGCAGGCCGCCCTGGTGCTTTTACCTCCGCCCAGGTCGCCTCCTTCCACACGGTCACGGCCCGCTCGTCGCGCTCGGCTGCCCATCGCGCGGGGACCTGCGGGGTGAAGCCGAGCCGGTGCATCAGGCGGGTGGCGCCCGAGACGCTGTAGGAAACGTGGAACTTGCGGCCGATCAGCGTGGCCACCCGTACGCCGGTCCACACCTGGTCCTCGTCCCAGCCGTGGACGGCCGGCCCCTGGTCGAGGTAGGCGGCCAGCTTCTCCTGGCAACGCGTGGACAGCTTGCACTGCTGCCCGTTCGCTCCTCGTGAGGCCAGGGCCGCCACCCCGCCCTCCGTCCACACCTGGTGCCACTGGTAGGCCGACTTCGAGCTCACCCGCAGCCTGCGGGCGACCTCCGGCGGCCTCAGCCCATCGGCGAACAACCCGGCGGCCTCCACTCGCACCGCCTCCCGGCGCTGGCGACCCTCCACCGTCAGCCCGCCCCCATCGCCATATCGCATACCAATGGCATAGCGCGCAGATGACCGTCAGTCAGCTACACAAACAGGCCAATCACCCCGAAGCGCCGAAGTCAGTAACACCAGAGCGGGCATGGGGGTTGATTGGGAACGCAGTCACGCCAACATCAGCGGCGGGGCTGCATCATTCGGTGATCACGGTCAGTCGATGCCGGGGCACCACACGCTGGGCCGGTCGTGCCACTCGTGGGGGCATGTTAATCGTCGTGGCCACACGGCTGGCGCCCGCTCTCCTCGTCGGCCGGTTCTCTGTCGGGTCCGGCGAGGTTTTGGCGGAGTGCGTTCGCGCGTTCGGGGTCGAGCTCCAGCCAGTAGGGGCGCCGCTCCTCGTCGGACATGAGGACGATCGCAGTGTCGTCGTCGCCCCACAGGACATCGTCCAGGCCCCAGCGGAGATGCGTCGGGCCAGCGGCGACCGCGAGGGCCTCGGCGGTCGGGGCGGCGGGCGGCATGAGTTCGGCGGCGACGGCAGCGCTGAGCCATGACTCGGCCTCGCTGACGAGAAACTGGCGCGTGCTTGGCAGGAGTTCGTCCCAGGATTCGGCGACGGTCGGCCCGTATCCGCTGCGGTAACGAGACTCGGCGAGCTGGATGGCTCGGGGATCGGTGCTGTTCATCAAGGGCTCCATAAGGTCACTGGACGGTATTCGAGATCGAGTTCTTCCTGACCGGGTACTTGGTCGCCGCGGTTGCTGGTGCGGCTCCAAGCCGATTGGCGTGACACGCCACCGGCACATGAGGCCGCGGCCGCGGCCGCGGAGGAACCCCCTGAACAGGCGCAGGGTGTCGGCCTGCTCGGGCTCGCGGATTCACCGGGCGTACCGGTTGCCAGCGTCGGCGCGCGGCCGTTGGTCGGGGTGTACCGGCGATAGGAGCGGGTGATGATCGCGCGCACGATGCTGCGGGCTGTGGTGGTGGTCACGGTCTGGGGTTCCTTCCCGAGTGCTGCCGGGGTGACCGCGCGCCGGCCGGCGCGCGGTCAGTGCCCATCCCCACCTCGAACGGGGAGGGAACGGCCGAAGGCCCCGGACACGGGGGGCCGTGGTGTTAGAACGGAGGGCAGCGGAGTTGCTCGGCGCACACGTGCGCTGCGGCCGCGGCCTCTTCGGCTGCGCGCTTGCGCTCGTGCTCGGCCGCGCGCTTCCCGGTTCGTGCCACACACGGCGCGTTGTCGCACCGGCTGTGACCGGTGATCCCGTCCGTGGAGGGGTGATACTGGGTGATCAGGCCAGAGCCTCAGTGAGGTCGACCTTCCGGCCTCGGGCGATCTCGGCGGCCGGGACGTCGATGCGGAAACCAGCGGCCGGGTAGCCCGGATGGTCGGAGAACACCACGGCACACATCCAGGAGCCGGAGTGGAGCTTGCGCGGCAGCGGCTCATCCTCGACCCCCTCGGGCAGAGCGTCCTTGCGGAACTCGATCGGAACGACGACGACACGGTAGGCCCGGTCGGTGCGCGGCTGCTGCCAGGGCAGTTCGACGAGCAGGTCCTTGGCCCACTCGTCGATGGTCACGGGCCGGGTGGACAGGTAGTGGTTCAGTGAGCCTTCGGGGGCCTGGGCCAGCCGGGCGCGCTCCTGCTCCTCGGTCTCGATGAGGCCGATGCTGCTGAGGAAGCTCATGATGGTGAGTTCTCCTGAGGTCCGTGTTTGGGCGCGGCGCTGCGGCGCCATCGATGGTCTCCGTGCGTCTCTGATCAGCCGTCTCAATCGGCCCGGCCCGGGCGTGGTGAAGGCGCCGCGGGGCAGCAAGGCGACGCCCGCCGGCGGATCACTGCGGGCGAACGGGGTCGAGTCCCCAGTGCTCGCGGCAGTCCGGGCAGTCCTCACCGGGACCGCCACCGGTCCCGTGGTGAACACACATCCATTCTCCTAGTGACAGCTCGACCTCCTCGTCCTCGTCGTCCTCACCATCGGCCTCCTGGGCGTACATCTCGGCGCTGGCCTCGATGTCGACCTCGCCGTTCGCGTGGTAGATCAGCCCGTCCTCGCCCGGGTGCGCCCGGTGGCGGGAATCGGCCTCCGCCTCGACCATCCGCTGCAGCTCGGCCAGGCCCACTGGCCGCAGCTCGATGCGGTGCTTGGTTGCGGTGACCGGGTCGGCGATGGTCAGCACCGCGGCGGCCGGGATGTCGTCCGGGTCGGTGAGGTGTTTCCCGAACAGCGCCTGCAGCGCTTTTGCGACCGCGCTCGCCGGTGTGATCGTCTCGCCCATCCTGGTCTCCTCTTCCGGTTGGTCGATCATCAGTTGCCCTTGCCGTGCGGTGCCCGCGCGAGTCAGGTTGCGGCGATGGCGTTCGTGTGGACCTCATCGACCGTGCCGCAGTGCCCGCAGCTGCCACGGCGCGCGAAGCGCTGGATCGGCTCGTCGTCCACGAATCGCTGAACCACTTCGGGCACCGGATGCCCGCGAGGTTCTGGGTGTTCGTGCTCATGGCCGCTATTCGAAGTCGGTTGCTGATGGTGTTCTTCGGCAGCGAATCCGGATCGGCTCCGCCGATCCACGCAGACGAGACGAGAAGCCCCTCCACCCGGAGCACAGAACTTCAGGCAGCGGGCCCTGATCACTTCCTCTCCGCTGGTGCTCTACCGGCGGCGGTCCCGGATTGCCATGAGCAGCTCTCCGAGCATGTTCCGACCCGGCGTCCCGACATGGGCCGGGCAGCAACACGAGTCCCAGAACTGGTCGTGCCAGCGGTTGGTCTTCACGAGCTCGAGGTCACCGGTGGCCTCCAGCCGCGCGGCCAGATCGGGCAGCGCGAACTTCGCGACGAGCACCTGCTGCATCGCGCGCACACGCCCACCGGTGTTCCATTCCGGGCGCAGCGAGACGCGCCGGCCCTCGCGCTTCGCGCCGCCGGGTGTGGCCTCGCCGAGCACGCGGGCCCGCTCGACGGGGTCGATCGTCTTCAGAGCGTTGAAGGCGTGCTCGCCTGAGGCGACCGTGCCGCCCCCGGCGAGCAGGGGCATCTCGAAGGGCGTCTCGTCGAAGTTGGAGAGGAAACCGAGCTCGTCTCGGAACATCGGCTTCAGATCATTGGCCTGGGTCACGGTCGTCTCCTCGACGTCAGGGCCAGGATCGCGAAGTCCGCCCGGATCTGCGGCCGCGGATCTCCACCTGTGCAGGACAGAAGCCCTCCCCGACGCAGCCCGTGCTGCGCCGGGGAGGCCTCGATCATGCGGTCACCGCGTCCCGGACCGGCAGCACGAGCTGCTGCAGTCCGAGCGCGTACTCGTGGACCGGGATCCCGGCGCCGGTGATGGCATCGAGCACCAGCTGGGCAGGACCCTCCCCCAGCCCCTTGACCTTGACCGCGTCGCAGTTGTTGGTGCCGAGGAACTGCATGATGCCGCCCTCCCGGTTGATCTCGATGTTGAGCCGTACGCGGCCGGCGGAGTCGCCCCGGTCGTCAATCACGGCGACGAAGACGTCCAGGCCCAGCCTGTGCGTGTAGCCGGCGATGCAGTTGTTGAGCTGCGATCCCCACCGGGTCAAAGTGTCCGTGTCGCGGGCGACGACGAGCCGAAACCCGCCGACGTGCATGCCGTCGAGCCTCTCGGTGACGTCCGTGACCCAGGCGGCCCACTCCTTCACACGGGACAGCTGCTCCTGGCGGTGGTGCTCGGCCCGCGCCTCGTATTCGCGCTGCCGGGCTGTCATCAGCGCTTGCCGGTGCTCGATCAGGAACTCGTCGGCGGCCGCGCGGAACGCTCGGTCCTTCCACAGCTCCCAGGTCGCGAGCGGCAGGTCACGGCCTTCGAGCCGGACGATCTGCTCGTTGTACCTGTGCATCTCGCGCAGCGCGTTCACCTCGCCGATCATGGCGCTGATCGCCTGGTTCGAGCGCGCGAACGAGCGGCTCTCCACCCGGGTCTCGGGCATCGAGCGCACCAGGGTCTCCAGGTCCCGAGCGCCGCGGATGCGGCGCTGCCCCCGGGCCTTGATCAGTTCGGGCAGGAGATCCAGGTCGCGCAGCTGCGTCTGCGCGTCGCCGAGGTCCCGTACGGTGTCCCCGATGATCTGGATGCTCCGCCAGGCCGGCTCGGCGAGGATCCGCCGCAGGATCGGCTGTGGCACGCGGCGGAACAGCACACGGGCCTGCACGAGCTCGGCGGGCTTGAGGCCGATGTAGTGGATCGTCTCGGTGCGGCGCATCGACTCGATGATCCAGTCGATCGGCACGAGCCCGCGGAACAGGCGGAACCAGTTCAGCACGCTCATGTCGTGGAACTCACGATGCTGGTCCTGCCCGGCCAGCATGTGTTCGGTCAGGCGCTGGATCTCGCGTGCCAGCGGCTTGCGGTACCGGGTCTTGCCGAACACGTTCTCTGCGACCGTCTTGTAGTCCTCGGCGTCCAGGTAGTGCATCCGGCCCGAGTGTGCGAGCCCGAAGGAAGAGACCTCCTTCAGCAGCGGGAACCGCTCGCCGGCGGCCGGGAAATCTCCGATCAGGTGCAGGATTTCGGTCTGAAGGACCTGGAGGATCGAGCTCATCTGGGCCTGGATCCCGCCTTCGACGGCCTGGAAATCGGGACCCTCGACGAAGCGGGTGTCCTGACGGTGTCCGTCCCACGTGTAGTTGCCCATCGGATCCAGCAGGGTCTGCTCCCCGAGCCGGTACAGCAGCCCCGCGAGCTGGTTTTCGCCGCCGGCGAAGAGGTGCTGAGTGCTGTTCTTCCGGCTGGCCTTATCCAGCACGCGCAGCACCACGAGGTCTGCCTTGGTGCGCAGCAGCGAGAACGCCTGCTGGGTCTGCCAGTGGCGAAAGACCCTTCCGGAGGCGCGCATCCGGTGCACGCGGTGCGATACGGAGCCCGACACGGTCACGCGGCCATCGGGTGCGGTGCGAGCGACGACGCGGAGGCTCGCGCCGGTGCGGACGCCTTCGACGGTCGGCTCGATCTGGTCGTTGAGGAACTTGACGTGCAGCAGCACGCGCTCGCTGTTCTCGGACATGGTTGCCTCCCGCGGAGCGTGGAACAGGGACTGTGAAGGCTCTGTAGGGCCTGGCACTGACCAGCAGGCAGTGCTCTTCTGGGAGGCACCCGAGATCGGCTTCGCCGATCTGCTTGTGAAAGAGAAGAACCCCACCGCAGGAGCACGGTGCGACCAGCCGGTCACAGTCGTCGATCGGCGGGAGTGTCTGCAGCTGGCCTCGGCCGGGGGCCTCCAGGAGGCAGAGTTCCCAGTCCTGGGGAAGTGCTCCGCCCAACCCCGGTAGAGCAGGCGGACGGAGACCAGAAGAAGGGAGGGAGGGCGAGCGAGAAGCCCCCGCCAGCACTTGCCGCTCAGCGGAGAGCCTTGCGCAGCACAGCGGGGGCCTCAGGCGAGCGGATGCGGGTTCAAGAACCAGCTGCCGGGCTGGTGGGCTCCGCGTCCTCAGGCTCACCGGAGGACGACGGCGCGTCCGGGACGGCGTCCTGGGGCAGGTGCGCCCACCAGATCTTGGCGGTAAGCTTGATCACCGCGTAGGTCGTGTCCGTGGCCGGGTCCCACAGGATGTAGAGGCCCTCGTCCGTGTACACGACGTTGACGGGCGCGGACTGTGTCGGCCCGGTGGAGCGGGCACCGCCCTCGCCGCCGTACAGGATGCGGGTGTTGTGGCTGTTGGCCTTCACCCCGGGGACGTGGCGGAGCTCAGTCATCGACCACTTCCCGGGTTCCGGTTCCGGGGTGCGCTCCACGGAGCCAGCGTCGGGAAAGAGGGCGGTCCAGGTGGAGCGCTCGGCGGGGTCGGTGCCCTTCGCGCCGATACACAACCGGAGCCCCTTAGGGCGCGTATTCGGTCGTGATCAACGGGTCCGGGTGAGGTCCTTGATCCAGATCATCGCGCCACGGAGGTGGAGGCCTGCGAGGTAGCTGTCC
>NZ_JBIWAP010000062.1:0-33966 GCF_044760075.1 Kitasatospora sp. NPDC098663 | reverse complement strand
CAGTCAGTGTTCAGCCCGCCGGGTCTCCGGCCGGGACCCCGGCGGCGGGTGTCCACGGATTTCGTCCGATCGGCTCATGGCGACACCCGCTGTGCAGGACCCGGCGGTGGCCTGCGATGCTGTCGGCGGACACGACGGACAGAGCGGCCAGAGGCGGCCTGGAGCGCCCCCGCGGCAGCAACCGGGGCGGCCCCACTGACCTGGGCATGCCCAGGGTCACGAGTCCGCAGCCGGAGTCGCCCTGAGGAGCCGGGCAAGACGCGCGTCCAGGCTCGGCTGCGCGCGGGATGCCACCAGCCAGGATCGATCGCGAACTGGCCGCCCGAACGGCCGGCGCCCGGACCCCAGACCCTCAGGAAGGCTGGTGGTGTCCGGGCCAGCGATGGTGGGGCAGATGCCGCCCCGCGTGGCTGCCCCACCTGACGGAGCAAGGGTCCTCCTCGATAGCCTCGCCCGTATGACGACGATTGACGACCTGGTTGCTCTGGTGCCCCCACCGACGAACCCCATCGGCGCGAGCGGTGACTGGGCGCAGGTCGAGAACGCCCTCGGCCTGGCACTTCCCTCCGATTTCAAGTCCCTTATCGCCTCCTACGGCTTGGGTCAGTTCGTCGACTTCATCACCCCCCTCACACCGTTCGGCAGCCGCAACCTCCTGCTCCAGTCCGCGCAGCGGCTGCTGGAGAGCGAACGATCGTTCCGTAAGGCGAACCCGGACAAGTGCCCCTACCCCTACTTTCCGGAGGCCGGTGGCCTGTTGGAATGGGCTGGAACCGACAACGGTGACCGGCTCTGTTGGGTGACCGGCGGCCACCCGGACACCTGGACCGTCGTCGCCTGGAATCCGCGCGGGTGGTACTACGACGCCCACGAGACCGGCGCAGCCGGTTTCCTCCACGGCTGGCTGAGCGGACGGCTCAACACCACCGTCTTCGCTGCGAACGAGCACGTCACGGCACCGTGGTTCGAACCGTTCCGCGAGCTCAACCACGTCTACATCAAGCTCACCGACGGCCAGCGAACCTACCCCGAGCGCCTTCGAATCCTTCAAGAGGCCCTCTCCCCAACGGCCGACCGAGGCGGCTACACGGAAGGAGATGACCGTCAGGACCACTTCGACGCCACCGAGCTCGGCTGGAGACTCACCTACGAGACGGCCTACGGCCACCAGATCCGCATCGCCTTCCCACCCGAAGACGAAGATCAAGTGCGATCAACCCTCCTCGCCACCATCCACAGCATGGGCTGTGACGTGCTGTCCACAACGACGCACCGAGGCCAGCCTGTCTGGAACTGACACCAGCTGAGCCACCCAGGACCAACCGGCTCGGTGATAGGTACTCAGGCCGCAAGCCCATAGTCCGGATGATCATCGGCCATCGCCCGGGCTGCGACGTCCGGGCGCCGCAGCAACCCGGTGGTCACCTCCGCCGCGACGTGGTCGTCGCGGGTCAGCTCCTCGACCACCTTCACCTTTTCCGCCGGCGTGACCCGGGCGACCACCGCTGGCCGGTGCAGGAACTTGGGAGCGACCGCGGCGGCGACCTCGTCGTCGCGGGTCAGCTCCTCCACCACCCGGACCTTGTCCTCCGGCCTGACCTGCGCGACCACCGCCGGGCGCCGCAGGAGATCGCCCGTCACAGTGGCGGCGACCGCCTCGTCCTGGGCAAGGGTGTGGATCGCGCTGACCTTCTCCTGAGGGGTCACCGCCGCCTCCGACACCCAACTCTCCACCACCCACATCGCCGACCTCACTCCAGCCGCAGCCACCATCACCCTCCACGACCCCGACGGCCCGCGCCACGGCTGCACCACACACCCCGCACCCACCTGGGCACGCCCCATCCTCCTCGCCGCCTCCTCCCAGCACAGGATCGCCGCAGCCGGTGACACTCCGCTGTTCACCGCGCCCTCCCCCCACCGGCCTGCCTGACCTGACCGCCCTCACCGAAGCCTGCAAACTACGCCCGCCCCAGCCACCCAGAAAGCGTCCACGCTCCCACACGCCAGCTCCACCCAGCCGACCCAGAAGACCATCTGGCCGCTCAGCAACACCCACTACCGCCTCCCCTGGGCCGCTATGGAAGACATGCGCGGCTGCCCACCCCCACCCGCCCGGTGCAGATAAACCACACCCGAACCCTGCTCCCTCCAGGCAGCACCAGCTCTCCACCCGGCCCTCTCCCCGAGGCCATGCCGCGGCTGAGGACCTGGCCGGGTCAGCGCCGGCCGAGGCCGAGCGCGGCGAGCTGGTCGAGCTGCTCGCCGGTTGCCGTCGAAGCGGCGTTCAGCAGTGGCGCGGCTGCGTCGGCTTGCCGACCCCGTAGCGGGCCCGGCGTTGGTGGAGGCCCTTGAACGGGAGGTCCGTGACTCCCACACGTGGGAGACCCAGTACCAGATGGTCGTTGGGCTGATCCCGGAAGGTGTGCCGAAGCGCGATGGCGGTCACCGGCGAGACCGGGTGACCTGGGCGAAGGCGAACCGCGAAGCGCGACGGTTGTCACCATCGGCGCGCGTTACGGGTCACCACCGGTTGGTGCTGGCCGAACGGTTCGCTACGGCGTGCATCGTCAACGAGATTCCGTCGTTGCGGTCGATCAGGTGGGCCCGTCGTCGCGCTGGTGAGCGTGCTGGCGCCTGCCCTGGTCTTGGTCGTGACCCCGCAAGGTATGTAGACGCCCGCGGCGCAGGGCATCCGTGCGGTACCGGTTGCCCGAGTTCTCCGGCACCGCAAGGTCTCTGGTCCGTCCGCTTGTCCGTCGGTGACCGCGGCGCTGGTGATCATGTTTCGGTCGCTCGTCGTCGAGTTCCGGACGCCCTGCACGGGATGTCACCCGGTGGATTCGGTTTGCTTCTTACGGTGAGATCCGATCTCTGAGGAGGAAGCCTTATGCTCACCAAATGGCGCATTATGGGCGCATTCGTCGTTCCCGCCACCCTCGCCCTGGCGCAGGCGCCGGCCGTGCAAGCCGACCCGGTGCCGGTCACCGAGACCTTCGCCACCGCCGGAAGCTATGACTGGACGACGCCCGACGGCGTCACCGAGGTCACGGTGGACGTCTGGGGCTCCGGAACCGGCGGCTCGGGGGGTACCGGAGGCGCAGGAGGCGGCGGAGGTGGCGGCGCCGGCGGCCAGAAGGCCACCGGTATCGGCCGCGGCGGGACCGGAGGCGGAGGTGCCGGCGGCAACGGCGGAGGGGGCGGACAAGGCGGTGGCCATGTCACCTGTGTCATCAAGACCACGCCCGGCGAGAAGGTCACCATGAAGATCGCCGCCGGCGGCAACGGCACTGCGGGCACCCCGGGTTCCACTGGCGGAGCCCGGGGCGCGTCCGGTCTCATCGGCGGCGGCGGCTACAGCGCGGCCAACGCCGACTCCACCACCCAGCCCGGGACGAAGGGCGGCGCGAGCTCCGTGAACTTCTCGGGCTTCCGCGCGGTCGCCCTGGCCGGCGGCGGTGACTCGAAGGACAAGAAGCGCGGCGCGGTGGGAGCGGCCCGCGGCGGCGGCTGGGCGGGCGGGGGCAAGCTCGCGATCCCCGGCGGCAACGGCTACGGCGGCGCGGCCGGAGGCCAGGGCGGCCTGGGCGGCGACGCCCCCCAGAACCCGTTCACCTACGGCTGCTCACGCGGCACGCAGAAGGCCCTGGAAACCGCCCCCGGCCAGGACGGCCTCGTGGGCTCCGCAGGGCGCGACGGCAACCCGGACGCGAACATCGGCGAACTCGGCGGCCCCGGCGGCCTCGGCGGAGCGGGCGGCAGCACGAGCGCCCTGGGCTACGGCCAGGGCGGCAAGGGCGGTGACGGGGGCCACGGCGGCGACGGCGGTCTCGGCGGCGACTGCGCCGGGTGCGACGGCTCGGACGGCGACCTGGGCAAGCCCGGCCAGGCCGGAGAAAGCGGCCACGACGGCGCGGTGGTCTTCACCTATACCAAGCCGTAGCCCGGTCACGGTTGCAGCCAGGAGCGCCCGAACAAGGCGCTCCTGGCTGCAGGCCATGCCCCCGACGGGATGTCGAACGCCGCCGCCACCCGCGCGGCCGGACGGCATGTCGACACCGTCCGGGCCTGGCGCAAGCGCTTCGTCGTCGAGCGGATGTCCGCGCTGGTCGACCAGCCCCGGCCGCTGGGTCGGCCCCGACTGGCTCCGCAGGACAAGCTGCGGAGCATCGCGGCGGCTACCGAGACACCGCCGGGCGCGGACACCGTGTGGACCCACCGGCTGCTCGCCGAACACCTCGGCCTGGCCGGGCCGGCGGTCTCCGCCTCCCAGGTCGGGCGGATACTGAACGGTGTCGACCTCAAGCCGCACCTGGCTGACGCGCCCGACCGACCCGGAGTTCTTCACCAAGGCCGCGGAGGTCTGCGCGCTCTACCGGACCCGCCCGGCCGGCTCCGTGGTGGTCAGCGTGGACGAGAAGACCGGCATCACCGCCCGCAGCCGCAAGCACCCCGACCAGCCAGGACGCCCAGGGCGGCGCACCCGCCGGGAGTTCGAGTACGTCCGCCACGGCACCGTCTCCATCATCGCCGCCCTGGACGTCCACACCGGCCAGATCCTCACCGAGCGCATCGACCGCAACAACGCCGACACCTTCATCGGGTTCCTGCGCACCTTGGATGCCAGCGTTGCGACCGGCACCGACATCCACCTGGTCATGGACAACGACTCGTCCCACGTCGCGAGGAAGACCAAGGCATGGCTGGCCGCGCGTCCCCGGTTCCACGTCCACCACACGCCCAAACACGCCAGCTGGCTGAACCAGGTCGAGCTGTTCTTCTCCGCCCTCACCCGGCGCCTGCTGCGTCGTGGCCAGTTCGCCTCCCGCGACGATCTGGCCACGGCCATCGACGACTTCGTGCTGGCCTACGACGGGCACGACGCCAAGCCCTATCGCTGGACCTACGACGGCAGCCCGCTGAAGTCCGCGTGAACCCACGAAGGATCGACGCGCCCCCGGGTCGCGTAGCCTCGCCGGATGGCAGAGATCGTGACGACGTATGTCGAGATGACCAACCGCAGTGAACTCCGGCCCGGTACTCCGGTCCCGGGGATGGCGCTCAACACCGTCAACAGGGACTTGCCGTTGGTTCCCGATCTGCTGGCGAGGATCGGCGCGCCGTATCAGTGGCGCAGCGCACGCCGCAGCCCTCAGAAGTGGGAGGCGTGGTTCGCCGAGCATCCGGATCTCACCTGTTGGCTTTTGACCGTGGCGGACGAACCGGTGGGCATGGTCTGCTACGACCTGCATCCGGGCGCCGACGTCGAGATCAGGACGTTCGGCCTGCTGCCGGAGTTCACCGGCAAAGGCTTCGGTGGCCACGCGTTGACGCTCGCGATCCGACAGGGCTGGGACCTCGTGCCGGACGTGCGCCGAGTCTGGCTGCACACGTCGTCGGCAGACCACTCGAACGCGCTGCCCAACTACCACCGTCGCGGCTTCCGGACCTTCAAGACCGACGACGATGGAACCGAACACCAGCCACAGACAACTGGACCGACGACGACAGCCCGCTGAAAGCCGAACCCCCGAAGGATCAACGCGGTGCTGCACTAGGACACCTGGCACTCCGCCACAACGGGCCCAGGGCCCCGGGGGCGCCTGCCGGCCCCCTGGGGTCATACACGGCATCTACGGCCGGACAAACATCATGCCGCTGAGGCCGCTGCGGGCGCAGCCGGGACGGTCCGGGGTGCCTCGCGGAGGGTGGTCTCAAGGAGTGGCGGGGCGGGGGTTGTCGATCTCCAGCCACACCGACTTGCCCTCCTCGCGGGGGTCGGCTCCCCAGCGGTCGGCGAGCTTGGCGACGATGTGCAGGCCGTGGCCGCCCGGGAGACCCGCGGCCCGCGGCTCGCGGGGGCGCGGGAGGTTCGGGCTGGCGTCCGTGACCTCGATCCGCAGTCGGGCGGGGGCGGCGTGCAGCACCAGTTCCCGGGCGCCGCCAGCGTGCAGGACGGCGTTGGCCAGGAGTTCGCTGACGAGCAGCAGGACGTCGTCGCAGTCGTGGGCGTGCCAGTCGTCGAGGGCCCGGCGGGTGAACTCCCGCCCGCGGGGGACCTGGCCGGGGACGCCGAGCAGCCTCAGGCGTCTGACCTGTCCGCCGGGTGGCGGGGCCGCCGGTTCCGCCCCGGGGAGGCCCTCGTCGCTAGCCATCTATCATCCCTCACAGATCGGTCAAACAGGACGAAAACGGATCGGACCTTCACTGGGCGCGTGCCCTGGGAACGCCGGAAAACACCTCGCCTTCGCCCCCCCCGCCGCCGACCGACGGTCTCAGGGGCCCTCGACAGCACCGGCGGCGTCTGCGTACAGGTCGAAGACCTCGGATGCGCCGGTGATCTCCAGGAGCCGCGTCACCTGGGCGGGGACAGCGGCCAGCCGCAGCTGACGGCCCGTCTCCTGGAGCGCCAGACGGGTCTGCAGCAGCAGGTTCAACCCGGAGGAGTCGCAGAACCCGACCGCCTCCAGGTCGATGACCACGACACTGGCGGGACTTGCCACGGCCTTCGCCAGTACGGCGCGGGCGGCGTCCGCATGGTCCAGGTCCAGGTCGCCTTCCAAGCGGCTCACCACAGACCCCTGCGTCGCTACCACCGGCTCAGCGGGCGCAGACCGGCCGACCGTGCGGTCGTCTCCCTCGGTGTTCATCCTGTCCGTGCCTTCCTCGGCGGTCCCATGAGGCGGCTGCCCCCGGACGTGACAATACGGTGAAGACCGCGCCGGGCGGTAGCGCGCGCCCGCGCCGCACCCGTTGCGGCACCATGCTGTCCTTTCGCCCTGCCCTGCCAGGACCACTTCCGGTGCCCGCGGTTGGGGGAGGCGGGTGCTCTTGTAGGCTCGGCGTCGCGGTTGCGAGCAGGGGTGCGGCCGGCAGGAGCGAGCCGAGGAGGAACCGGTGGGCCAGACGACGGACGGCGAGTCGCCTGTGCGTCACGGTGAGCACCTGTGCCGTACCTACGCCGACGAGATCGAATGGGCCCGGCAGGTGGGTGTTCTCCTCCGCGAGGGGATCGCTCTCGGCCAGCAGGTGCTGTACTACGCCCACTCCCACACCCCACAACAGGTGGCTGACCGACTACGCGCCGGTGGACGCGGTCTGAGGGCGGCTGTGGAGCGCGAGCAGGTGAGGGTGCACAGCGCCGCCGACTCGTACCTGCGGCGCCTGCCCTTTGACCCGGACCTCATGATCGCCGGACTGCGGGACAGCTGCCGCCTGGCTCTGGCCCAGGGGTGGAGCGGCCTGCGCGTCATCGGAGAGATGGACTGGGCCGCCCAGCAGGTGCCGGGCGCGGACCGCCTGCTCGAATACGAACTGCGCCTGGACACCGAGGTCTTCGCGGATCTGCCCGTCACCGGGATCTGCCTCTACACCACTCAGGCGGCCGCCCGCTGTCCCGCCGCGCTCGCCGCTACGACCCGCCATCGCGGGGGCGCCGGCCTGCCGGAAGCCAGCGCCGGACTCACCGCCCGGCCGCTGCAGCCAGGCGGCCGGATACGCCTTCTGGGAAGCGCCGACCTGGACAGCAGAGCAGAGCTCGCCGCGATCCTCGCCGCCGTCTCCCGACTGCCGCTGCCCGTGGTGCACCTGGACCTCAGCGGTGTCGACTTCATCGACACCGCCGGCGCCGCCGCGCTGACCCAGGCCGCGGTGGTGCTGGCCGGGCAGGACCGGCGCCTGGTCCTGCACCACGCACCCCCCTCACTGCGCACGGTGGCGCAGATGTTCCCCGATGAGTGCAGGGACCTGGAGATGACGGCATGACCGACACCGCGCACCCCCTCGTCCCCGCGGGCTCATTCGTGCACCCCGCGCTGTTCTACCGCACCTCCGGGGAGTACGTGGCAACCGTCGGCTCCTTCGCCCGCGCCGCCCTGGCCGCCGGCGAACCCTGCCTCATCGCCGTCCCCACCTCCCAGTTGGAAGCTTTGCGTCCGGCACTTGATGGTGTCGGAGATGATGCTGAGTTCGTCGACATGACGGTCCTGGGCCGCAACCCCGGGCGGATCCTCGCCGCGTTGCAGGGCTTCGCCGACCGCCACCCGGGCCAGGCCGCACGCATCGTCGGCGAGCCGATCTGGGCCGGGCGCAGCCACGCGGAGATCCTCGAAGCCACCCGCCACGAAGCGCTCATCAACACCGCGTTCGCCGGTCGCAGTGCTACGATCCTGTGCCCCTACGACGTCACCGCGCTGCCCGAGAGCGTGGTCGCGGATGCCCGTCGCACCCACCCCGCTATCTGGGACGGCGGTGAGGATCTCACCAGTACGCTCTACGCCGACCCCGCCCTGGTCTGTGCCGACTGCGACCAGCCGCTGCCCGAACCCGCCGGTGCCACAGTGCTGGCCTATACTGCCGGGCAGTTGGCGCAGGTCCGCCACCACGCCGAAACCTGGGCCCGCACCACCGATCTCTCCCGCGCGCGTCAGGGCGACCTGGTGCTCGCCATCGGCGAAGCCACCGCCAACTCCCTTGCCCACGGCGGCGGCAGCGGCGCCCTACGCCTGTGGACCGGAGAGAACGCAGCGGTCATCGCAGAGATCCGCGACGGCGGCCACCTCAGCGACCCGCTCGCGGGCCGCAGCCGGCCCCGCCTCGCCTCCACCGACGGGGGCCGCGGCCTGTGGATGATCCACCAGCTCTGCGACCTCGTCGAAATCCGCGCCACCGGAGGCGGCCTGACCCTGCGACTACACATGGCCCCCTGACGCCGGAGCCGATGCGGCCCGCAGCCGTCGGCGGGCCTGCGCCACGAACGCCGCGCCGGACCGGGCTCGCCAGGGGCGGCCCGTTTCACCGAAGCGGCCAGTTCGGGTGGGCGTGCGCCGACCCGGCCGCGCCCTCTCAGGCGTTGTCGGTGCGGGGGAAGACGTACGCGTCGAGGACCAGCCCGAGCGCGACGGCGGCCGGCACCGCGACCAGCGCTCCCACCAGGCCCAGGAGCGCACCCCCCAGAAGGACCGCGACCACGGTGACGACCGGGTGCACGTCCACCACGAACTTCATGGCCCGCGGCATGATCAGGTAGTCCTCGAGGAGCCGGAAGGCGATGTAGAAGCCGGCGGTGGCCAGAGCCACCGGCAGCGACACCGACAATGCGACCAGGCTGACGACCACGCCGCCGATCGTCGAGCCGACCATGGGGACCAGATCCATCAACGCCACGAACACGCCCAGCGCCCCCGCATAGGGAACGCCGGCGGCCGCGCACCAGGCGAAGGTCGCCAGGCCCGCGACGGCAGAGGTCAGCACGTTGCCCAGCATGTAGCGGCCCGTCCGGGCCAAGATCTCCTCGGTGATCTCCTCCACCTCCTGGCGCCGACTGCGCGGCACGAACCGGTAGCAGAACGCCTTGATCACCGGCAGGGCCGCCATCACGTACAGGGCGACGCTGACGACGATCACGGTCGACGTCACCGTACTGAGGAGGAGCTGGCCCGCACCGAGCACGCCGCCGAACGCACCGGAGCCGAAGCCTCCCTGGCCCAACTGCTCCTTGGCCCGCTCGACCAGGTGATAGTGGTCCTCGATCCGGCCGAGCGTCGACTGATGGTCGTGCAGCTGCTGGAGCCAGCCCGGGACAGCGCCGACCAGGGCACTCACCTCGGTGCCGACCGGGGGGACGACCACGGCGAGCAGGGCGGTCAACAGCACGGCCAACCCCACCACCACGAGCGCCACCGACCAGGCGCGGCGCAGACCCTGGCGTTCCAGCCACGCGACCACGGGCTCCAGGCTCACCGCGATGAACACGGCGAGGAGCAGCAGGGTGAGCAGCGAGGTGAGCTGGAGTACCGCGTCCGCCAGGTGCCAGGCCAGCAGCGCGCCGACGCTGAGGGCGAAGCCTGCGCGGAACCATGAGGTGACCTGGGGCGCGGTGCGGCCGGGGATCTGGACCCGGGTGCGTGGGCCACCGGCCCGGCGGGCCGGGGTCAGGTCGCGGCCGGGGCCTCCTGCGGGCGTTTCGGAATCCATCGTTTCTCCCCAGCCCTTGTACGGGGGCAGCCGCGGGTTCCTCGGCTCGCCATTTGCCTTCTGCCTTCTTGGTGTCGACGGCGGCGCCCGCCGGGAGAAGCCGCGCACCGCGGGGAGAGAGCTCTGCCGATAACAGGAGCGGAGATGCCGAGGGGGCACGCACCGCGGTGCGTGCCCCCATGCTGTTCCGGCCCCGCCGGGGTGCCGGAGCGCCTACCAGCGGTACCAGCGGCCGCGGCTGCCGGAGGCGCCGGTGCTGCGGGCCACGAACCCGAGCAACCACACCACCAGGACCACGATTGCCACCCACCACAGGGCCTTGAGTGCGAAGCCGGCACCGAACAGGATCAGCGCCAGCAGCAGAACAAGAAGAAGGGGAACCATCTCGACCTCCGTAGTCAGTGTTGGCAATCCGCTTGCCCTGGTCTGCGGCACATATGCGGGGGAATCTTCCGGCCGGTCGGGGGCAGACGGGATGCCAGCACAGTTTCGACGAACTGGAGGCCGATATGAGTGCCAGTGACAAGATCGAGAACGCCGCGGACAAGGCCAAGGGTGCGGTCAAGGAAGGCGTCGGCAAGGCGACCGGCAACGAGCGCCTGGAGGCCGAGGGTAAGGCCGACAAGGCCAAGAGCGACGTCAAGCAGGCGGGAGAGCACCTCAAGGACGCCTTCAAGGACTGACGCGGCTTCCTGACCCCGTGGCGGTGGGCCACCAGAAGCGTGGGTGGCCCACCGTCGCCACGTTTGAGGCGCCCCGGAACTGCCGGGCGAGATCACCGCAGCGCCCGCCAGTTCGGCGCCGCATCCGTTCCGAACACCCTGGAAGGATTTCGACCGTGGGACTCAAGCACCCCCGCCACCGGCGACGCCCGCAGACCGAGGGAACCGCCAACCCCCTGTTCAGCAGGGAGCCGCGCACCGTGGCGCGGCACAAGATCCCGCGCCGGGAGATGGACCCGGACACGGCCTACCAGATCGTCCACGACGAACTGATGCTCGACGGCAACGCCCGCCTCAACCTGGCCACCTTCGTCTCCACCTGGGCCGAGCCGCAGGCCGAGCGGCTGATGGCGGAGTGCGCGGACAAGAACATGATTGACAAGGACGAGTACCCGCAGACCGCGGAACTCGAGGCCCGCTGCACCGCGATGCTCGCCCGCCTGTGGCACGCTCCGGACGCCCACCAGGCGGTGGGCTGCTCGACCACCGGCTCCAGCGAGGCCGCCATGCTCGCCGGACTGGCCCTCAAGCGCCGCTGGCAGCATGCCCGCAGGGAAGCGGGCGAGCCCGCCGGGCGGCCGAACCTGGTCATGGGCATCAACGTCCAGGTGTGCTGGGAGAAGTTCTGCGAGTACTTCGAGGTCGAGCCCCGCTACGTCCCGATGGACGGCGAGCGCTACCATCTCTCCGCCCAGGGCGCGGCGCAGCTGTGCGACGAGAACACGATCGGTGTCGTCGCGGTCCTCGGGTCCACCTTCGACGGCAGCTACGAACCGGTCGCGGACATCGCCGCGGTCCTGGATGACCTGGAGCAGTACTCGGGGTGGGACATTCCCCTGCACGTGGACGCCGCCTCCGGCGGCATGATCGCCCCTTTCCTCGACCCGGACCTGCCCTGGGACTTCCGCCTGCCGCGGGTGGCCTCCATCAACACTTCCGGACACAAGTACGGTCTCGTGATGCCCGGCGTCGGGTGGGCCCTGTGGCGCGACGCCGCCGCGCTGCCGGAGGAGTTGGTGTTCCACGTCAATTACCTCGGTGGCGACATGCCCACCTTCGCCCTCAACTTCTCCCGCCCCGGCGCCCAAGTCGTGGCCCAGTACTACAACTTCCTGCGCCTGGGCTTCGAGGGCTACCGCCGAGTCCAGCAGACCTGCCGCGACGTCGCGACCCGCCTGGCCGCCGAGATCGCGAAGCTCGGCCCCTTCGAGCTCGTCACCGACGGCTCCGAGCTCCCGGTCTTCGCGGTGCGGCTGCGCGAGGACGTCGACAACTTCTCGGTGTTCGACGTCTCCGCCGCACTGCGCGAGCACGGGTGGCTTGTGCCCGCATACACCTTCCCCGCCAACCGTACCGACCTCGCCGCCCTGCGCATCGTGGTACGCAACGGCTTCGGCCACGACCTGGCCGACCTCCTCCTGGACGACCTGCGCCGTGTGCTGCCGCGCCTGCAGGCCCAGCAGACACCGCATCGGGACGCCGACAACGCCGGTGGATTCGCCCACGGCGCCGAAACCAAGGACCCGCAGCAGCCCGGACGCCACTGACCGAAACGGAGCCCGGGAGCCGAAGCGGCGCCCCGTCCTGCTCCCCTGGCCGGCGTCCGCCGCCGACCTCTCGACGAGCGGCCTGGCGTTCGCTGCACGCCCCGCGTCGGACGGCACGGAACTCGGCGGCCGCCTGCGGAAAGAGATCCGTTCGGGCAGCCCAGAGACAGATGGCAGCCACCAGGGCGGCAGTGGGCGCCTTCACGCCTGAATGGTGAAGACCTGGTCGAGGCCGACGATGACGAGGATGGGCAAAGTGTCGGCGGGGACGCAGGCCAGATCCAGGCGGGCGCCCGGGGCCTGGGCGTGGCGGCGGGCGGCCAGGAGGGCGGTGATGCCGCTGGAGTCGCAGAAGCCGAGGCCGGACAGGTCGATGACCGGGCACTGGCCCGGGGGTGAGGGCCAACTGTTCGACGTGCTGGCGCAGGGCGGGGGCATGTTCGTAGTCGAGGTCGCCGGCGACGCGCAGTACGGGGCCGGTGGCGGTGTCGTGGTGGGTGGTGTTCAGCGGGCTCATCGTGTGGGATTTGTTGCCGGGGTGGTGGTCGGATGGGTGGCGCGGGGACACCGAGGGCCAGGAGAGCGGTGTCGTCGTCGAGGCCGCCGCTGAAGCTCTTCAGGAGCGCAGCCAGGGCAGTGATCATCTCGCGAGGGCCGGCGGGGGCGTGGTCAGTGGCGAACGTCTGCAGGGCGTCGTCGCCGAACAGGCCGGTGCGGGTGGGTCCGGGGCGGGCCTCGGTCAGCCCGTCGGTGTACAGCGGAAGGGTATCTCCGTGGCCCAGGACGGTCTGCGCGGTGGCGAACGGGGCATCGGGCAGAATCACGACGAGCACCCCCCTGGGGTGGGCAGGAATTCGGCTGGCCGTCGGCGCGCAGGATCAGCGGCGGGGGAGGGGTGGCCGCCGGAGGCGATCCGTACGGTCCGGTGGCCGGGCTCGGCCGCCGGTTCGAGGGTGCCGAAGATCGCGGTGCAGTAGCGGGGGTCGCCGGCGGCGGCGTACTGCTCGTGCAGGACGGTGTTGAGCGTGGCCAGCGCGGTGGCCGGCTCTGGGTCGTGCAGGGCCGCCGGTGCAGCGGGTGAGGGAGGCGGCTGCGGGTCACGATTTTGCTGTGGACATGCCTCTCGGTCTGGGGTCGCCACGGCTTCGCGGATCCGCGCGACCGGGAAGGTCGCCGCGATCGGCACCGTGATCTCGCCAGAACGGATCACCTCGGCGATCTGTTCTAGGGCGCCCGCACCCGCGTCGAGGGCGCCCGGCGCCAAGCCGTGCTGAACGCCAACACGGAACTGCGTGAACGCGACGCCCTGAAGCGGATCGACCTCGCCGCCTCGATGATCGAGGCCCTCACCCGCCGCGGAGTCCCGAGCCTGACCGCGCGTGTGGCCGCGCAACTGGGCACGCTCGCCTGGGAGGTCGCCTACGACCAGTGGATCAACACCGACAACAGCGACGGCTTCGGCCTGCTGGCAGGACACCCTGGCGGGTGTGATCGTCTTTCTGGTCTGGCTGTGGCTGCCAACCTCGCGATCCTCCTCGGCTTGGAGTTCGATGCCGAACTCGCCCGGGAACGGGCCATCGATGGCGGACTGCCCGCCGACGAGGAGCCTTACGTCGAGCCCCGCGACACCCGTGCCTGGCCGCCCGGCAGCGACGGCGCCGCCGGAGTGCCGAACACCGGGCACCGCGTGTCGCTCGCCCACACCCCATCGCCGACCCGGAGACCATGCTGGAGCACAACCCGCTGGCTGCACGCCTCATAATCTCCGCGCCCGCTGATGCGGGGACCTCGACCCGCGCCTCGCCGGACACAACCGGAGCGCGCGCCGGCCCTCGACGGTTCGCCTGGCGCCCGCGGCAAAAACGAGCGGCGTCCGCACGACATACTCGCGGGGAGCCCGTCATGGCCAGGATTCTCTACAAGCCGCTCGGGCTGCTGTTCGGCGGCGTCGTCGCCGGCGCCCTGTTCAAGCGCCTGTGGGCGCTGCTCGGACACGAGGGACGACGCGCCGGCCGCCACCGACCAGGACCGCACCTGGGCCGAGGTGCTCACCGCCGCGGCACTGCACGGCGCGGTGTTCGCGCTCGTCAAGGCAGCGATCGACCGCGGCGGTGCGGCCGGCACCCGGCGCCTGACCGGCACCTGGCCGGGCTGAGACTCCGTCGACTACTCGCTCGCCCGGGCCGCCCCGGTGGCGGCTCGGGCGAGCGGGGCCGATGCTCGATGGCATGGGCAAGAAGCAATGGGCCGAGGCCGTCGTGCACTGCCTGCCGAACGCGGTGCCCGGCACCGCTGCGGCACACCTCGCCGGCCGCGTCCGTGTCACCGGCCGATGGGTGAGAATCCGCACCAACGACGACAGCGGCGGGGATGGCGCACAGATGTGGATCTCCGCCGCCGCCGTCCAGCGCATCGTCTGGGCCGCCCCCGGCTCCGGCTGAGCCCGCGGGCACCGCCGCCGCACAGAAGGGTGATCATGCCTTCCAGCGCGTCCAGCCGCGACGAGACACCCGAGGAGCGCGCCGACCGGCTCTGGAACGAGATGCTCCAGGAAGTCCGGGTCTGCCAGACCGGCGCCCAGATCCTCTTCGGGTTCCTCCTCTCTGTCGTCTTCACGCCGCGCTTCACCACCCTGCCCGCCTTCGACCGCCACCTCTACGCCGCCACCGTCCTGCTCGGTGCTGTCGCCACCGGCGCCCTCGTCGCCCCCGCCGCCTTCCACCGGTTCTTCGCCGGACACGGCATGAAGCCCGAACTCGTCCACGCCGCCGGACACCTCATCACCACCGGCCTGATCCTGCTCGCCCTCACCATCACCAGCGCCGTCCTGCTTCTGCTCCGCACTGCCCTGCACACGAGCGCGGTGGCCTGGACCCTCAGCGGCGCGGTGCTGCTCTGGTTCACGACGGCGTGGTTGGTCCTGCCGTACCTGGTCCTGCGACGTGACGCCCGCCGCGAGCAACGCGATGCCGGGGAGGGCGCGTCCGGGCGCTGAGTGGAACACGGGTCCGGACGGGGGAACGACCTGGGTGTGCCTCCCTAGCCGGCCCCGCTTCCTGGCGCACCGGGGCGCCAGGAAGGGGACGCCGACGGCTCGGCGCCCGCCTGCTCGGCCGGCACGGCTGAGGGGTTGTGCCGGGCTACCTGCGACTGCTCCGGCCACGTCCCAGATGCATGCCGCCGAGGACCAAGGCGGCGACGAAGAGCACGGCCCCGATGATGAGCAGCCACAGCAGGCCCTTCACCAGCGCGCCGACGAAGCCGAACACCACGGCAATCAACAGAACGAACAGGAACAGCGCCACGCCAGTCTCCTCACTCGCCGCCCCCGTCGCCAGGACGTCCGCAATCATTGGCGGCCCGAAGCACTGGCTGCAGCAATGCGCAGGGCGGCTGCCGAGTAGTCTCCGGGCGGTGCAACGGAACATCCGGTTCAGCACGTATAGCCAGATATGAGACTTTCCATGCTCGGGGCCTGGGCCGCCACCCGTTCGGCGGCGTGGGCACGCAATGGCCCGAACAGACCGTGAGAGCCGATGGGCTGTCAGTACTCTGATCGACCAGTTGATCTGGCGAGCATACGCGTCGACGAGACGATCGGCCGTTGACACTGCGGATGGAAGCTCCAGATGGGATGCCGGCAGGACCGGGCTGAAAGACGTGCCGACTCCGGGACCCTTGTTGGTCAGCACGAGGAGACATATCCGGCCGCCCCCGGTGATCATCCCGCCCACGGGGGCCCACATCGACCCAGGTCGGGCATGGTTCCACCTTCGGCCTGACCGCCGGAGCACGCGTCAATGTCTCCGCTGGGAGCTCGTGGAGCCGACCGAGCCCGTCCCGGGTTGATCCTGTCGTGGGGGTGGGCTCCAGGCCGTGCGGAGTGCACCATGGTGGCCGGGGGTCGTGGCCGAGGGCCACGCGTGGTGCGGCGGGGCGAAGTGGGAGAGTCGGGTGGCGAGTGAGAGCGGGGATCCGATCGAGCCTTCATGGCCGGAGGAGCCTCCCTGGCCAGTGGGGCCGGGTTGGGAGGGCGACCAGGGGTTGCGCAGCGGCCCAGGACCGGCCCGGATGGAGCTGATGGGCGGCCCACTGGACGGCCTCTACATCGATGGCGCGGCGTGCGGCGCCGCGCAGGCCGCCGCCGGTCTGGTCCTGGTCTCGGGAGCGGGGTGTGCCTACCCCGGCGGCATCTCCCGGTATCAGGTGGACCCACGCTGGCCGGGTAGGTTGTGCTGGGCCGGAGACGAGCCCGGACCCGGTCGGAATGGCTGAGAGAGCGGCGGCGGCAAGGCCAGAGCGGCCGATACACCATGCACGGCGCAAGTGGATCTCGCTGCAGCCGGGTTGAGGCGGCGGAAGCCGGTTAGACGGACGGTTGCATAGCGTTCGTCGACTTCAGAAGGGTACGTGCCGTGGCAGACATCTCCCGCTTGCCCAGAGCATTGGACCATAACTGGAACTGGCAGTTGGACGGCGCCTGCCGTCAAGCGGACAACAGCCTGTTCTTCCACCCCTCGGGTGAGCGTGGCTCCGCTCACGACGCGCGCGAGGAGGCGGCGAAGGCTGTCTGCGCCAGCTGCCCGGTCAGGATCGAGTGTAGACGTCACGCCCTTACGACGCGCGAGCCCTACGGAGTGTGGGGTGGGCTGACGGAGGACGAACGACGGCGCCTTCTCACCCGGCGGACGCCCATCCGCAGCGGCCGGTCCGCAGCCTGACCAGTTGCGCGAACGCCGTCCGCCCGGGCGCCAGCGGCACAGTCGCCTGTACGGCCGGTCGCGCTTCGTGCAGAGCCGGGTCCAGCCGCCGTACGCGGAGACCCCCTATGGGCAGCCGCCTGCTGTCCGAGCTCCGTCCGCAGGCGCCTGTAGTGACGTGCACCAGGATGCGCAGCTACAAGTGTCCGGTCGACCCGATGTGGGGTCTGATGACAGGTCATCGGCCAGGGCTGGGGACCATTCTGGTGGGGTCGAGGCGGAGCCTGGTCGGTTTGCGCGATGCCGTACGCTCACTCAGCCGGCGCAGGCCGAGCAGATCGCGGCCGCGGTATGAGAGTGGCTCGCACCCCGCCCCCCGCAGCGGGCGGCGTTACCTCCTCCACCCGCTGCTCCCGCCGCTGCCCGTCGTGGTGCGCGGTGACGGTAGCGGGGATCGCCCGTGGCGGAGGCGCCAACCCGGGTGCTGGCCATGCGGTTCGGCCG
Source organism: Kitasatospora sp. NPDC098663 (assembly GCF_044760075.1). Lineage (NCBI taxonomy): Bacteria > Bacillati > Actinomycetota > Actinomycetes > Kitasatosporales > Streptomycetaceae > Kitasatospora > Kitasatospora sp. NPDC098663. The sequence continues at coordinate 16,518 of NZ_JBIWAP010000062.1, read as the reverse complement.
AATGGCGCCGGCGGCACGCGTCGGCGGAGCGGCGGGGCGACGATCGGGATGGGCGCGCGCCGATCGGCGCCGCTCACCAACTCTGATCAGAGGAAAACTCATGACGGACATGTGGGGCTACTCCAGCTCTTCGCAGCACACCACAGGCACCGATCTGACCGGCTACAAGGTCGAAGCGACCGACGGTCACATCGGTAAGGTCGATGACGCGACGGACGAGGTCGGTGCGGCCCTGATCGTCGTGAACTGCAAGCCCTGGTTGATCGGCAAGCACGTCGTCATCCCCGCCGGCACCATCACGCGCGTGGACCATGGCGAGGAGACCATCCACGTCGGGCGGACGAAGGAGCAGATCAAAGACGCCCCGGAGTACGACCCGGACGTGCACAGGAACGACCCCACCTATCGGGCCAACCTCGGCACGTACTACAGCTCGCAGGGACGCTGACAGCAGCCCCTGGACACCTGGGAGCCCGGGACGCCGAAGCGGTCTCGGGCTCCCGCGCGGCGTCGATGACCCGCCCCCTCACCTGTGCGCGTTCAGCAGTCCTGGCGCGGGTCGTCCGGGCCGTGGTGGGCGGGGACACGGTGTCAGCGGCGGACGCCATGGCGATGGCTGCCGAACTCGGCGTCGGGCGGGACGGCTTCATTCTTCCCTGGACCGGGCGCGCCCTGCTGGGAGCCTGCGGCGGTGCTGGGTTCGGCCCGGTCGGCGGCAGCTGCCTGAACGCGGGCTCTGGCCGCTTCGGCCCGGGCATCGGCCGCCTCGACGCGCGCGCCTGCGCCTCCTCGCGCTGCCACCGGCCGATGCGATCCAGGAGCCCGCTAGCGGCTTCGCAGTGATGGCCGCCGGCGAGGACCGGACGCCCATCACCGCCCTGAAGTGCAGCCGGCCACCGCGTCAAACGCACGACCCGCAGTCCCGTTACCACCCCCGCGCGACGAAACCTCCGTGCCCGCGTCGGATTCGGCGACCTCCTGCGCGAACTCGACGCCCTGGCCATCCGAGGGTCCAGTTGCACTCCCAGGCCGTACACGAGCAGGCCCGGCCACGCACCCGATCCGCGTCCTGTGCCCCCTGTGTCGCCGCGGTGACGGAGGGAACACGAGCGGCGGTAACGTCCAGCGCCGAGCGACCACGCCGGCCGGTCGAGAATCCGGGACGGAGACCATCATGTCCAGCAGAGCCCCACACCCCAGCAGGGACGGCGTCGGTGACGGGGCGAGAGATCCGCACGCAGGCGCCGGCCCGGATGGACCGGTTGCTGTGGTCGCGTTGGCACTGGCGGATCGTGATAGGTCTGGGCACGGTGTGGATCCTGGATGGCCTGGAAGTCACGATCGTCGGCAACATCGCCGGCCGGCTCTCTGAAAAGGGCAGCGGGATCGACATCACCTCCGGGCAGGTGACCACCTGGGCGGCCGCGCTGTGTGTGGCCGGGGCGTGCTGCGGGGCGCTGTTCCTCGGCCGGCTCGCCGACCTGTACGGCCGTAAGAAGCTCTTCATGATCACGCTGGCCGTCTACCTGGGCGCGACGGCCCTCACCGCGGTGTCCTGGGCCGCCTGAGGTCACGTTGACCATCCGAGACGGCGCCGAGCGCGCCATCAGCGGCGTCAGGCCCCGGATGAGGATCCAGGCCGCGAGGACGTGGGTGGCGAAAGTCAGTTCCACGCCGTCCGGGGTAAGGGAGCGCTCGTGCGGCATCACGCCGACATCGTTGACCAGCACGTCCACACGGTCCTGCCTGCTGGAGAACTCCCGGAGAAAAGTCCGCAGCTCGGCCAGGCTCGCGAGGTCGCAGTCGGCGGGCACCAGCGCCGGGGCGTGGGCACCGGTGCGCTCGCGGACCGGGCGCTGACCGGCCGACGGGTTGGGCAACGAATCGCTGCCCGACCGGTGCACCAAGGCACTGCCGGCCCTTTCTGCTGCGACTCGCACGGCCAAGGCGCGCACGCGTCGTCTACTGCGCCGGGGCGGGCCAGGGGCGCCCGGCCAGGGCGGCGGCGACGTGGTGCAGGTTGGCCGCCATGGTGCGCCCGGTCGTGTGGGCCCACTCGTGGCCCTTCTGCTCGTCCAGGTAGTCCGGCCCCGGCCCCGGGCCGAGGTGCCAGTACGTCCACGCCTGGGCGGGGATCGTGTAACCGATGTCGACCAGGCCGCCGCAGATCTCGCTGATCACATGGTGGGCGCCGTCCTCATTGCCGGTCACCACGACGCCGGCGACCTTGCCGTAGCCGGCCGGCCGGCCGGCCCTGGTCGTCGGTCTCGGAGATCATGGCGTCCATCCGCTCCAGCACCCGCTGGGCGATCGAGGACGGGCGGCCGACCCAGGTCGGCGACGCGATGATCAGGATGTCGGCGGCGACGACCTTGGCATGGACATCGGGCCACTGGTCGCCGTCGCCCATGTCGGTCTTCACCCCGGGCCTCAGGTCCAGGTCGACCGCCCGCACCGCGTCGACATCCACCCCGCGGGCGGTGAGTTCGGTCTGGACGACCTCTGCCAGAGCCTCGGTGTTCGAGGGCTCCGGAGACGGCTTGAGGGTGCAGTTGATGATCAGAGCTCGCATGCGCCCTCGCATACCCCGCCGGCCGTCGACAATGTGCGCGCTCACCCGGTCGGCCGCCTGCCCCGCCGCCGCCGTACTCGATCGGCGGGCCGCCGGCCTCGCACGCCCTTCCCAGCGAAGGCCGAGGACCGGGCCGGAGCACGGCGATTGGCGGCCGGGCCGGGCCGACCGGTCGCCGCCGCGGCACTGAACGCCGGCGTCGGGCAGGGCGGCGCGTTCCTCGACACCGACCTGACCGACGAGTTCTCGATCATCGACCTCAACATCACCTCGACCGTCCACCTGGCCAACCTGCTCCTACGGGACATGGCGGAGCGTGACGACGGGCGCGTGCTGATCACTTCCACAGCGCCGGCATGGAGGACACCAAGGCCGGCCGGCAGGACAAGGACGCCCCCGCCCAGGTCGCCCGCCAGAACTTCGAGGCGCTGACGGCCGGCAAGGACAAGATCGCCGCCGGATCCGCGAGGACCAAGGCCCAAGGCTTCGCGAACAAGATCCTGCCCTACCGCATCGAGGCCCAGGCCCACCGCAAGATGGCCGAACCCGGCTCAGGCACCGACGCGTAGCCCACCACCTGTGCGGCAACCGGCCGACACGCGGTTTCACCCCGCACCGCCCCGGGCGGCCGACGCCCATGGACCGACGATCCTTCCCCCGGTCGACCGCACCCTGCCCCTGCTCCTGCACGGCTACGCCTGGCTGCCCGAACAGCTGCGCCGCCATGACGGCCCGGCGCTGCGGACCCGCCTGCCCAGGCGGCCTGCCGTCGCGCTGCACGGCCCCGAGGCGGTGCGGTTCTTCTACGACGAGCGCCACATCCACCGCGCCGGCGTCCTGCCCGAGCCGGTTCGCTCCACCCTGTTCGGCCACGGCGCCGTCCACGGCCTCGACGGACCCGAGCATCAGCTGCGCGAGGCGATGTTCCTCGGTCTGCTCGCCGACCCGCACCGGGTGGACCAACTGGTCGACAGCGTCGGAGCGGCCTGGGACCAGTCGGTGCCGCTGTGGCGCGAACGCGGCCGGATCGTCCTGCTGGACGCGGTCGCCGACGTGCTCACCGCAGGCGTCGCCCGCTGGGCCGGACTCACCCTCCGCGACGACGAGGTGCCGACGCCCGCCCGCGACCTGGTGGCCATGGTGGACGGCTTCGCCACCCTCGGCCCGCGCCACTGGCGGGCCCGGCTGGCCCATCGGCGCCGGGAGCGCGAGCTCGCCGGCCTCATCGAGGCCGTCCGCGACGGCTCGATCGACGTTCCGGCAGGTTCCGCGGTCCAAACCGTGGCGCAGCACCGGGACGCCGACGGCGCACCGCTGAACCCGCGGGTTGCGGCGATGGAGCTGCTGAACATCCTGCGCCCGACCGTCGCTGTCTGCTGGTTCGCCGCGTTCGCGGCCCACGCCCTGCACCGCTGGCCCGACAACCGCGAGCGGCTCGCCAAGGACGACCCCGGTTTCGCGACCGCGTTCGCCCAGGAGGTGCGCCGGTTCTACCCCTTCGCCCCGTTCGTGGCCGGAAGGGCCGCCACCGACCTGACCTTCGCCGGCGAGCCGATCCCGGCCGGCACCATGGTGCTCCTCGACCTCTACGGGCACCAGCACGACCCGGCGCTGTGGGGCGACCCGTACGCCTTCCGCCCCCAGCGTTTCCTCGACACACCGCTGATCCCTCAGGGCGGCGACCCGGCCACCGGCCACCGCTGCCCGGGCGAAGCCATCGTGGTCGGCCTGCTGGAGCTGCTCGCGCCGCGCCTGGCCCGGCTCGACTACACGGTGCCCGACAGGGATCTCGCCATCCCGCTCAGCCGGGTGATCGCCCGACCCGACAGCGGCTTCGTCATCGTCTTGGCCTGACGCCCATCCCACCCCGGGCGACAGCTGCGCGGCGAGTTGCTTCCGCGGCCGGTGGCTCAAGGACCGGGGCGGGCGATCGCCCGGCCTCTGTTTCCGAGGCAGCCGACCGGGCAGCCGCTCAACGCAAGAGCTACGGGTGCGTACGGCAGCCGAGGGGCAACCCGGCCGTCGGGCACGCGCCCTTCGGGAACGGCTGAGTGAGGTGGCGCAGATGAAAGCCCTGACCTGGCACGGCAAGCGCGACGTACGGGTCGAGACAGTGCCCGACCCGACGATCAAGGATCCGACCGACGTCATCGTCAAGATCACCTCCAGCGGCCTGTGCGGATCGGACCTGCACCTGTACGAGGTCCTGGGAGCGTTCCTGGAGGAAGGCGACATCCTCGGGCACGAACCCATGGGCACGGTCCAGGACGTCGGACCCGGTGTCACCGAGATCTCCGCCGGCGACCGGGTGGTGATCCCCTTCAACGTCTCCTGCGGCACCTGCCGCACGTGCGGCGAGGGCCTGCACTCGCAGTGCGAGACCACCCAGGTCCACGCCTACGGCAACGGCGCAGCGCTCTTCGGCTATACCAAGCTCTACGGCCAAGTTCCCGGCGGGCAGGCCGAGTTGCTCCGCGTGCCGTTCGGCGACACGCTGCCGATCAAGGTCCCGGACGGGCCGCCGGATGACCGCTTCGTGTTTCTCTCTGATGTCCTGCCCACCGCCTGGCAGGCCGTCGATTACGCCAACGTCCCCAAGGGCGGCAGCGTGGTCGTCCTCGGACTCGGACCCATCGGCGATATGGCGGCCCGTATCGCCCTGTACCAAGGCGCCGAGCGGGTGATCGGCGTCGACCTGGTGCCCGAGCGCCTGGAGCGCGCCAAGGGTCGCGGGGTCACCGTGCTGAACCTCACCGACCACCGCAAGGACCTGCCCGAGGTGATCCGCGACCTCACCGACGGCCGCGGACCGCACGCCGTCATCGACGCGGTCGGCATGGAAGCCCACGGTTCCCCCGCCGCAGAACTCGCCCAGAAGGCAACCGCGCTCCTCCCCAGCCGGATCGGCGCCGCCCTCATGGAACGCGCCGGCATCGACCGGCTCCACGCACTCCACCTCGCCATCGACATCGTGCGCCGCGGCGGCACCATCTCCCTGTCCGGCGTCTACGGCGGCCAGACGGACCCGATGCCGCTGCTCACCATGTTCGACAAGCAGATCCAACTGCGGATGGGCCAGGCCAACGTCCACCGCTGGGTGCCCGACATCCTCCCCCTGCTCCTGGACGGAGACCCGCTCGGCGTCGACGACTTCGCCACCCACCACCTCCCGCTCACCCAGGCCCCCAAGGCCTACGAGATGTTCCAGAAGAAGCAGGACGGCGCCGTAAAGATCATTTTTCGCCCCTGACCCGCCACCGTGGAGGCACCCATGGCACATCTCCTGGGCCGACGCCGCGACAGTCCACGCCTCGGCGAAGGGCCGCCACCAGGCGCCACCCGCACCGCGCTGGTCACCGGCGCCTCCCGCGGGCTCGGCCTGCTCATCGCACGGGAACTCGCCGCCCGCGGCTGGCGCGTGATGCTCTGTGCCCGCTACCAGGACGAACTGCGCTGGGCCGAGCGGCGCCTGGCCGCCGACGGCGCCAGCGTCGCCTCCTGCGCCTGCGACATCACCGCACCCCACGCCCCGCAGCAGCTCATGGACGCCGTCCACGAACACTTCGGCCCGCTCGAGATGCTCGTCAACAACGCCGGTACCATCCAGGTCGGCCCCTTCGACGCACTGGGCGAACAGGACTTCCGCACCGCGATGGAGACCATGCTCTTCGCACCCCTGCGCTTGATCGCCGCCGCCCTGCCCGACCTGCGCACGGCCCCGTCCGGCTCGGTCGTGAACATCACTTCGATCGGAGGCCGGATCCCCGCCCCGCACCTGCTGCCCTACGTGACGGCCAAGTTCGCCGCCACTGGCCTCTCCCAAGGCCTGCGCGCGGAGCTGGCCGCCGCCGGGGTCTCGGTCACCACCGTCATCCCGGGCCTGATGCGCACCGGCTCCCACACCGCCGCCCGATTCCATGGCCAAGCAGCAGCCGAGTACTCCTGGTTCGCCGCCGCCGCCTCACTTCCACTGCTGTCGATGGACGCCGAACGCGCCGCCCGCGCCATCGTCCGCGCCGCCGAGCGCCGGCGCCCCGAACTCGTCCTCACCCCCGCGGCCGTCATCGGTTCCCGCGTCCAGGCATTGGCCCCCGCGACCGCGACCCGGCTGCTGACCCTGGCCGCCCGCCTGCTCCCCGGCCCAGGCCCCGACCGCGACGTACCCGGCGCCGACGCCGCCCGCACCGCCTCCCTCCCCTCCTGGACCACCGCACTGGCCGACCGCGCCGGACACCGGTTCGGCGAACCACCCGTCCACCACTGAGCCCGCTTCCTACACCCGGCCCCGCCGCCGTGCGGGGACCGGGCATATGATCCCCGAGGCGCCCGCTGCCCGGCGCCTGCCGCGAGAAGAGCACTCGCGCCGACACTCCCGGCTGCGGCCACCAATCCGCCCGGGGCGCAGATCCGAACGACGGGTGCGCGACTGAGGCAGACGCGCTCCTACGTGTCCTCGGAGGTCTTCATCTTCATGCCCCACTGCCGGCCCGCCGGCGGCCCATGCCGCCCCGCCACACCGCCGGCCCGGCCTGCACGCGGTACCGGGGAGCGCCGGTGAACACCGCCATCCATCTCTCGGCCCCCCAGCGCCGGGGCCCGGATCTGAAGGAACTGCTCGCCCGGGTCGCTTTCGGCGACCAGGCGGCGTTCGGGCAGCTGTACGACTCGGTCGCCGGGCCGGTGTTCGGCCTGGTGCGGCGGGTGCTGCGCGACCCGGCTCAGTCGGAGGAGGTGCTGCTGGAGGTGTGGCGCAGCGCGGCGCGTTACCAGCCGGAGCGTGGGGAGGTGATGTCGTGGGTGCTGACGATCGCGCACCGCCGGGCCGTGGACCGGGTGCGCTCGGCGCAGGCGGCCACCGAGCGTGAGCAGAGCGCGGCGGCGCGCTCCCACGTGCCGGCGTTCGATGAAGTCGCGGAGCAGGTCGAGGGCAGGCTGGAGCGCGAGCAGGTGCGGCGCTGCATGAAGGGCCTGACGGAGCTTCAGCGCGAGTCGGTCTCCATGGCGTACTACCAGGGCTTCTCCTACCGGGAGGTCGCCGACATGCTCGGGGTGCCGCTGGGCACCATCAAGACAAGGATGCGCGACGGGCTGATCCGGCTGCGTGACTGCCTGGGGGTGGGGTCGTGATGATTTCGGCGGATCTGCACACCATGACCGGGGCGTATGCCGCCCACGCGCTCGACGAACCCGAGCGGGAGGCGTTCGAGCGTCATCTCCTGCAATGCGAGGCGTGTGCGGTGGAGGTGGCGGAGTTCCAGGCCACCCTCGCGCGCCTGGGCGCGGCCGAGACGCTCATGCCATCGCCCGCGCTCAAGGCGCGTGTCCTGGCACAGACCGCCACGACACGTCAGCTTCCTCCGCCGGGCACACCCGGCGAGGCGGTCGCTGCTGAGCGGCGCGGCGGGCGAGGTCGGGCGTGGACGCGGCTGGCACTCGCCGCGTGCGTCGCCGCGGCCGCCGGCCTGGGCGGGATCGCGGTCCAGCAGTACCAGCGTGCCGAGCACGCCACCGTGCGGGCACAGCAGCTGCAGACGCAGCAGGCGCAGCTGACCGCGCTGCTGGCTGCCCCCGACGCGCGGACCGCGACGGCGCGCAGCGGCGGTGGCAGCGGCACGGTGGTGTGGTCGCAGCACCTGGGCCAGGCAGGGTTCTTGGCCGACGGCCTGCCCGCGCTGGCGTCCGGCACGACATACGAGCTGTGGTTCAACGACGCCGGAACCATGCGCCCGGGCGGGCTGCTGGCGGCCTCCTCGGGGACCATGCTCCTCGACGGGAAGATCAAGGACGCGGTCGGGATCGGTGTGACGGTGGAGCCCGCGGGCGGCTCCCCGCACCCGAGCGGGCAGCCGGTGCTGCTCATGCCGTTCAGCTGAACGCCGGCCGGCACCAGGCGGCCCTCATCCCCGTGGTCGGACCCGGGGGTGAGGGCGCCCCGGCTCACGGACGGCCCGGGCGCGGGAGAGCGGTGGTGACGGATGCGGCCTCTGCTGATCCGCTCGCGACCGGCGCGGGCGCCTCGTGCGGCAAGGGGCAGGGGGTCAGCCGTTGCTGTCCACCGCGCCGGGGCGCAGGTCGAGGGTCCAGTTCTGTCCGAGCAGGTCGTGTCCGAAGCTGTGGTGGCGCTCCTCGTCGATAAGGGTGAAGCCGAAGCTCTGGTAGATCCTGCGCGCGGCCGTCAGCACATCGTTGGTCCACAGGTTCACCTGGTCGTAGCCTGCGCCGCGGGCGAAGGTCAGGCACTGCTCCACCAGGCGGGTGCCGAGTCCGAGTCCCCGGCCCTCGGCGGTGACCAGCAGGATCCGCAGTTTCGCCACCCCAGGCTGGTCACCGGCGACCAGGAAGACACATCCCACGCGGCGCCCGTCCAGCTCGGCGATCCAGTCGGCCTCCCGGTGAGGGTCGTGCCCGGCGCCGTACTCGGCGACGATCCTGGCGACCAGGGTCTCGAAGTCGGTGTCCCAGCCGAACTGCTCGTGATAGCTCTCGCCGTGCGCCATCACCACCCATCCGAGGTCACCCGGGCGGTCCGCACTGCGCACCACGAGTTGCTGCCGGCTCCGCTGCGTCATGACGTCTCTCCGTTCCTGTGGCGTGCACCTGTCCGTTCGGCCACGCGAGGCTAGCGGCTCGCTCGGCGGGCGCCGCGCCCGGCCCGTGGCCGGGGCGTGCCGGCCCGCGGGGCACCTCACCGCTTCCGGCGCACGCGGATGCGGGCTCATGGTCACGGGCGGAGCAATCCACGCCGGTGGCTGCTCCGAAGGAGCTGAGAGGACAAGGGTGGGCGAGTCCCGAAAGAGGGGCTGCCCGTGAGGGAGGGCACGATGGTGTTTCCGGTCCAAGAGCGGTCGGCTGGCGCGGCTGCGCGGCCCCACGGCGGCGAGCACGGCGGGACGGTCGCCGTGATCGGGGCGGGTGTCGCGGGTCTGACGGCCGCCTACCGGCTGCACCGCGGGGGACGGGCGGTCGAGCTGTTCGAGGCAGACGCCCGGCTGGGCGGTCACGCCCACACCCAGCAGGCCATCGGCGCGGACGGCCGGACGCTGGCCCTGGACACCGGGTTCCTGGTGCACAACGAGCGGACCTACCCGCACCTGGTGACGCTGTTGCGAGAGCTGGGTGTGGCGACCCGGGAGAGCGACATGAGCATGTCGGTGCGCTGTGACGGCTGCGGGCTGGAGTACGCGGGCGCGCGTGGTGCGGCCGGGCTGATCGCCCGCCCGGGCTCGCTCGGGCGCGGACGGTACCTGCGGATGCTGGGCGAGGTGCCGCGTTTTCACCGCCGGGCCCGCGCGCTGCTGGCCGATCCGGGAGCGGGTGACCCGACGCTGCGCGAGTTCCTCGCGGCGGGCGGCTTCTCGACCTACTTCACGAGCCACTTCATGACGCCGCTGGTCGCCGCGGTCTGGTCGTGCGCGCCGGACGTGGCCGGTGACTACCCGGCGCGGTACCTGTTCACGTTCCTGGCCAACCACGGCCTGCTCTCGATCACCGGATCGCCCAGGTGGCGCACCGTGGTCGGCGGCTCGCGCACCTACGTGGCGAAGATCGCCGAACAGCTGGGCACTGTGCATCGCGGCGCGCCGGTGCGCACGGTGATCCGCCACAGCGACCGCGTGGCGGTCACCACCGAGGACGGTCACACCAGCGAGGTCGACGCCGTGGTGATCGCCACCCACGCCGACCAGACCCTGAACCTGCTCGGCGATGCGACCCCGGCCGAGCAACAGGTGCTGGGGGCGTTCCGCTACTCGCGCAACCCCACCGTGCTGCACCGCGACGCCTCCCACCTGCCCGCCGCACCCAGGGCGCGGGCCTCGTGGAACTACCGGATGGACCACTGCGCGGACGGCGCCGCGGCCGTGCGGGTCAGCTACCACCTCAACCGCCTCCTCGGCCTCCAGGTCGCCGAGGACTACCTGGTGACCCTCAACGAGGACCCCAACCGTCCCGTGGCGGACGAACACGTCGTCTCCCGCACCGTCTACGAGCATCCCGTGTACACGCGCGAGAGCGTGGCCGCCCAGGCTCGGCTGCCCGAACTCACCACCGGCCGGACCGCGTTCGCCGGCGCCTACCACGGCTGGGGCTTCCACGAGGACGGCTGCCGCTCGGGCCTCACGGCCGCCCATGCCCTGCTCGGGGTGAACGCACCGTGACCGCTGGCCCGCCCGCCCCGGTACCCGGAAGCCCAGCGGCCGCGGCCGTGCTGCCGGGCGCGCGGGGCGCGGCGCTGTACGAGTGCCGGATCGCCCACGTGCGCACCAGCCCGGTGCGCCACGCTTTCACGCACCGAACCTTCCTGTGGCTGGTCGACCTCGACCACCTGCCGGTGCTGCCGTGGCCGCTGAGCCTGCTGGCATCCTTCCAGACCCGCGACCACGGCGGCCGGCCGGGCCCGTCACCGCGCGGCGATCTCGAGTGCTACCTGGCCGGCGAGGGCATCGACCTGAGGGGTGGGCGCGTGCTGATGCTCGCCCACGCCCGCTCCTTCGGGTACGTCTTCAACCCACTGACGGTCTACTGGTGCCACGACCACACCGGCCGCCCGGTCTGCACTGTGGCGGAGGTCCACAACACCTACGGCGGCGGCCACCGCTACCTCCTGCGCCCCGATGGGCGCGGCCGGGCCGAGACGGCGAAGGAGTTCTACGTCTCGCCGTTCTTCCCCGTCGACGGCCGCTACCGCATGGCACTGCCCGAACCGGGCGAGCGCCTGGATCTGACCGTCCACCTCGAACGCGAGGGCGGGCGCCCGTTCACCGCCATCGTGCACGGTACCCGCCGCACCGCCACAGCAGCCCGCCTGCTGCTCGCCGCAGCACGGCACCCCTTCTCCACCTGGGCGGTCAGCGCCCACATCCGCCTCCAAGGCATCCGGCTGTGGCTTCGCGGCCTGCCCGTCCACCCCCGCCCCACCGATAGTTCCCATCAGAAGGTCTCCGCCTCATGACCCTGTCCGCCGAACCCCTCGCACCCGCCGCACCGGCCCTGGTCGACGCGGACCACTGGCCGGACGTGGCCCGAACCCCGCACGTACCCGTCCGCGCCGCGGTGGCGCGGCGGCTGCTCGGCCGCATCGCCCGCCGCCGCAGTCTGCGCGTCGAACTCCCCGGCGGCCTCCTGCTGGTTCCTGCCCCCGACTCGGCCCCCACCGTGCGCCTGCACCGGCCCGACGCGTTCTTCCACCGCATCGGCGAGAGCGGCCTGATCGGCTTCGGCGAGTCCTACCAGGCCGGCGACTGGGACTCACCCGACCTGGTCGCGCTGCTCAGCGAACTGGCCACCGCCCCCGAGACGCTGGTGCCCACCGGAGCGCAGTGGCTGCGCCGCCTGTACGTCAAGCGCCCACCCGCCACCGAACTGAGCACCCCGGACAACGCCCGCAGCAACATCCACCGGCACTACGACCTGTCCAACGACCTGTTCGCGCTCTTCCTCGACCCCACCCTGTCCTACTCCTCCGCCGTCTTCCCCACCACGACGGGCGGCACGCCGCTCGCCTCCTGGGACAGCCTGTCCTCGGCCCAGCACCGCAAGATCGACCGTCTCCTGGACCTGGCCCACGTCCGCGCGGGCAGCAAGGTGCTGGAGATCGGCACCGGCTGGGGCGAACTCGCCCTGCGCGCCGCCGCCCGCGGGGCCACGGTCGTCAGCCTCACCCTCTCCGAGGAGCAGCAGGACCTCGCCCAGCGCCGTATCGCGGATGCCGGGTACGCGGACCGGGTCGAGGTGCGGCTGTGCGACTACCGCGCCGTCCAGGGCGAGTTCGACGCGGTGGTGAGCGTGGAGATGATCGAGGCGGTCGGCCGGCCGTTCTGGCCGGTCTACTTCGCCACCATCGACCGCGTCCTGGCCCCGGGCGGGCGGGTGGCGCTGCAGGCGATCACCATGCCGCACGAACGGATGCTCGCCAGCAGCGGTACCTACACCTGGATCCTCAAGTACATCTTCCCCGGCGGCCAGATTCCCTCGCTCGACGCGATCCGCCAGTCCACCGCCCGCCATACGGGCCTGCGCGTCGCGGACTGCGCCTCCTTCGGCCCGCACTATGCCGAAACACTGAGGCTGTGGCGCGAGCGCTTCACCGCTCGCGCCGAGCAGGTCGACGCCCTCGGCTTCGACCAGGTCTTCCGCCGCATGTGGGAGCTCTACCTCGCCTATTCCGAGGCCGGGTTCGCCGCCGGCTACCTCGACGTCCAGCAGATCCTCCTCACCCGCCCGGAGCCGACCCGATGACCACCGCCGCCCAACTGCTCGCCCACCACCTCACCGCCTTGCTCCAGCGTCCGCTGCCGTTCCGGATCAGGGCCTGGGACGGCTCCAGCGCCGGCCCGGCCGGTGCGCCGACCGTGGTGCTGCGCAACCGGCGCGCCCTGCGGCGCCTGCTCTGGCAGCCCGGTGAACTCGGCCTGGCCGACGCCTGGATCAGCGGCGACCTCGACGTCGAAGGCGACCTCGCCCCAGCCCTGTCCCAGGTGCGCGCCGCGCTCGCCGGCACCGGCCCCGTCCGCCCGGGCCTGCGCGAGTGGCCGGCGCTGCTGGGGGCCGCCGCCCGGCTCGGCGTCCTCGGCCCGCGCCCCCAGCCGCCCGGCGGCCGCGCCCGCGTACGCGGCTCGCTGCACAGCCGTGCCCGCGACCGGGCGGTGATCAGCCACCACTACGACCTCTCCAACGAGTTCTACGCCCTGCTCCTCGGCGAGGCGATGGCCTACTCCTGCGCCTACTGGACCCCCAAGAGCGACAGCCTGCAGACCGCGCAGGAAGCCAAGTTCGACCTGATCTGCCGCAAACTCGACCTCACCCCCGGCAGCCGCCTGCTGGACGTCGGCTGCGGCTGGGGCGCACTGGCCGTGCACGCCGCTCGCCACTTCGGCGCCCAGGTCACCGCCGTCACCCTCTCCCAGCGCCAGCACGCCTTCGCCACCGCCGCAGTCGAAGCCGGCGGCCTCACCGACCAAGTGAGCGTGCTGCTGCGCGACTACCGCGAGATCGCCGACGGCCCCTTCGACGCCATCAGCTGCATCGAGATGGGCGAGCACGTCGGCGACCAGCAGTACCCCGCCTTCGCCCGCCGCCTGCACAGCTTGCTGGGGCCCGAGGGCCGCCTGCTGGTCCAGCAGATGTCGCGCTCCACGGTGGCGCCCGGCGGCGGGGCCTTCATCGAAACGTACATCGCCCCCGACATGCACATGCGCCCGGTCGGCGAGACCGTGGCCTTGCTGGAGCACGCCGGACTGGAGGTACGCAACGTCGAAGCGCTGCGCGAGCACTACGCCCGCACCATCGACGCCTGGCACGAACGCCTCGACGAGCACCGCGCCGAGTTCACCGCCCTGGTCGGCGGGCCCTCCGTGCGCCTGTGGCAGCTCTATATGGCCGGCAGCTCCCTCGCGTTCGCCGAACGGCGGATGGGCGTGGACCAGATCCTCGCCATCCGCCCCACCACCACCGGCACCAGCGGCGCACCCGCCACCCCGGCCGACTGGTACCAGGGCAGGGCGTCGTGAACGCCGCCGCCTTCGCGATCAACCTCGCCGCCACGGCCGGCGCCGCCCTCGCCGTGTTGCTCCTGGCCTTCGCGGTGGGGGTGCGCACGGGCCGTCATCGGGGCGTCGACGTCGCCTGGGGCCTGGCGTTCACCGCCGTCGCCTGGACCGGCTACGCCTTCTCCTCCGGACACGGCGACCCCGCAAGGCGCCTGCTCGTCACGGTCCTGGTGACGGTGTGGGGGCTGCGGCTGTCCGCACATATCTGGTCGCGTTCGCGCGGCCACGGCGAGGACCCCCGCTACGACCGGATGCTCGCCAAGGCCAGGCCCGGGCGGCGCAACCTCTACGCCCTGCGCATGGTCTACCTGCTGCAAGCGGCCATCGTCTGGTTCGTGTCCCTGCCCGTCCAGGCAGCCCAGTACCTCACCGGAGCGCTGGGCCCGCTCGCCGTCGCCGCGCTCGCCCTGTGGGCGGTGGGCATGTTCTTCGAGACGGTGGGTGACTGGCAGTTGGCGCGTTTCAAGGCGGACGCGGTCAACCGCGGCAAGGTCATGGACCGCGGCCTGTGGGCCTGGACACGGCACCCCAACTACTTCGGCGACGCCTGCGTCTGGTGGGCCCTGTTCCTGCTCGCCGCCGCCGAGCCGATCGGCTGGGCGTTCGTCCTCAGCCCCGTCCTGATGACCTACCTGCTGGCGTTCGGCAGCGGCAAGCCCCTGCTGGAACGCAAACTCGGCTCCAGCAAGCCGGGGTGGGACGAATACGTCGCCCGCACCAGCGGCTTCCTTCCCCGCCCCCCGCGCCGATGAGCCCGCCATGGTGGGCGGGACGCGCCCCGACAACGCCTGAGTCCCCACTGGCGGACCCTGCCAGCCACGACGCCGACACCGCGACGGCCGCAGCGGACAACCACGGGGCGGACCGGCTGCTCGTGCGGCACTTGCCAGAACGGCCCGCAGCCGCCGTGCTCCTGCTGCACGGTGGGAAAGCGGACAGCCTCCGGCCGGTGCCCCGGCTCAGCCTGCCCGAACTGCGGATGCGCTTCTTCGCCGCCGAGATCGGCCATCGCCCGTGGGGCCAAGATGTCCTCCTCGCACAGGTCCGCTACCGCTGCCGCGGATGGAACGGGCACTACGCCGACCCGGTCCACGACACCACCAGTGCGCTCGATGCCCTGTCCCAGCTGGCGCCGCAGGCACCGGTGGTCCTGATCGGCCACTCGATGGGCGGCCGCGCGGCCCTGGCCGCCGCCGGAGGCGAAATGGTGCGCGGCGTCGTGGCGCTGGCACCCTGGGTTCCGCCCGGCGAGCCCGTCGCCCACCTGCTCGGCAAAGCAGC
Source organism: Kitasatospora sp. NPDC098663 (assembly GCF_044760075.1). Classification (NCBI taxonomy): domain Bacteria; kingdom Bacillati; phylum Actinomycetota; class Actinomycetes; order Kitasatosporales; family Streptomycetaceae; genus Kitasatospora; species Kitasatospora sp. NPDC098663. Next base: position 1,119 of record NZ_JBIWAP010000062.1, on the reverse strand, counting down.
CGTGTTCCTGCACGACGAGGACGACACCGTCACCTCCGCGCAGCAGACGTGGGCCTTCGCCCGCCGGGCACGGGCCGCCGGAGCCGACGTCCAGACCGCGGCGATGCCCGCCGGCGGCCACGCCATGCTCCGTGGCGCCCACCGGTGGCACCGTGCGGCCGCCGACTACACGGCCGCGATCTTGGCCTGGGGATGCCGACCTGCCGGGACCGGACAGCACAACCACGTACGCTGACCGCCACTCGGCACCGGCCGGTCCGGCCGCCCCATCAGGTCGCCGAGAACGCACCGGGCCGTGGCTCGCATAAGTCTGCGGCCCGGCTGGTGCTGCTCCGTCCGGGTCAAATTGAGCTCGGGCAGCCATCCGGCACGAAAGCGCCCTCGAAGCACTGGTGCGCGTTTCTCGTACCGGCCCCCAACCCAGCCGGAACGAAACACGCGGGCGGGGCCCGGAACTCAGGCCGGGCCCCGCCGCCCCCAGCCGCCCGGCCGCCTGACTACCGGGCACCGTGCGCTCGCGCCCGCTGAACTGTCCACACTCCCGGATCCGACGCAGCACGGCCCCGGGTCTCGCCCGCCGCTTGCCTTCAGCCGCCGGCCGATCCTGCCACTGGGGCCGTATACAGCGCTAATACTGATGCTCCGTCACTCAGACGGGTGAATCCGGGTTTTTGTGGGGGAGCCGGGCAAGCCGGTGGCCCGGCCGCGCCGAAGGCATCACGTACGAGCCCGCGGACCGGCGGGCTCCGGCCTGAGACGGGAGCATGATGGCCACTGAGCACATCGACACCCGGCTGCTCGAAGAACTCACCGAGCAGTCGCAGGATCTGAACAGCGACGCCGTGAAGATCACACGCAGCGCGCTGATCGACTTCGGGCAGGCGGCCGAGCCGATGCCGCGCCGGTGGTGGCAGCGCGGCGGGCTGCTCGCCGGCGCTGCCGGGATGGCCGCTCTGCTGGGCGCCAACCGTGCGTTCGCCGACTCGCCCTCGCCCTCCGCGTCGGGCTCCAAGTCCATGGCGGACGACATCATGGCGCTGCAGACCGCCGCGTCGATCGAGAACCTGGCGATCAGCGTCTACCAGACCGCGGCCGGGCTGCCGTTCATCAAGGACGGCA